>JBAXVB010000325.1:0-4636 GCA_037129415.1 Deltaproteobacteria bacterium
TATATGGCTTAATTTATTGTAGCAATAGTGGGTTAATTTATCTGAGCGCTATAGAGATGTTGCCCAATCCATGGCCATAAGCAGGAATACCCTGAAAATATGGCTGATTCTACCGGATTATGTGGTTAGGTGCAATCCTCGTATGGATGCAGCAACGAGAGTGTTCTGGAGTGTGTTGAAAAATGGAATCGCGCAATAGAATTGCGCGATATTTGCAAATACAAGCCCCCTTTTATTGTAACAGGGATGCAAAAATGCAATTTTCACCGGCTTGTAGTATGAAAACCACAAAATCCGGTAGAATCAGTAATGATTGAGGCAAAGTCTAAACCCAGAGCGCTTTTCTGGGGTTTACAGGCAAGTTTGTTCAAAGTCCAATAGACAGCGAGGGTAGCCCTTTAACTTATTATGGCTGTGTAACAGTATTCATTTGAAGAGTTACCGCAGTTTGCGCCAACATCCTTCCGTTTATTGATGCACCGGTCTGCAAATTAATGCCTGTCTGCCCTAAAATGTTCCCTTCAAAATGACTGGTTGTTCCGAAGGTGACGGCGCCGGCTGTCTGCCAGAAAATATTCTTTGCTTGTGCACCTCCGCTCAAGGTAATATTCACAGCAGAACTCATAATAAGTGTCCCGGAAATCTGGAATATCCAGACATCGTCCGGACCGCCCGAAATTGTAACATCCGCTGGGATGATAACCGCACTCGTCCATTTATACAGGCCAGGTGTAAGCGTTAAGCCTCCAATATTTCCGGCGCCCAAATTCAAATAATCCGGGTTAGGACGTGTGGCGGCATCAGTGTACGCGGTTTGCATATCACTTATGGCGGTGGTTAACATGCTTTCGCTAGTCACAAGGCATGCGGGACCGGCAGCATCGACTGTGTATATCGTTCCTGTCACTTCTGAACACGTTACACCAGTAATAGCCGCACCTGTAATTGGACTCGTTCCTATATCCCCGGTAATAGCAGATGTAGGAACATTAGTGATTCCTGTTTCTGACAGAATCACGAAATTGCCAGCAACTCCAAAATTTATCACTGTTAGTGGATTCCCCATTGACTGAAGATCCGAACTTCCGTAGACTGACGTGCTATTAATAATAACACTCAGAACTAACATAAATACAAGATGAGCTTTCTGGGCCTTAAATGTTTTCATAAAATCCCCTTTCGATAATTATTAAAATCACGATTGTTTATTACTAACCTTCTACTGATTTTACATATACACTTATTCACATGTACCTGAAATCATTTCTTCACCTCCTTTCATAGCCCTTCTTTCAGTTTTGGACTTTTGACAAACTTAGTCTGTAAACACCAGAAAAGCGCTCTGGGTTTAGACTTTGCTTCAATCATTATTAAACTTCTTGCCAGATGTAATATTTAATCTGACATAGTCTGGGCAATCAAGTATTGTTTGACACTTCGATTGTTTGATGTCACCAAAATTTATAGTCACGAAGTCCTCCATTTTACGATTGTGAGAACATAAGGAACTGTGGCAGGACCCGACATTGGGACTTGCCGCTCAGTAGCTTTCTTTTCTTGCTCCGAAACAGTCGGCGACGAGCCGGTAGTCTTAGTGGCGCTCGTACTTGGTTTCCTTGATGGTCATATTGTTGACCACTCCCTTTACGCCGTAAACGTCGCTCACAAGCTTGCTGGCCAGGTCCTTTTCAGCCGTGTTCCTGGCTTTGCCCCCCAACTCGACCACACCTTTTTTCGTCTCGACAGTGGTGTGGTTGAGGACACTGGTCGATTGATGGTACAGCAACGTCGTCTTGACCAGTGCGGTGATGGACGCGTCATCAATCGATCCGATCATGGAATCCATCTTTTCGCCCATCGTTTTTTTGCCTGGCTTCATTGCGGTAGTTAACACTGTCGTCTCATTTTTAACGTTTTTGACGCCTTTCACATCCTTGGCGTATTTGGTCGCCAGATCCTTTTGAGCCGCGCTGGTGGCTTCGCTGTGCAAGATGACAGTCCCATCTTTTGCCAAAACCTCAGTTTCGGTGGCGTTCACGCTTATCACGGATGCGAACAGACTGACATTGATAAAAAATAAAGAGGCCATAGTTACTATCAGTGCTAAGCAATTCATTGTTTTTTTCATGGTGCTTTTTTCCTTTCTTTGATGCAATTTTTTTGAAGTTGCCGGGTTTTGTGATCGCGTGTTGATAATTCTGAACTTTATATAGTTGCACTCTTTGCGCCATGTTTTAAGCGCTCAGTGTTATGTCACTCAACATTTTGATTTTTATGAATAATTAGTTGATAATGCATCTGCAGGGCTGTCATGAACAGCCACATAAAAACGGTCATATTTAACTTGTGGTCATATATGACTTTTGTTGCGGTCTCTTTGGCGTGATGGGTGACTTAAGATAAGGGCGGCTTTAAAATGATAATGGATTTTTCAGGTGGAGCTGCTGCATCTGATTTGCATTTGCAGGTCGCTACATGGGGATGAGAATTTAGGGTTTTTGGATGTCAAGTTTACGCATACGAGCACGCAAGGTACTGCGGTCGAGCCCAAGGATTTGTATTACGATTTGTGGCGGCAACAATCCGTACTTGGACGGTGTGGGAGCTGCCCAATCGTTCAAACTCGCCATCCTGGAGTACTCTGAGCGGATGATGGGATGAAAGATGTTCGGAGTAACCGTTCACTCCCCCCCCCTTCTTTTCAAAGTTGACCTGAATAAATTCAGCCTGTTACGGATTTTGGGGGGATGGGGAGTGAACGGTTATTGTGTTCGGATGAAAGGCTGACAATAAAATCACAGGCTCCGTTCAGACCCAGTTCTTCGACGACATCAAATTCAATCCCTGAAAACAGACTTACATGCTTATTTGTCATTTTTCTCAGTTCAAGCAGTACCGGAGCTATAATCAGTTCCGAGCGTGCTTTCTCTGTATTGATTGCCAATCCGAGAGGAATATTGTCTTCTTTCAGAGATTTTGAAAAATACTCATCCGCTTTCACTTAGGTTATATGGCTGAAAAGACCGGCTTTATCCTCAGTTATGAGGTTAAGCTCTTTTCTGACTTTATCAAATGTGAAATTACTATAAGCCAGTTTTCGCGCTAAATTCCTCCCGCCTTAAGGGGACGTAACGATATTGGCGTTTAATGTAATATTGGTCTGTGCCAACGCCCTGCCGTTCAGCGTTGTTCCTGTGTTTATTGTGATACCTTTTGCTGCCAATATAATCCCTTCAAAAGCACACCCCGTTCCGAGAGACACTCCTGTGCCGCCGCCGACCTGCCAGAATATATTCTTGGCCTGCGCACCGCCTGACAGAGTAACAATGGCGCCGTTGTTCACGGTGAGGTCTCCCGCTATCTGGAATATCCAGACATCATTTGCGCCACCCGAGATAGTAACACCGGCATTCGTTATCAATACCCCGGTGCCCCACTTGTAGAGGCCGGGAACGAGTGTCCTGCCGCTAATATCTCCGGCGTACAGTTCCGTATAATCGGGGATTGCCCGCCCGGCGGCTTCGACGTATGCGGTTTGCATGTCGCTTATGGCTGTGGTCATGTTCGCCGGAGTCGGAACCGCATAGTCGGCTGCGTATATTTTTCCGGTCACGAGAGCCGATGTTGAGAATGCGCCCGAGCTATCCAATATTAGTCCGAATCCCGTCATGGCAGTCGAATCAATCGGACTAACTCCGATATTTCCGGTTATATGGGTGGTTCCCGTGGTTGTGATTCCTGATTTTGCCAGAAGCACAAAATTTTCGGCTGTTCCGAGGTCTATTATCGCTGTATCCTTCCTGAGTCCGGCGATGACTTGCAGTTCGAAAATTGCCTCTTCAAGACCGATTTTGTGATCTTCGTTCACATCGCCGGTCAGAACAACATCCGACGGATACAATCCCGCGCAAACCCTAAGGGAAAGAATCACATCCTTGAGATCAATAGCGGTGTCATTATTCACATCACCAATCAGAGCATAAGCCGGAATACAGCTCAACCCCATCAATACGACCAAATACAATGCCAATTTTCTCATTTGCGTTTTCCTTCTTTTTGTTTAAAAGATTTCATAAAAATCAGACACCTAATTTTTTTTTGATAAACCACCAAAATTCCAGTCATAAAAAACATCCGCTGCTATGTAAATTTTTTCATGATGTACATCCTCAATCAGTTAAGGGAAATGGGATAAGTATCATGGACCACGCTTTAAGAATATTAGTTCGTCCTGCACTACCGATAGCAAAATGTGTCAATGAATATTTGGAAGAATAAATTCAAGATAGAGACACCTTGCTTCCAAAGTCCATAAGCCGGTCAGATAATTACTCTATACTGAGCAGTTCACTCTGGAAAGACTTGCCCCCGTGACTATGACACAAAGATGTGGATACACGGGGACAAGTCTGGGTAATAAATCAGCTAATTTGATGCCGCCATTATTACGGGATTGGCCCCGGTAAGTTGAGACCAAATGCTCCCATTCCATCTGTAGAGGCCATAAGCTGCCCCGAAATCCACACAAAGCGATGAACCCGAGGTCACCATGTTTTCAGGATCTGCCGATGTGAGTTGAGCCCATGACGCTCCATCCCATTTGTAGAGGCCATAAGCTGCTCCGAAGTCAACGTAG
>JBAXVB010000326.1:0-4634 GCA_037129415.1 Deltaproteobacteria bacterium
CCTTTGCCGCTCTTGCGAAAATATTCCAACAGGTCTTTGTCAATCCGCATATTTAACACGGCTTTAGGTTGCGGCAATTCAACCGTTGCATTTTCCCAGTCCATAATCATACCAGCTTCGTCGGGATCATCGGCAATGGCTGCTTCAATTTGAGCGTCGGTCATGCTTGCGGCTTTTTTCCAGTCGGAACAGGAGCCATCTTTTTTGACCAATTCTTTAAGTTCCTTTTCCGTGTATCTTACGATGTGAGCTTTTCTCGCCATCTTGTGACCTCCTGAATGATATAATCCGGCGATGGTCAGCTCGCCATGTCCAAATGACCGTGTAAAACTTTGTTTCTATCTTTGCTATGGAAGCAAAACGCGCCTCATTGTTTTTCGATGTGGGTACATGCACAACTGGTCTGCCATCAAAAATCAACTGTGCATCCCGACATTGCCTGGAAGTATCAGATAGGCGCGAGGGAGTCAAATTGAAATCCAGATAAAGTAGATGTGACTTTCTTCACCAGAAATATTCTTGAGTTGTTGAATGATATTACTTGACTTTTGATAATTTTTATAAATATTGTATTTTTAGATAGTTATATATTCTCTCCATTACCGCTTGATGGGCGCTATTTCTGCGGGATGCGGAAATCCAGAAAGAAAATGATCAATAACGGCTCATGCCTGATGATCGAAAAAAGTCAGGCTATCGAATACCACGGGGACAATGAAAATGCGCTGGAAACTCTATTTGAATATCCGTCAAAAAGTCATTTTCGGACTGACGCTTGGTATTATGGCCGTTGCGCTGGTTGGCGGACTCTCTTTCCGTTATCTTAAAGAGATCGAGCGCAAACAGCATCTTGTTGAGGTTGCCGATGACCTGAACAATGTCATTCTGGAGATTCGAAGGTATGAAAAAAACTTTCTTCTCTATGGATCCGTGCAGGACTTTACTGAAAACAGGTTATATATTGAAAAAGGTCTGAACACCATTGACTCTATCGTTCCAGAAATACAGAACTTGAAAGGCGCCCCGCATTTGAATCTTCTTGCTCAGGAATTGCTGGCATACCGATCTACCATGGATCAGATTGAAAAATGCTGCGGCCAGCGTTCGGGATCCTGCAATCAGAAAATCGAAGATAGATTGCGGGAGCAGGGGAAAAAACTCCTGGACATTTCTCATCAATTAGTCACATACGAACGCCAACGCATATTGACCATCATCAAATCTTTAAAGAGCCAACTGGCGGCATCCATCGTGCTGTTCATATTTACAGGGCTGTTTCTGATTGTCGTGGTCATCAAAAAAATCATTCGGCCCCTGAAAGTTATCGAACAAGCGACACTTCAGATCGCTCAGGGGGACTTCAGCCATTTACCCATTACGGGCAATTGGGATGAAACCCAGCAGGTATTGCAGGCTTTAAACCGAATGACATCTGAACTGGAAAAACGCCAGGAACAGCTTCTTCAGGCCAGAAAGCTTTCCTCCATCGGTATCCTGACCTCCGGTGTGGCCCACCAGTTGAATAATCCCCTCAACAATATTTCAACCTCCTGTCAGATTCTTCTGGAAGAATTCGGTCATGGCGATCCGGAGTTCATGCATAAAATGTTGACAAATATCGAGCAGGAAGTCCACAGGGCGCGGGACACGGTCAAGGGGCTTCTGGAGTTTTCCCGGGACAAGGAATTTGCGCTGGTTCCCCATTCGCTCAAGGAAGTGGTGGATCGCGCGGTCCGGCTCATGTCCAGCCAGGTGCCGCCGGGTATCGATATTGTGCGGGATGTTCCGGCGGACATGCTTTTGAATCTGGATGCCCAGCGCCTCCAGGAGGTTTTTTTAAACCTTCTGATGAATGCTGTCCAGGCAATTGAAAACCCTCCGGGGCAGATCCGCATTTCAGCAACACCGGACCAGACAACCCATCAGGCGGTTATCACTGTGGAAGATACTGGAGCCGGAATTCCCGATAATCATTTCAGCCAGATTTTTGACCCGTTTTTCACCACCAAACCCGTGGGCACCGGAACAGGCATGGGACTTTCCGTTGTATATGGGATCATCCAAAAGCATCAGGGAACGATTAGCGTTGAAAGTCAGGTCGGCGAAGGCGCACGGTTCATTATCCGATTGCCTTTACAACAATCCGTATAAGGAAAGTCGAATAATGGCCGCGCGCATATTGATTGTGGACGACGAAAGCATCGCCAGGGAAAATCTGGGTTATGTTCTCCGCAAGGAAGGCTTTGAGACCGTCTGCGTGGACAGCGGAATGAGAGCACTTCAGGAGCTGGAAAGCCGGGATTTTGATCTGGTGATGACTGATCTCAGGATGCAGGGAATGGACGGCATGGAAGTGGTTGAGCTTACCCGTGAAAAATATCCGGGTACAGAGGTCATTGTCGTTACCGGCTATGCTACGGTCAACACTGCTGTCGAGGCCATGCAGAAAGGCGCTTTCTATTATCTTCCCAAGCCCTATCAGATTGATGAAGTGCGCATTCTGGTGCGCCAGGCCATCGAAAAACGATCTCTTCGACAGGAAGTCGCCGAATTAAAGAAACAGATACAGTCCCAGCAGGCATTTCCCATCCTGATCGGACAGAATCCCAAAATGATCAATCTGAAAAACACCATCGAGCAGATATCGCCATCGGACTGCACGGTATTGATCCTGGGAGAAACCGGGACCGGAAAGGAACTGGTAGCCAAAACCATTCACCAGTTGAGCCGCCGCTCCGCAAAACGATTTTTGGCCATAAACTGTGGCGCGTTTAACGAAGAGCTTTTGGCGAATGAACTCTTCGGGCATGAAAAAGAAGCCTTTACCGGGGCCAGGGGAATCCGCAAAGGCTTGCTGGAATCGGTTCATGGCGGAACCATTCTGCTGGATGAGATCGGAGACATGCCGCTTTCCATGCAGGTCAAGCTGCTTCGGGTGCTTCAGGAAAGGACCCTGATTCGCGTCGGTGGTGTCGAAGAAATTCCCATCGACATCCGGATTATAGCCGCCACAAACAAGGATTTGAAAACAGAGGTTGATGCCGGAAAATTCCGGCAGGATCTGTTTTACCGTTTGAATGTCATTTCCCTGCATGTTCCCCCGCTGATAGATCGAAAAGATACCCTTGCCATGTTGTGCCAACATTTCATGAAACGGTTCTCGGATGCCCAGGCCAAGGATGTGAGTCAGTTATCAGGTGAGGCTATGGATATTCTGATGAATTACGGGTTTCCGGGAAATGTCCGGGAACTGGAGAATATCATGGAGCGGGCCGTTACCCTGTCAACCGGGTCTGTCATTGAAATCAGACAGCTTCCGGCAGACCTTCAGCAGATTAAATTTCATATCCAGCGCCAGAGAAAAAGCGAGTTTCTCACGCTGGATGAAAATGAAAAATCGTATATCGCCTGGATTCTGGATCAGGCCGGAAACAACAAAACCAAAGCAGCAGCCATCCTGGGAATCGATCGGGTGTCCCTTTGGCGAAAACTGCGGCGGTATGATCTGGAAGATTAAACTAAAGAATAACCCAAAATAAACAGGGGTGTGGGCTTTATGTTGGGATGGGTGGAACAATCGCCAACTTGAGCTGACGGCAAGAAGCCAGATTGACGACAAGATCAAGGGGCTCGACCAAGGGGCGGACGACTACCTGGCCAAACCGTTTTCCGCTGCGGAGTTGCTGGCACGCCAATTATTAAAGAACGATTTTATCATCAAAGGATGCCTCAATGAAATGGATGGCTGCAGTGGTTATCGTGGATGCAGATCCTGCCGAGCCGGCTGTGGAGCTGGTTTCAGCCCTGTTTTATGATCTTGGTCTTTCAGGTGTAGTGGTAGAGGATCCGGACATGGAGCCGCCTGAAGGCTGGGGAGACAACGCCCTGCCAAAGCCGGATCATCATAGCGTAACCGGATATTTCCCTCAAAATGACACGCTGGCATTGAACTGCTCGAAGCTTGAGCATGGACTGGCGGATCTGAAGCAAACCCAGGGTATTTTCTTTCAGATTCATTATAGCGAGGTGGATGAGGAAGACTGGGCGGAATCCTGGAAAGCCTATTTCTGGCCGGAAAAGCTTACGAATATCCTGGTTGTCAAACCAACCTGGCGGGAATACACACCGGCGGAAGGCGAGATGATCATTGAGATTGATCCTGGAATGGCTTTTGGTACGGGGACCCACCCCACGACCGCACTGTGTATTCAAATGATCCAGGATTATCTGAAACCTGGAGATACGTTTCTGGATGTAGGAACCGGCTCTGGCATCTTAATGGTTGCGGCGGTTAAACTGGGCGCATCCAGGGTGTTTGGAACCGATGCGGACAGCCTTGCTTGTGATATTGCCGAGCAAAACCTTCTATTGAATCATATCGATCCAGAGAGATTTTGTGTAAGATCCGGAAATTTGGTGGATATGGTCACAGAAACCTTCCAGTTGATTTCGGCGAATATTTTATCGGAAGTCATTCTGGTTTTGCTGGATGATGTTAAGCAGACACTTGCGCCGGGCGGCATACTGATATGTTCGGGAATCATTGAAGCCAATCAGAAGCAGGTTGTGCAAAAAATGAAAGCCACCGGATTTCAAATTCTTGAGGTTCGATCAAAAGACGGATGGGTGGCGAT
>JBAXVB010000327.1:0-4633 GCA_037129415.1 Deltaproteobacteria bacterium
CAGATATATAACATATTGATATTACAATCAAGAAAATATCAAAAAGGAAATTATTCAAACACGGAATATTTTTATTGCACTTATACTCTTTTTCGTTATAGTACAGCCCACAAAAAGACCTTCTGACGCAAAGAAAAACTTTCTGGCAGGTGCAAGCCAAAAGGTATGTTGGCTTGCACCTGCCCCATGCCCAAATTATGTGGGAGCGAATACAAGATTCGCCCCTACCTGCCCACCTTTTCCCATGCACAGTTTTAAGGAAACCGCCCAATGAGAATTGCCGTCTTGTACGGAAACATGTCCGAAAATACTTCGAAAGATGAGCAGGATGGACTGGTACAGGTTGAATCTGTTTCCCAGGCGCTATCAGAACTGAATCATGACCCGGTTCCTGTCAGTTTTTCTCTGGATATTAAAGAAACCCTGAGGAAAATCGCCGAAATCAATCCGGCGCTGGTATTTAATCTCGTTGAGTCCATTGACGGGCAGGGACGGCTGATTCACATAGCACCGTCCATACTGGATGCCATGAACATGGCCTACACCGGTGCCGGAGCCGATGCAATTTATACCACATCCAACAAGATTCTGGCCAAACAGATGCTGAAGGGAGCCAGGATTCCAACTCCTTTTTTTGTGACCCAGGGTAAAACCCGGGATAAAACCAGGGATAAAATTGGACAGCGAAAAACACCGCTGTGCAATCCTGGCATTATTAAATCTGTATGGGAACATGGTTCTGTGGGCATTGGTTATGATTCCGTGGTTTTCCCCAAGACTTATGACCAGCTCCTTCAGGAAATGGATCGCCGTAAAGATCAACTGGGCGGAGCTTGTTTTGCCGAAGCATTCATAGAAGGCCGGGAATTCAATCTTTCGCTCCTGGCCAAAAATGGCAATGGCATCCCACAGGTGCTGCCGCCGGCCGAAATTTGTTTTGAAAACTACCCCAAGGACAGACATAAAATTGTGGATTACAAGGCTAAATGGGAATCAGAATCCTTCGAGTATCAAAATACCGTTCGCTCTTTTGACTTTCCGGATCATGACAAACCGCTTCTGAACAATATCATTAAGATTGCCATGGAATGCTGGAAGCTATTCAATTTAAAGGGATATGCCCGCGTGGATTTCCGGGTGGATGACAGCGGCAATCCCTGGGTTCTGGAAGTCAATACCAATCCCTGTATTGCACCGGACAGCGGATTTGTGGCCGCCGCAGGCAAGGCGGATTTGACATTCAAACAGATTATTGAGCGCATTATTCATGAGCCGATGGTCCAAATCGCGGACAGGCTACATGCTGAATCCGAAGAACTGTCATGGAAAATAGCCGTCAATGCGTGAGCATACCCTGAATGTCATCTTTCGTGACACCGTTCATCACTCAGATCCTGAAGCCATTTTTCATCTGACCGAATCCTGTGAACTTTTTTATCCCGAAGAAACCGCTGTTGCACGGGAACTTGCTGAAGAAAGACTGGCCAAAGGGCCGTCCAGCGGTTACGAATTCCTGTTTGCAGAAACAAACGGCATCATAAATGGATATACCTGTTTTGGTCCCATTCCGTTCACTCAGGGGCGGTTTGACCTTTACTGGATCGCCGTTCAAAAAGAGCTTCAGGGAACGGGTATCGGCAAACGTCTTCTGCAACTGACGGAATTGCGGATTCAGGAAATGAAAGGTCAGCGAGTTTACGTCGAAACATCCTCCCGAAAAATCTACGAACCCACCCACCGGTTTTATCATTCCTGTGGCTATCATCAGGAAGCGATCCTGACGGATTTTTATGCGTCTGGAGATAATAAGGTTATCTACATGAAAGCTATTATATGCCACTAAAAGACATTCAGTTCCGGCTTCATGCCGTTGATCCCTGCGGGGCCAGGCGGGCCGAGTTTACCACCGATCATGGAACGGTTCAGACCCCGGCGTTCATGCCGGTAGGCACGGCCGGTTTTGTACGGTCCACCATGCCAAAAGATGTCGCCGAAACAGGCGCTCAGGTGGTTTTGGCCAATACCTACCATTTATCGCTCAGCGAGCGCCTGGCGACTGTTCAGCGCATGGGCGGGCTGCATCGGTTTATGGGATGGAATCAGACCATTCTGACCGACTCCGGCGGGTTTCAGGTTTTTTCCCTCCCCCAGAAAGAGATTACCGAAGAAGGCGTAAGCTTTGCCTACGAGGAGAACGGAGAGCGGCTTTTTCTGGGACCGGAGCGATCCATGGAAATTCAGCGGGATTTGGGAGCAGACATCGTCATGGCCTTCGATGAATGCGTGGAGTATCCGGCGCCAGAGGCTTACGTGGAACAATCTTTGGAGCGCACAACACGTTGGGCCGCCCGGTGCCGGGAAGTTCCCCTTCAGCCCCATCAGTTTCTGTTTGGCATCATACAGGGCGGAGTTTATCCACATCTTCGGGAACATAGCGCCATGGAGATCACCGCCATTCCATTTGATGGATTCGCCATTGGTGGAGTCAGCGTCGGGGAAGGATTCGATCTGATGCAGACGGTGGTACGGCACGCTGCGCCGTTTTTGCCGGACCATCTTCCACGGTATCTGATGGGCGTTGGCCTTCCGGAAGACCTTCTATCTGCGGTATCGCTGGGCATGGATATGTTCGACTGCGTGATTCCAACCCGGTATGCCAGACAGGGAACTTTTTTTACCCGCCTGGGGAAAATCCGGATAATGGACAAGACCTACCGCAAGGATAAATATCCGATTGATACTCACTGTTCGTGTTATACTTGCAAGACTTATTCCCGCACGGTGCTCCGGTATCTGTTTTTTACCCGTGATCCCCTGGCGGAAACCCTGGCCACCATCCACAACCTGACGCTATATCAGGATCTGATGAAGGATATGCGGCAAGCCATTTTGGACCATCGCTTCGAGACATTCAGGAAGGAGTGGCTGGCAAGGTATAATAAAACAGGCTGAAGAAAAAGGGGCCAGAGATCAGATATCAGGGATTAGATATCAAGGAACAGAAATCAGGGTTTCTTGACCTGTCCCCCGACCCCCTGTCCCATGTTTTCAGAGACCTGGCGGGCGACCCGCTGGCCATCAAGCGCTGCCGATACAATCCCGCCTGCATACCCGGCTCCTTCGGAACAGGGATATAAGTGTTGAATCTGAGGGTGCATCAGGGTATTTTCATCTCGCGGAATTCTTACCGGAGAGCTTGTTCGGGATTCAATTGCAAGCACCAGCGCTTCCTCGGTGTAATACCCCTTCATTTTTCTATCAAACGCCTTAAAAGCCGTCTGCAATCGCCGCCTTATGCCTTCTGGAAGCAGTTCATGCACCGGCGCTGACACTATGCCAGGTTTATACGATGCTTTCGGCAGTACCGACGACAGCTTGCCTGCTACAAAATCTGTCATGCGCTGGGCCGGTGCCATCAGCCCATTGCCGCCAGCCTGAAAAGCCTGCTGCTCCAGCTCTTTCTGAAAATTCATTGCGGCCAACGGTCCTTTTTTCGAAGCTGCATCAATATCCTCAAGGCGGACTTCCACCACAACGCCAGAATTGGAAAACGGAGTATCCCGGCCTGCCAGACTCATCCCGTTAACGACCAGCTCGCCCGGCGCAGTGGCCGCCGGCACAATGAAGCCGCCTGGGCACATACAAAATGAAAACACACCCCTGCCATCCACCTGTTCGACCAACTGGTAACTGGCTGCCGGCAATTTTGGGTGTCTCGGGCTGTGATGATATTGAATCCGATCAATCAGGGATTGGGGGTGTTCAACCCGAACCCCTATAGCAAAGGGTTTGGATTCAATCAGGATTTTTTTTCGATCAAGCAGCTCAAAGATATCGCGGGCAGAATGGCCTGTTGCCAGGATCACTGCGTCTGCCTGTATTTTTCCTTTTTCTTCCACCACTACGCCCGTAACTATGCCGCTTTCAATGATCAAATCCGTCACCCAGGATTCAAAATGGATTTCACCGCCATTAGACAGGATGGTTTCCCGAATGGATTTGACCACACGCGGAAGCCGGTTGGATCCGATATGGGGATGGGCATCTATCAGAATATCCTCCAGAGCGCCATGAGCGACCAGCAAGGACAATACCCTGCCGATGTCCCCCCGTTTATGGGAGCGGGTGTAGAGTTTGCCATCCGAATAGGCGCCAGCTCCGCCTTCGCCAAAACAGTAATTGGAATGAGGGTTTACAATGCCTTTGGAGTGAATCTGCTGAATATCCTTGCGACGGGACGTGACATCCCTTCCTCTTTCCATTAGAATCGGCCGAATGCCATGCTCCAGAAGCTCAAGCGCCGCAAAATATCCGGCAGGACCGGCACCGACTATCACCACCCGATAATCCGTAGATACAGGTTTGAAATTTACCTGAAACGGCGTTTTTTTCTGTAACGTTTCGAGATAAAACACCTCAATATCCAGTAAAAACCGGGGCCGCTTTTTCCTGGCGTCAATGGATTTTCGGTGAATCACATACTCAGGATCAGCATCGGCAGGCAGGTTGAGCTGTTTTCTAATGAGAGCGAGAATTGCCTGGGGAGAATCGATATCATCCGGGTCAACATAAAGGAACATCTTGGTGTGCATAAGGTCTTTCCAGGGGATACAGAAGGAGGATAATATTAGTG
>JBAXVB010000328.1:0-4631 GCA_037129415.1 Deltaproteobacteria bacterium
CAATGTTCCGGAATCCTTGATCTGCGCAGATCGTTTCAAGGCGGACTCATACAGATCGCCTATCTGTCCTGCAGTGCCGATGAGCAGAAACATCACCATACATGCCGCCCAAGGAAGCGATGGGAGAAACATGGCCTTGATGACCCCGCCGATTAGCAGGTTGGCGCAGAGTCCGCCGATAGAACCTTCAATGGTTTTATTGGGGCTGACCGACGGACAGAGTTTGTGACGACCAAGATACGAACCCGCATAATAGGCGCCGATATCCCCTGCAAAAACAACCGATAGAAGAAAAAAAATCCACAGAACGCCAGCATCCGTATTGCGAATACGGATAAGACCGGCAATCAGAACCGGAATATACACCATTCCCTGAATCTGCATGGCGACAGCATCAACGATGGAGGGGTCGGTTTTGTAACGTTGCAATAATAGAAAAGCACACAAAAGAAAATTAATAGCTATGATAGCCAGAATGAACGCTGCTGAATTGGAATATGCTGCACAGATTATGGAAAGTCCGGTGGTGTAACCCAATATAGCCAGTGGCGGGTAAATGTCCTTGGAATTTCTGCTGAAAGCCATAAGAAAATATTCCCGAAGCGCCAGGATACAGACTATAACAATTAGCAATGCAAACATCAGGGGACCGCCCCAGCCAAGCCATAAAATAAGGATCGGGAGCGCCGACAAGCCTGTTAACCAGCGTTTGACGTGAGAAGAAGAGGTCATACGTTTCCGAACCTGCGATTGCGCTGCTGATAGTCTTTCAGGATATCCAGATATTCATTTCGTGAGAAATCAGGCCACAGGGTTCGGGTTATGTGAAGTTCTGAATAGGCGATCTGCCAAAGAAGAAAATTGCTGACCCGCATTTCTCCGCTTGTTCGAATCAGTAGGTCCGGATCCGGAAGATCGTGAGTATAAAGGTGAGTAGAGACTGTTTCTTCGGTTATGGATTGGGGATCCAAGCTGCCGTCTCTGGCTTTTTCCGCCAGAATTTGGGTCATTCGAACTATCTCAGCCCGCGCGCCATAACTCAGCGCCAGATTTAATACCATCCCCGGATTATGGCGGGTGGCCTCAATGGACTTATAAAGCACATCCTGTACGTCCTGAGGGAGCCGATCAATCTGACCAATGGCGTTCAGCCGAATGCCATTGGCCAGCATGACGGGTCTTTCAGATTCGAGAAATTTTTTTAAAAGAGACATCAGGGCAGACACTTCAATTGCAGAACGCTGCCAGTTTTCCGTGGAAAAGGCGTACAGGGTTAATGTCGGTATCCCGATTTCCCGGCTGGCGGTAACAATGGTTCGAACCGTCTCCGCCCCTCTTTCATGCCCGTGAATCCGATTGAGAAGGCGCCGTCTGGCCCACCGGCCGTTGCCGTCCATGATAATGGCGACATGGGCCGGCAGATGTTGAAGGTCAATCCTTTTTTCCAGGGCGGCAACCTCAATAGGCGGCAGTTTAGAATTCAAGGATTTCTTTCTCTTTTTCACTATAGATAGCATCAAGCATTTTAATGTAATCGTCAGTGATTTTCTGAATTTGCTCCTGGCCCTTGAACCCATCATCTTCAGAAATTGCTCCGTCTTTTGTCGTTCCCTTGATCAGTTCGTTGGAATCTCTGCGGATATTGCGGATGGCGACTTTGTGCTCTTCGCTCATTTTATGGATGATCTTCACCAAGCTTTTTCGCCGGTCTGCGGTAAGGGGAGGGATGGAGATTCGAATCACTTTTCCATCATTCGATGGCGTTAGCCCCAAGTCTGATTTCAGAATGGCTTTTTCAATTTCCTTGATGACCGATACATCCCAGGGTTGAATAGTAATAAGACGGCTTTCCGGAACAGAAAGAGAAGCCATCTGGCTAAGCGAAGTAAGCGTGCCATAATAATCCACCCGAATACCGTCCAGGATGGATAGAGATGCACGACCGGTTCGAACCCGCTTGAAATCGTTTTTCAAAGCTGCCAGGGATTTGTTCATTGCATCTTTGGTTTCTTGACAAATGGACTCAATCATGAAGCTCACCTTTCAGGATAATTATAGAAATGTATTCAGTTGCAAATTCGAGTACCCACATCATCTCCGCAGACAACTTTTCTGATGTTTCCAGGGCCGTGGAGATTGAAAACAGCCAATGGCAGATTGTTATCCATCGCCAGTGAAATCGCCGTCATATCCATGACTTTCAGTTGACGTTCCAACACCTCCATATAGCTGATCTTTTTGATAAACCTGGCATCCTTGTTCTTGACCGGATCAGCATCATAGATTCCGTCCACTTTGGTTGCTTTTAGGAGTATTTCGGCATGAATTTCCTGCGCTCTCAAGGCTGCGGCAGTATCAGTGGTAAAATACGGACTTCCGGTTCCTGCTGCAAAAATAACGGCGCGTCCTTTCTCAAGGTGGCGAACCGCTCTTCGAACTATAAATGGTTCAGCAACCTCATGCATGGATATAGCGGTCTGAACCCTTGTTTGAATACCTTTGCGTTCCAGGGCATCCTGAAGAGCAATGCTGTTGATAACTGTGGCCAGCATTCCCATGTGGTCGGCGGAGGTCCGGTCCATGCCAAAGGAACTGGCGGCAATTCCCCGAAAAATATTGCCGCCTCCAACCACGATTGCGACCTGCACTCCGATGTCGATGACGGAGCGTATTTCATCCGCTACGTATTTTATCATATCCGGATCAATGCCGAAGCCCTGGTTTCCCATTAGGGCTTCGCCACTCAGCTTGAGAAGAATCCTTTTGTAGAGCGGATGTTTCAAGAAATCATTCTCCTACCTGGAATCTTACAAAACGTTTGATGGTGATGTTTTCGCCGATTTTGGCGATCTGTTCATTAATCAGGTCTGAAATGGTGACATTGGGATCGCGGACATATCCCTGGTTGAGCAGACAACTTTCTTTATAAAATTTAGCCAGCTTGCCCTCTGCAATCTTATCAATCATTTGTTCGGGTTTGCCCATGGCGCGAACCTGATCCCGGTAAATCTCCATTTCCTTTTCAACTACTTCCTTGGGAACATCCTGCTGAGAAATGGATACGGGATTGGCGGCTGCAATGTGCATGGCGATATTTCTGGCAAACTGGACGAAGTCTTCATTCTTGGCCACAAAATCGGTTTCACAGTTGACTTCAACCATGACACCAAGCTTGCCGCCAGTGTGAATATATGTTTGGATGGCTCCTTCAGACATGGCTCTGCCAGCCCTTTTGGCTGCAGTCGCCAGCCCTTTTTTTCTAAGAAAATCAATGGCCTTGCTGACATCCCCATCGCTTTGTTTCAGCGCTTCCTTACAATCCATCATTCCTGCGCCGGTTTTGTCCCGCAGCTCTTTAACAGTTGATGCACTAATGGTGGTCATGATGCTTCTTCTCCTTTAAATTTCAATCCCGACGACTGGCAGTTTGCCTGTCGTACTTTTGAGTACGCCGCAATAACGAAGGATGCGGCGCAACGTCCGGCGTTCCACCTGCTGGACTTTCTACGCCAAAAGATATTCTGGCATCACACTTCGCTGTCGTCATCTTCATCAATTTCATCGTATTTGGACGATGCTCTCTTGATGATTTCAATTACAGGGCCATCTGCGCCATCTGAAATCACTTTGCGTTCACCGGTTTTCAGATCCGCACCTGCCGCGCTCATCTCGGATTCATCAATTGTTTTGTCCGAATCGGCCTGTTTTTTCTCTGTATAACGTTGCTTGCCCTCAAGGCAGGCATCAGCAATTTTGGAAGTGAGCAGGCGAATGGAACGAATGGCGTCATCGTTTCCAGGAATCAGGTAATCAATCTCATCCGGATCGCAGTTTGTATCTGCAATTGCGATGATGGGGATTCGCAGTCTTCTTCCTTCCCGGACGGCGATGGCTTCATTCTTGGAATCAACGATAAAGATTGCTCCGGGCAGTCGGGTCATGGTGCGGATACCGCCCAGGATGCTGTCTAATTTCAAGCGCTCTTTTCCCAGTTGCTGACGCTCTTTTTTGGGATAGAGGTTGATGGAACCATCTGTTTCAATGGTATTCAAGGTGTTTAATCGGTCGATACTTTTTTTGATCGTTTGAAAATTGGTCAGCATTCCACCCAGCCACCGGTTTTGAATATAATACATTTCGCATCGGCTGGCTTCTTCGAAAATGGTTTCCTTGGCCTGTTTTTTTGTGCCGACAAACAGGACGGATTTGCCGTTAGCCACAGTATCCACAACAAAATCATAAACATCTCTGAACATGCGAACGGTTTTCTGCAGATCAATTATATAAATTCCGTTTCTTGCCCCAAAGATAAAAGGTTTCATCTTAGGATTCCAGCGTTTGGTCTGATGACCAAAATGAACTCCTGCTTCAAGAAGTTCCTTCATTGTAACGTAAGCCATTTTGTTTCTCCTTTTTTGGTTTTGCCACCGCTCTCCTCGGCCCGGATTTCCACTTTCCACGAAAGCACCAAAAACCCGATCAGAGAACGTGCGAATTTTTTTAAATCTTCTTTTTGTACCAAATTATTTCTGTTTTCACAATCAAAAAAATAAAGAAAAGAAGTATCATTCTTAATTTTCATCGAACGCTCTTGCGCCCGCTAATCACAACTAAAATCGAAAGGATTCCCC
>JBAXVB010000329.1:0-4596 GCA_037129415.1 Deltaproteobacteria bacterium
GGTCAGGCATATTCTGAACAGCAGCTCAGCGACATGCTGGCCAAGGCAGGAGTCCGGGATATTCACAGGATCGCCATTGACAGCCTGAACGACTCCGGCATTATCGCCGGGGTTGTATGATCCACATGATACCTGCAGTTGATGCTGATGTGTTGATTGTCGGCGCCGGTATTATGGGCCTGACGATTGCAAGGGAACTTGTCCGGAACAACTGGGAAAACATTGTTATCATTGAAAAAGAGGCTGAGACCGGAAAACATGCCTCCGGCCGCAACAGCGGCGTGCTTCACGCTGGTATTTATTATGCCCCGGACAGTTTGAAGGCAAAGTCCTGCCTGAACGGTAATTTCCTGATGAAAGCCTATTGCCGGGAAAAACGGCTTCCGCTTTCTGAAACAGGAAAAGTAATCGTCGCTCGAAGCGAAGACGAACTTCCCGTGCTTAAGACACTTTATGAACGGGCCATTACCAATGGCGCAAAAGTGGATATGCTGAATGAAAAAGAGCTGGCCGCAATTGAACCCAATGCCAAAACCGTTCAACATGCGATTTATTCCCATTATACCGCGGTGGTTGACCCAAATAAAATCCTGAAATCGCTGAAAAGCGATCTGGAAGGGTCCGGAAAAGTGCGGTTTTTGTTCAACTGCGCATTTGAAACGGTTGTTGGCAGCGATGTCGTTCAGACACAGTGCGGTAGGATTCGGTTTAATCGTTTTATCAATGCCGCTGGCGCCCATTGCGACCGCGTTTCAAAGGCATTTGGCATCGGAGTTCAGTATCGGCTGATTCCCTTTAAAGGTATCTACCGCAAGTTGAAAAAAAACAGCGCCTGGCGGATTCGGGGCAGTATTTATCCAGTTCCTGACATTCGCAATCCTTTTCTGGGAGTTCATTTTACCCGGAATATTCATGGGGATGTTTACCTGGGACCTACGGCGATTCCGGCATTTGGCCGTGAAAATTATGGTGTTTTTGAAGGAATTGATAAAGAAGCCATTGATATTTTGCTCAGTGATGCACATCTTTTCCTGAACAACCCGCAGTTTCGAACCGTGGCATTGACCGAGCCCAGGAAATACTTTTTTCCATGGTTTTTTCAGGATGCTGCAGCGCTGGTAAAAACCCTGGATCCTTCCGAAGTTGAGCCTGCCGCCAAAGTGGGAATTCGGGCGCAGCTTGTGAACTGGAACACTGGGGAGCTGGTACAGGATTTTCAGGTGATTCAGGACGGGGATTGTCTGCATCTGCTTAATCCTATTTCGCCGGCATTTACCAGTTCCATGGATCTGGCGCAGAAAATAGTCCAGTTAATAATGAAAAATAAAAATGAACCACAGATGAACACCGATACACACAGATGAGTTAGCTATCGGTGTTTGCTTATGGTAAACGTTCGTTGCATGATCTATGCCGCCCCCGGAAATGAAAAATAGCCGACGCTCTTGTGTCGGCTACAAGAGCGTTTCTCGCGCGATGAATATTTTTTCGTGTCTTTCGTGTCTTTCGTGGTTTAAAAGTATTTTTAGAGTGAAATCAAACAAGGAAATTTTATGACTCAAGAAGAACAAATCGAGGCCATCAGACAACGGGCCAGAAAGAATTTTTCAAAAGGATTCAATTGCGCGGAATGCGTTGTGGAAGCTGTTGTTAACTTGGTGGAGACTGGCCTTCCTAAAGATATTCTGAAGCTGGCGACGGGCTTTGGCGGGGGCGTGGGGCTGTATGGAGATACCTGTGGCGCCATTGCAGGGGCGGTTCTGGCAGTTGGAGCCGTCCATGGCAGAAGCTCGCTTCCTGAAGGCGAGCCAAAAGAGGCATCAAAAATGGCCGCCCAGGAGCTGTATGGTAAACCCGGTCTGTATCGGCTCTTTAATCAGATTCCCAACCGGATCAAAGAAAAATTTGGCAGTACCCTTTGTCGGGACCTTACCCAACCCTGGAAAGAGACTTGGCTTTGCCGCGACCATGCCATGCACTGCCGTGAGATCATTACCGAATCTGCAAAGATCGCCGCTGAATTGATCCTGTCGGATAAAACCGAATTGGCTTCCAGGCCTTTTGGCGCCAATGTTGAAAACCTGGCGGACGAGGCCGAGGCATGTTCCATCAAGGGCTGAGCTTCTGCACTGAATCAGGGCGGCGCCCTGAAAAAATAATTTAAGGCTGCAACTATTCACAAGACAGACTTTTGCCTTCTTTCAAAGGAATTCATATTTAAATGTTTTTCGACTGGTTAACAAAAATATTCGGTAGCAAAAACGAACGGGAATTAAAAAAACTCTGGCCTGTGGTTGATCAGATCAATTCCTTCGAACCCTCCATGAAAACCCTCAGCAACGATGAATTTAAGGCACAGACACTGCGCTTCAAGGAGCGGATTGCAAAGGGCGAAACCCTGGACGATTTGCTCCCTGAAGCATTTGCAGCCGTCCGGGAGGCATCAGTTCGAACCCTGAACATGCGTCATTTCGATGCTCAGCTCATCGGTGGCATGGTGCTTCATCAGGGGAAAATCGCAGAAATGAAGACTGGCGAAGGCAAAACCCTTGCAGCCACCCTTCCGGCCTATCTGAATTCCCTGACCGCCAAAGGGGTTCACATCATTACCGTTAACGACTATCTGGCCAGACGCGATACCGAATGGATGGGAACGATTTACAGTTTCCTGGGTCTTTCGGTAGGATGCATACTTCATGGCCTTGATGATAACGAACGCCAAGCTGCTTATCACTCGGACATCACTTACGGAACCAACAATGAGTTCGGATTTGATTATCTGAGAGACAACATGAAATTCTATAAGGAGAGCATTGTTCAGGGAGAGCTCAATTACGCCATCGTGGATGAAGTGGACAGTATTCTTGTCGATGAAGCCAGAACTCCTCTGATCATCTCCGGCCAGGCGGAAAAATCCACCAACCTCTATCATGAGATCAACACCATCATCCCCCGCCTTTCTCAGGATGCGGATTACGTCATTGATGAAAAAGCCAGGTCAGCAGTCCTTACCGAAGAGGGAGTCGCCAAGGCCGAGCAGTTGATCAAGGTGGAAAACCTCTACGATCCCCGCAACATCGAAACGCTTCACCACATTAATCAGGCGCTAAAGGCCCACACTCTGTTCAAGCGGGATGTTGACTATATCGTCAAGGAAGGTGAAGTCATCATTGTGGATGAGTTCACCGGTCGCCTTATGCCTGGACGGCGCTATAGCGAAGGCCTTCACCAGGCGCTTGAGGCCAAGGAAAACGTTAAAATTGAAAACGAAAATCAAACCCTTGCCACGATAACCTTTCAGAATTATTTTAGAATGTATGATAAACTTGCAGGCATGACCGGAACGGCTGATACCGAGGCGGCTGAGTTCAAAAAAATATACAACCTGGATGTTTCGGTGATTCCCACCAACAAGCCCATGATCCGGCATGATTTTCCGGATATGATCTATAAAACCAAAAAAGAAAAATTTGAAGCGGTCATGAATGATATTGCCGAACTTCATAAAAGAGGACAGCCTGTCCTTGTCGGCACCATCTCCATTGACGTGTCTGAAGACCTTAGCCATAAACTGAAAAAAAGGGGGATTCCCCACACGGTTCTTAATGCCAAAAATCATGAGAAAGAGGCTGAAATCGTGTCCATGGCAGGCCAGAAAGGGGCTGTGACTATATCCACCAACATGGCGGGTCGTGGTACGGATATCGTGCTGGGAGAAGGCGTTACCGAGCTTGGCGGACTTCGGATCATCGGCACGGAACGTCACGAGAGTCGGCGCATAGACAATCAGTTGCGAGGCCGATCCGGAAGGCAGGGAGATCCGGGATCATCCAGATTCTATCTGGCTCTGGAAGACGATTTGCTGCGGATATTCGGGGGCGAGCGAATGACCAGCATCATGGAGAGGCTGGGCATGGAGGAAGGCGAGCCGATTGAGCACAATCTGATCAGCCGGGCCATTGAGAATGCCCAGTCCAAGGTGGAGGCGCACAATTTTGATATTCGTAAACACCTGATCGAATATGATGACGTGATGAACCAGCAGCGTGAAGTCATTTACAGACAGCGCCGCGAAGCCCTGAATGGGAAAAGCCTGAAACCGGCCATTCAGGACATGATTCGGGATAAGGCCGAGGAAATTGCCGAAACCTTTGCGGACGATAAAATTGCACCTGAAGAATGGAATCTCAAAGGCATTGGTGAAGCCGTATTCAACCAGTATAATTTCCAAATTGGTCTCTCCGAAGACTTACTGGATGGACTGAGTGCTGATGGTCTTGCGGAAGCCATTGCGGGCTCTGCTCTTGAGTTGTATTCCAAAAAGGAGAATGAATTTGGCGAGGAGAATTTCAGACAACTGGAACGCTACATGATGCTAAACACGGTTGACACCCTCTGGAAGGATCACCTGCTGTCCATGGATCATCTGAAGGAGGGAATCGGGCTCCGGGGATATGCTCAGCAGAATCCGCTGATCGTGTACAAAAAAGAGGGATTTGAGATGTTCCAGGATATGATCTCCCGCATTCAGGAGCAAACCATTTCCATTCTTTTTCGCGTACAGCAGGCTGAACCTGAAAGAATTGAAGCCATTCA
>JBAXVB010000033.1:0-22365 GCA_037129415.1 Deltaproteobacteria bacterium
GTAACAAAAATAGGACCAGTTTTTCACTAAAATATATGGCAATTTCCATCACCCCACCCCCCGACCCCCTCCCGCAAGGGGAGGGGGAGTAAATGTCCAAACTTCCGACCCCCTTGCAGAAAGGGATTAAGGGAGTGAAAGTCCCCCCTCCCCTTGCGGGAGGGGGTTAGGGGGTGGGGGTGGGCGGAACAAAAACAGGACCAGTTTTTCACTAAAACATATGGCAATTTCCATCACCCCAGCTTATCCCCGTTTTCAAATCCCCCTTAATCCCCCTTTTCTAAAGGGGGAAATCAGTCATTATGAAAGTTGATTCACCCCTTTGATTGGGTGAGGACTTAGTGGGATTTGAACCACCTGCATCGAATCGCAGATGGATTGAATCTGATCGAGATGGCCCTGCTGTTGGGTTCTTCGATCCGAACAGAACGGACATGGGCCGGGAGGAACCATCATGTTGACAATCACATGGTGGCAGGGAATTTTCGCTGATTTTATTGCAGACAGCAGGCGGGCCAGCTCCAGAACAGCCAATGACTCCGGAATAGTAACGGCCATAAATGCGGTACGATTCGGGTCGATCAGGGTTTCCTGAATCATGCGAATGTTTCGGGAGAGAGCCAGGGCTTTTTCGGCGGCGCGAACCAGTCGAACCACGCCCCGGTATTTCAGCATCAGCCTGAAAAATGATTTCAGCCAGTCCCGAATCAGGGATGGAAGCTCTAAAAACCGCAGCAGATGTCCGGTCGGCGATGTGTCCAGTATGAACAGGTCAAAGGCATTCTCCTTTCTTAGTTCCATGACTTTATCCAGCGCCATGATTTCATCAATTCCCGGCGGCGCAAGAGATATCAGCTCGGCCATAACCTGGCGATCAAACCGGATATCCATGCCTTTTCCCAGAAACTGATCGAACATTGCAGATATGTCCTGTTCAAACGTTGCCTTGAAATCTTCAAAAAGCTTATCTGCATTGATTTCCATGGCGAACAGGTTGGTTTTATCCCGTTTTTGACCGTCGTCCAAAAGATAATCAATAGGATAATCAATGGGTTTCAGCGTGTTGCCGATGGCTTGATCGAAGGCATCAGACAGCGAATGGGCGGGATCTGTCGAGAAGATCAGGATTTTTTTATCTGGAAATGTTCGGGCCAGATGAAGCGCCGCAGATGCGGCCATGGTCGTTTTTCCCACACCACCTTTGCCGCCAAAAAGAATAAATTCCAGATTCTGCTCTGGAATATCTCTGACGCCGGAAAATGCATCAGCTTTCGGAAACAGGGACGCCATGGCAAAACTTATGCTATCAACCGCTAATGAACGCGGATAGACGCTAATATTTTTTTCGGGCTGGCGTTCTTTGGCGTTTATTTCAGATTCAGGTTTCCTTAGCGGTTCCTCTTTTCTGAATTTATGCTCTGGAATATCTGTGATGCCGGAAAATGCATTCGCTATCGGAAAAAGGGCCGCCATGCCATGTATTTCCGAAGGAAACAGGGGAAGATGAATCCGGTAACAGGATGAAAACAATTCATTAATGCGCGCCAGAGATGGCTGCTGATCTGCGTATTGAACCGAACATATCGGACAGTTCCGGTAAGCCGCAGTCCGGTTCACGATAATATCTTTCACAGGTATATTCATTTCTTCCAGAGCAACGACCAGTCGATGGGTTTCCTCAATGCTCATCGGCTCCGGGATGGTCACCGGAATGAATCGGGTGATGGACTGATCCGAAAGCAGGCGATCAATCCGGTCCATATCAACTGACAGCATATCCAGAAATGCATCGCATTCATCCCTGATATATGATTTTCTGCTGGCCCATGCCTTCATGAACCGATGTTTTTGCTGCATGAGATCCAGAACCATGACCCATTTTTTCATCTGACCAGGCAGACTTAACATGCGCAGAGTGTGACCTGTGGGCGCAGTATCCAGAATGAGCAGATCACAGGCATCGGATTTGAGGATGGACGACACTTCCATGATGGCCATTACCTCATCCATTCCCGGCAGGGAAAGATCAAAAAATTCGGCAATATCTTCCTGATCGAAATAGGTTCCCCGATCCGCCAGCGTGGTCAGAACTTGTCGGTGTTTTTCCTTGAATGACGTCATGAGCCGTCCAGCATTCAGCTCCATGGCAAACAGATTGATTGGTCTTCCGGCTAACTCATCCTTTTCCAAAGAGCCATCGGCAAGCCAGGATTTCCAATCCACCGGAGTCAGGGTATCCCCAATCGACATTCCCAGACTGTCGCCCAGAGAATGGGCCGGATCTGTTGAAATAATATAGATTTGTTTATAAGCCGTTGCCCGTTGCCCGCTAACCGTTGACGGTGAACGGTCAACAGTCAACTGTGAATGACCTTTTCGCGCCAGAGACAGCGCTATGGCGGATGACACAGTTGTTTTTCCTACCCCGCCCTTACCGCCGACTATAATCAGACGCAGATCCGGATGGCGCGTAAATTCAGGGACGGAAAATATCGGATGTTCTTCGGCGCTGGTTATTGGGTTCATGCTTTGGCCTTGGACAGCCGGATTTCAAGAAATTGATTCCTTAGATGCAGATCGTGATGATTATATGTAACATCAACTGGCAACTGAAATGTTTCTGTCCATTGATGGCCGGGTTTTTCGGAAGAAATCACAAGTTGGTCCCGGCTGACATGCAGACTAAGATCGCTTTTCTCGACCTGTTTCACTTCCAGTATTACCCGGATGCAGTCGCCTTCGTCCATGATATCCAGAAGTCGATCAGGACTTGATAAATCTGCAGAGGGCGTTCCCATCATCCACCAGGCGTATCCAATGGTTTCTCCGGTTTCAGGATCAATGTGGGATCGCTCAAATGACAGAATCGGACAGCCAGCCCGCTTTATCGCCGCCGGATTGATTTCATTCTGAATCAGCATCAGCACATCCCTGTGATTCTCCGCCTGAATCAGTTTGGCCAGGTCATCAATGGAGCCATGGTGGCGGCGCCACAAGTACCAAAGAATATCCCGGCTATCAGCGCCAACATCACGCCCGATGGTTTCAATCATGGGTTCATCGACTTTCAGCAGAGCCAGTCGATAAATCGCATTTTTCCATATCGCCATATCATTTATGACAAACCAGACATGACCGGCTTTATCACCACCTGGTGATTGAAAGCCGTCGCCACTTTTGCACGAGGGGGAACATGCGATGCGCAGTATCTCACGTTTGCGCATGACATAAACCTGAATGGAGCTGGTAATGCCAATGATTGATTCGATAGGGATTTCAATCGTGACTTTCTGCAGTTGACAGCCGATCAGTCGCTGATTGGTCAAAAAAAAGAGCGTCACCTTCCATCCGGATCGTTCATGGAATTTGAATCCGCCCTGCCCTTCCAGCACTAGCGTCTCGCCATCATTGAGTTTCGGACGAAATAATTTGGGCGCCGGCATGGCGCTGAATTTGGGTTTAATTCGCATTTTACCAATATTTTGCTTTTCATTTTGAGTTATACTGCGTGGAGCCGGCATCCTGCCGGCTCTACCTATTATGCCCGTTCACAGTTTTCCTGAAGACTGTTGAGTACGGTTGTTAACTCTTGGCTCGCTTGAATCATGGCTTCGGACTGGCCGCCAGCCAGAGCGGATTTAGCTTCCGAAATAGCCGCATGAATTTTACGGCGAGATACTTTTGACAACCGGCGAGCCGTTCCAAACAGCAAGGCTTCAGCGGCTTGAATCAGGTGGTTGGTTTGAATGGATGTTTCGATTTCGCTGCGGCGCTGACTATCGGCTATGGCATTAACTGCGGCCTCGGCAACCGCCCTGTTGATCTGATCCCCGGACAAGAGATGAACAGCATCAATCTTTATTCCGGCGGATTCGCCTGTATGCAGCTCCTGAGCCGAGACCTGAAGGATGCCATTTACATCAATTTCAAACGTCACCTCCACATGTGCTTTTCCTCTGTGGAGCATCGGAATATCGGTCAACTGAAAAGAACCCAGACTGATATTGTCTCTGACCATTTCCCTTTCACCCTGAAGCACATTGAAATCCATAACCGTCTGGTTGTCTTCTGCATTGGTGAATATCCGTCCGGCTGAAACCGGTATGGTGGTATTTCTGGAAATCAGCCGGGTAAACAGACCGCCCTGGGTTTCAATCCCCAGAGACAGGGGCGTTACATCAATCAGCACCGCATCCTGAACACTTCCGTTCAATACCCCAGCCTGAATGGCGGCGCCCACGGCGACCACTTCATCAGGATTCAACCGGGTGTCGGGCGGCTGTTGAAACAGGGTTTCCGCAAGCCGCCTGACCGCCGGCATTCTCGTAGCGCCGCCCACCAGAATTATGCGATCCATATCCGCCGGTGTCAGCGCCGCATCTTTTAAAGCCTGGCGGGTTGGCGGAATCAGCATGTTTAAAATATCCTGTGTCAAATCTTCGAACACCTGCCGACTGACCGTCATCTCAATTTCAATGGCGTCATGATGAGGCTCGGCGATGAGAGGCAGAAAAATATGGGATTCATCCTGAACCGACAGCTCGCGTTTGATTCGTTCACAGGCTTCCTTGACCTGTTGAAACATGCAAGCATTCGATTCGATATCCCGATCGTGTATCTTCAGTATTTGCTGTTTCAGATAAGATACAAGCTGGGCGTCCCAATCGTCTCCGCCCAGGTGTGTGTCGCCATTAACCGCGCGTACATGGAAAAGGCCGTCGCCGACCTCCAGAATGGACACATCAAAAGTCCCTCCGCCCAGATCCCATACCAGGATATTCTGAATATCAGACCTGTTCAGCCCATAAGCCAGCGCGGCCGCCGTGGGTTCACTGATGATTCGCATGATTTCAAACCCCGCCATTTTACCGGCTTCCTGGGTAGCCCGTCTTTGTGCATCACTGAAATACGCAGGCACCGTAATAACAGCACGGGATACGTCCTCACCCAGTTGTCGTTTGACATCGGCTTTGATTTTTCGAAGAATATGCGCAGATATTTCCTGGGGCGAAAGGCTTCGGCCATTAACCGGTATCCGGGCATTCGACCCCATAAGGCGTTTGACGGAACTCACAGTCCGGCCCGGATTGGCCGAAGCCTGATTTTTGGCGATGGCCCCAACCATGATATGTCCATCCGCGCTTTCGGCATAGACCGATGGGGTCAACCTGTCTCCCTCTGCGTTTTGAATAACCTGAACATGGCCGTTTTCGGCAATCGCCACTACTGAGTAAGTGGTTCCAAGATCAATTCCAATGGCTTTTCCCATACTTTTCCTTTACGCATCCATCTGCACCGGGGGCACCCAGCACCCAGAAGGATATTAACCGGAGCCAGTCTTCCGCATTGCGGACAGGTTTCGGTATCACCATCCTGATCACCATCCTGGGCGGATGCAGCATCAATCAAACAATAACAGTGCAATTCAGCCTGCTGGCTCAGCGCTTCCCTCAGCAAATTTATATTCGGAGATCGGATTATGACCACCCGCTCATCTTTTAAAACAAGTTTCAGACGAGGTGTCTCTGTTTTGGAATTATTCTGACAGTGGCTGAATTCAGATACTAAAATCTGATTGAGACCGGTTTCAAAAACAGGAATGCTTTCGGTACGCTGGCAGATCATCAGCCGCTGTTCCGTGACACAAATTTGTCCATATCGCCAGGCTGAATAAATCCCGCTGGCGTACCAGACTGCGCCCAGGGTTTTGAATATCACGGTTTCATTCTGAAACAGCGAAATCTGGTGCATGTCATGTTCCCTGGTTGAACACGCACGGGTTTTTTCATCCCATTCCCTCATCATGCCATATTTCAGCATGGTTTCCATGCCGGCCACCGCCGCCCTGAGGTTGATGCCAATCAAGGGAATGCCGGCCACTGAAATCATCAGATCCGCATGGATCACGATTCCTTTATCAAGAATTCGATCCAGTAGATCAACCAGAGTGGCATGACCACCGCGCCGGGGTTCCATCATGTATTCAGGCTTCCATTACACAAAACTGTAGGGCGGCCAAGGACCGGTGAATTTAACGGAAAACCCATCCATCCCGTCAATGTTTTCCAGTTCCTGGCCCAATCGGTCCTTGTTTTCCGGCGATAGCAGACAGGACAGATTCATGATCATCTGATGAGACTCCTCTTCAGAAATTTTGCGGATTTTTTCGATCTGTAGCGCATCGACGACAGGTTGAATGAGATGATAAAATGACTGAAAATGTCGATCCGCCTCCTGTTCAATTTCATTTTTCAGCATGTCTGCCAGCTTCTGCCGATACATATAGGCCGCGCCTTCGGGTTTGGACCGGATTTCTTCATTCAGACATCGGATCACTTCATTTTCTATCATTATCCGGGCTGCAATTCGCTGCGGATCCCAGAATATTTGTACGCCATATTCCTGTTTGCCGCTAATTCGATCCAGTTTGGATATTAGGGCATCATGTTCGGTGTTCAGCCAGGCCTGAACCGTTTCATCAGGGTTTAAAACCCCTTCGCCGTTGATAATGGTATCGAAGCCGGCGGGGATGACATCCCCAAGTTGTTCGAAAATAGATTCAACCACGCGATGATGCGTGAGCAGCCAGCCGCGTGCGATTTCCGGATCATTGGACTGGTAGGGTTGGGAAGAACAGGCGTGAACCACTGCGCTCAATCCGTTCGATGTTATGGTATATACTGGAGCATCTTCTATACCAACCGGTCCGAGATGTATGATTTTTTCTGATCCTGCAATCGCATATAGATAGCGGCAATCGGTTAGCGTGTTGTCGTTTCGGCCAACCGTGGGGGCGGGCGACCGGCCGGTCGCCCCTACGGATTTTGGCGATGATTCGGGAAATCCTGCAACTGCATGAGTGTGGGCAACCGGCTGACCAACCGTGGGGGATAGCTGACCATCCGTGGGGGCGGGCTGACCATTCGTGGGGGCGGGCTGACCATTCGTGGGGGCGGGCTGACCATTCGTGGGGGCTGGCTGACCAACCTGTAGGGGCGACCGGCCGGTCGCCCTTGCGGAAGGGCAATGAGCCTGGTTATCCGGAGCGATTTTGGAGCCGGTGGCAAGCGCTGCTTCGTCCAGCAGGCCAGGCATCTCCAGCCGAATGGCGCTACGAATTTCAGACACCAGCATATCTTTCACCAAGGCGCGTATAGCTCCCTGGTGGCTGATTATAAGATTCTGAACTTCCTCTTGAACCAATTTTTTCAGAATGAGATTCATGGTCTGGTGGCTGTCAGCTACCTCCACTTCAAATATGCGTGAAACGGTCAGGAAGAATCATTTGATTCAGAAAATCATCCACCAGACTGTCCAGTCCATCTCTGACAGATCGAACAGTTTCGGTAATGCCCTGTTCCCGAATGATGTCTTCGATGACGTTGTCCATATCCATTAGGGTTCGCCCCAATCTATCTATTTCATCTTCCGTAAGTCCGCCACCCTCCATGCGTTTCATGGCCTGAATTCGCAGGGCATCCCGGATAATCTGCACCAAAGCGATAACAAGCCCCAGAATACCCTGTTTTAAATTGTCCTCATCCAGATTAATCGCCATTTCAGACCAGGCTCCTCTGGATTCGGGGCTTCGCCCTGGCGCTGATCCATCCGCACCACGGACAGCCATCGGATATCAGCTCTTCTATGGAGACCCGTTTTTCACACTGAGGACATCCTTCCCGCGCAACCAGAGCCTCTTTCCACGCCGGGGTTTCCAGTTGTGTGCCGGACGGAAATTCGAGTCCATATCGGGCCGCAGTTTCAAAAGACGCCAAGGCAGCACGAATCTTGATACCCAGAAGCTCGACTCCGGCTACAGAAATCAGAACATCTGCGTTAATCACGAGACCTTTATCCAGTATCCGGTCAATTACATCGGCCAGCCCGGCGCTATTCTCCCTTATGGGTTCCAGAGGCATGGAAATTTTCCTATTCTTCGATATCCGTATCGATTCGTTTTCGCATGCGCAGACGTTTGAATTCCTGCATGTTCCCATCTGAATCCAACCGGGTTTCATAAAGCGCCAGAATGTCCATACTGTCTGGAATTGAGTGCTTTTCCACCACTTCAATCCGGACAAGCCAGCCATCATCCTCTTTTTCCGCGCCGACAATCGAAGATATGTCGAGCCCTGTCAGTCCATGAAGCACCAATTTCGCCTGTTGTATGGCCTCATCAAATCGCATGATAATTTCCTTTCTATTTACATGAAAACACTTTTAAACCACGAAACACACGAAACACACGAAAAAAATGTTCTTCGCGCCTTCTCGTGAGAAACGCTCTTGTGTCGGCTACCAGTTTTATATATTTTGGTCATTCATGGGGACGGCATAAACCGCGCCATGATCGTTTATAGCGCCTGTTCTTCCTTGATTTTTCGAATTTCTTCCAGCTTTTCCATCAACCGGGTTTCCTCTGCTTCGAATTCGTCATCACTGAGTGCGGGCGACCGGCCGGTCGCCCCTACACCCATCTCGTAGCGCATCTGCAGATGCAGGAGTTCCTCGTGCACCCTGGAATCATCTGTCATTTCCTGGAACGCCGCGTCTCTTAGTTTTTCCGCCACCCACACAGTAAGCCGGATCGGGGATAACAGGATGTCATCTATGATAAAAGCCATATGAAGCCGTTCACCGTTGACCGTTCACCGTTCACCGTCAACGGTCAACGGTTGTTAATTCCTACCAGACAATGCTCATTTCTACAAAATTACAGGGGGGCACCGGGCCGACGTATTTAAACGTGAGCTGCTCTGCATGGGTTTCAGCCAGGTCATTCACAGCCTGATCAAATGCAGACTCCTGATATTTGTAAATCAGAAACGCGCTGTTTGTGATCATAAGGTCCCCAAAAACAGAATTCATTCGATGCTCCACAGAAAGGGGAAGCAACAAGGACAGAATGTCTTTTTCTGTTTTCTTTCGTTTCTGATCCAGTGCTTTTTTAACCATTTCACCCAACTTAACCTGATCCCGCTGAACCGCACCTTTTTTTTCGGCCATCCGATCTCTGAGGCGCCTGATCTCTCTATTTTCATTCACAATATCCCTGAACATCACGGATGCGTCGGTCCGGAGCACCTTTAACCCCAGCTCGATTTTATCGTTCACATAGGTTAAACGATCCCGGATTTCGGCATATCGGGCTATCAGCACCTTGTCCAGGATTTGATTGGCATCATCTGCAATGGTTCCAAATCGAACAGGAAGCAGTGAATGCTCGGCCATAACCCGTTCCAGAACCCGCTGATGCGCCAGGGTATTAACCCTGGATACCGGGTATTGAACCACCGGAGATGAACTGACAACGGCCCCAATATCCTTATACCGCTGGGTGAACACCTCGTCATTCCGACTACCGATTCCAATCGGGCCAAACTGTTTGTCATCATCTGTTGCGATGATCGCGTAGATATATCTCGTCTCCGAGCTGATACTGGATTTTTCATTCATGATTTGGGTTTTCCGAATATGGATATGATGATTATCGCGTCCCTGCCGTATATTTCATCGGTTTGACAGCTATCCAGTTCTGAATATCGGCGGCTTCGAAGGAACATGTGTCGGCGCGGCAGTAGTTTTTCAAAATCGCAAACGCCTTGTTTAGTGATTCAAAACGGTTTTGGGCCGCCGGATCTTTCGGAAACCGATCCGGATGAAGTGTTTTGGCCATTTCCCGATACCTGGTTTTGATCTCAAATTCTGTCGCTGTTTTGCCAAGAGAAAAAAGAGCCTGAGCGTCTTCGACATCACTAACGTTTGGCCTTTCGATTTCAAGGGTTTTGAAACTATAGGGCGGAAGCGGGCCAATCACTCGAAATGTAAATTGATTGTAGTGCAGGTTATCCAGAGCATCAATCTGCTTTTCAAACTCATCCATCCGATGCTTTTCGACCAGAAACGCACAATTCAAAATCATCACGTCATCTTTGACCTCATGGGGCTGACATGCCAGGGAAACCAGCTTCAATGCGTCCATCACCTCTTTTGCATAGTCAATGTTCATTCTATCCAACATCGCCTTGACACGCTTTCCTGCCTGAATTTGCAGACTATGGCGTTGATCAGGTACTGCTTTAGCCATAAGACGTTTGATATCACCGACTATCGGCGTTTCCGCCATTTTTTTAAACAGATTGGCAAGATCGCGCCATAAAACCACCACATCCATCTCAACCTGGTTAGCCATCTCGACCAGACAGGATCGAATGGTGTCATATTCGGTTTTCATCACCTGGTGAATCAAATTTTCGTTAGGTAAATATGTACCGAATTTGACCGGAACGATTTCATGGCGTTTCATGACCGCTTCAATCGCGCCCTGATGGGTTGTGAGATAGGAAAATACGGTTTCCCGCGGAAGGTCCGACCACATAATGGGAAACGCATCACTGACCACTGCGGCGATACCCTGGTGTGGAATTATATAAAGCATTTCCTGATCCATACCGGCAATGTCCAATTTCATCTCATTGGGGGCTGGAAGCCCCAGCCACATTGAGGTTTGAACAAAGCCGTAGAGATATTTCCCATCCATCATAACCTCTTCAGCAATTCACAACTCATATACTGTACACGGGCATAAGCTGCTCTTTTCAATTTTAAGAACTCAGTCATTGACCGCGCTCAAAGTATAGTTCTTAATTCCAAAATCCTTGGCGGTGATAAAAACCTGGGCATCATCGCTGTCGCCCGACTGGATACTACTGCGAATAGCGGACAAGGCGGCATTGCGGCAGATTGATTCGATATCCGCGCCAACAAGGCCGTCGCTGGCTGCAGCCAGATTTTTCAAATTTACATCAGGGCCAATTGGTTTTCCCCGTGTATGAATTCTGAAAATAGCTTCCCTGGCAGATTCATTCGGAGCCGGAATTTCCAGATGAAAATCAAAGCGCCCGGCCCTCAGAATGGCGGGGTCCAGAATGTCCAGACGATTGGTAGCCGCCAGAACCAGTATCCCTTTCAAGTCTTCGATGCCGTCCATTTCGGTCAAAAGCTGGCTGACCATGCGGTCAACAACGGCGGAGGACGATTCTGTACCTCTTCGGCCGGCAATGCTGTCAATTTCATCAAAAAAAATAATGCAGGGTGCGGCTTGACGGGCCTTACGGAATATCTCCCTAATACCTTTCTCGCTTTCTCCAATCCATTTGGATAACAGAGCAGGACCTTTTATAGAAATGAAATTCACTCCCGATTCCGAGGCGACGGCTTTGGCCAAAAGCGTCTTTCCTCCACCGGGAAGTCCGTACAGCAGAATACCCTTTGACGGAGTTGTGTGCAGGCGTTCAAAAAGCTTGCCGTATTTCAGTGGCCACTCAACGGTTTCCCGAAGAATTTGCTTGACATCATCCAGGCCCCCTACATCATCCCATTTGATATTGGGAATTTCGACAAACACTTCCCGAATCACCGAAGGTTCGATTTCCCGAAAAGCCTCCAGAAAATCATCCATTGATACCTGAAGGGACATCAGGGTTTCGTAGGGAATTTCAACAAGCTGAAAATCGATTGTGGGAAATATTTTCCTTAAAGTGGCCATGGCTGCTTCCCGGCAAAGCGCCTCAATATCCGCGCCAATGTAGCCATGCGTAATCTCAGACAGCCGAACCAGATCCACGTTCTTCGCCAGGGGCATGCCTCGCGTATGAATGGTTAAAATCTCCAGCCTGCCTTTTTGATCGGGAATGGCGATTTCAATCTCACGGTCAAACCGGCCTGGGCGCCTCAATGCCGGATCAATGACATTGGGAATATTGGTGGCGCCGATAACAATAACCTGCCCTCGGGACGACAGCCCATCCATCAGCGCAAGAAGCTGGGCCACAACCCGTTTTTCCACCTGTTTCTCGCCGCCCATTTCTTCCCGTTTGGGCGCAATGGAATCGATTTCATCCAAAAAAATAATGCTGGGAGCCTTGCTGGCCGCTTCCTCAAAAATCCGGCGAAGATTTGCTTCGCTTTCGCCGTAAAATTTGTTCATGATCTCCGGACCGCTTAGATGCGCCATGAATGCATCCGTTTCATTGGCTACGGCGCGTGCAATCAGGGTTTTGCCACATCCCGGCGGCCCATGCAGCAGGACCCCTTTGGGTGGATCAATCCCCAGCCGTTCAAAAACGCCAGGGTATTTCAGCGGTAGCTCAATCATCTCCCGTATGCGCCGAATCTGTTTGCCCAATCCGCCGATATCTTCATAGGAAACCCGGGCTCTGCTTTCTCCCTGCTCTTTTTTCTCCTGGATATGGATGGTTGTCTGGGAATGGATCATAACAACACCGGAAGGCGTGGTTGAAACCACATGAAAATCCCTGGTCTTTGATCCAAACAGCTTGGCTCGAATAGCATCTCCCTCAATCAGGGCTATACCTTCAAGAAGACTGCCAATATAACGGGAGTCGGCAGAGCGCATCGGTGTAAGCGCTGAAACGACAATTTTGTGGGCAGACTGAAAATCGGACTTGACGACGCTGACTTTTTCATCAATACCGACTCGTGCATTTTCGCGAGTAATACCATCCAGGCGGATCATGGCTTTGCCCCGATCCTCCATGTATAGCGGCAATACTCTGGCCACGGTTTCCCGTTTCCCGCTGATCCGCACCACATCGCCTACCTGGATCCCGATTGATTTGAAATCAGCCGGATCGAAACGGGCTATGCTCCGACCTACATCCCGTGACCCAGACTCCGCTACTTTCAGGATTATGCCTGAACCATCCATTTTCCAAACTCCTGAGAGGGAGACAAATTTCTTCAGCTTTTTTCGGCTGTGGTTTTGATAACGATTTCCAGGATGCCATTCTGATATGTCCAGCTCATATCCTCCGGCTGCACAGCCCGCGAAAGAAGGAGCTCCTTCTGGTATTTTCGGGCTCCGGATATGGCTGTAATTGCAACGATATCACCTCTTGCATCCACTTCGATGTCACGCTGGGCGACGCCTGGCATTTCCGCTACGATTTGAATGCCTTCAGCATCATCAAAGACATCCACAAGCGGCTCTCGTGTTTCCTCAACCACAGGTCCGCTCGAAGATTTTTTAATGTTTCCAAAGGGCCTTACAGATGGTCTGCCATCCGACATGGTACCGATCCGGAGCCCATAAACTCCTTTCAGGTCCTTCAAGCCCTTCAGTCTGTCCAGTCCGCCAAAATGAATCTCTCCGGATTTGGATAGAGATTCCCCTTTTTCAGCCAGTTGCGCGGCCACATCCATCAGATTGCTCAAACCCTTAAATAGCCCGCCAAGACCCAAATCGAATTTAGCTTCTTCCTTTTTATCAACCGGCATCGTATCCTCTATCTGCTATTTATACTGTGAACCTGGAGCCATCCCGGGAGCGCCGCACCCCAGTGCGGCAATTATAACAACAAAAGCCGCACTGGGGTGCGGCGCTCCCAGAGGCGATTTGCCGCTCATATCTATTTACCGTTCGCGGTCAACGGTCAACTGCTTTTAGCAATCCGCCCTTCGAGCCTGAGTAGCTAACATCAATACTCTATCGTCATTGTTTTCATTGAGGTTGAGGCCACCAGCGATTTTTCTTCCGGCAAAACTACCCTGCGATGCTGTCGTTCCTTATCGAGATTGTCTTTCAGCCGATCAATCGTTGCCTCTATAGTAATCATTTCATTATCAATCTGTTCAACACGACGATTTAAATTGGATTTCTCCTGATTCAACCGCCACAGATGTTTCTCATGAACGAATAATTCCAAATGGTCAGATCGTTTCTGCTGCTGTTTGTTAGTTAAACAGTTTTTAAGAGCGGTTTTTACATACGAAGATCCCCGTCTGACCACATCATTTCTGGCTGGTTTGCTATCCACTGATCATCTCCTTTACCGATCACCCAAACCCGATTCTGATAGGGGGCAGGGTTGAGTATTGTCAGCAATACAGATCAATGAGGCCTGCAATTACCTCTTTGACGCGTTCCTGGTTTGACCTGTTGCCAATGCGACTGGTTTCGGATGATAAAATATCGAAACATATCTGCCTGAAAACCGCATCATCCTTACGGATCATGGCTTTTCGAACCACGGCTGTTTTTGCAATCATGTTGCAGCCCCTGATCGTCGGCGCGAACTCATACGTATCAGACTCCCGGAGTCCCCTGACTATATCGACAATTCTTGCGGCGTCTTCTGTGGGCAAACCGGATTTGGCGGCTGTAATCTGAACTTCAGTTTCGCGGTCAAAATTATCCAGATCAATTGTCACCATTCGATCCCGAAGCGCATCCTGACTTCTATACACTCCGGCATACTCTTCCGGATTGCTGGTAAATATGGCCCTGAAATTGGGATTGACTTTCAGATAATTCCCATCGCCATTTCTGCTGACCGGCAGATCAAGCATTTTTTCCTGAAGAACCGACAGCAGAGCATTGTTGGCCTCTGGCCTGGATCGGGTAAACTCGTCGTAGATTAAGGTCAGGCCATGCCTGCAGGCAACAGTCAAGCGGTTATCGACCCATTCCTTGCGCATATTCTCTTCGGTTTTCAGAACCGTGTGAATAAAATTATCGCGTACTCGGCGAATATTGTAACCCTGTTCACTTCCCACCAAATCCGATGTCGAAAATTCTTCATCTCCATGAATCAGTATCATCGGCCGGCCGATTTTGCTGGCGACATGCATGGCGATAGTCGTTTTTCCGGTACCGGATATGCCTCGTAAATGCAGGGGAAAGCCAGCATCCAGATATCCCACCGCCCGTACTGTTACATCCTTGATATAGGTCGTTTCGACAAAATCCGGCATTGATGTGGGTTCCAGAATGGTCGTTGTTTCAGACATGACAATCTCCTTTAAAATCGATTACTGTAAAGCTGAAAGCTGAAAGCTTTTAAGCCGTTGAGCTTTCAACTTTGAGCTTTTTTTATCGAGCGGATACCCGCCCTTTTCCCCTGCATGTCATGCAGGGCAGATATTCACCTGCGCACATGCCTTTTCCTTTGCACTTGGGACAGAGTTCAAATGGCCCCTGAATCAATACAAAACCAGTTCCACTGCACACAGTGCATATCAACCTCCTATGCGGCTGTACGCCCGACCCCTGGCAATATGCGCAGGAAAGCGCATGTTCCGGAATATGATTTCGCCCCCTTCCGCCACACACTTGACACACAGACTCATCATAAAACAGTTGAAAGGGATCAATACCTTTTCCCCTGCAAAATACGCAGTCGGTCCATTTCATCTTGATATCCTTCGAGCAATCAAATATAGCGAACCCTCTTCATGTTTATCTCCTTCCACCAAGCACATACAGCGAACCCTCTTTGTCCAGAACCTGTTCATCAAGAAGTTCTCGCATGATGGGAATCAGGGATCGCCAGTTTTCAATGTTCAACTGTTCAGCTACCTGAGTCATTCTCATGCCGTTTGTATGCCCTTGAAGAACCCAGATGATTTTTTCACGTATATTTTCCATATCCAGACTGATGTCTTCAACAGAAACAATGTCTTCAAGCTCAATCGTATTATCTGAAGAGGGTTCTGTCACTTCGTTAAAACTGTTTTTTTTTTCATCAGACAGAAAAGAAGCCTCGGTTTCTGCTGGAGCTGTGTCTTCCGATCTGGTAAGGACAGGCGCCTGCGGTGCTGTTTCCGCCGGAGCTGTATCTTCCGATTTGGTAGGGACAAGCGCCTGTGGTGCTGTTTCTGCTGGAGCTTTGTCTTCCGATTTGTTGGAGACGGGCGCATGAGGTGTAGCTCTGGCCGCCTGAATATTCTGGATTAACTCTTTCCACGCCGATGCCGTTTCGCGTATATCCGCCTGAACTTCGTCCAGATACACATGAGCAGCGGCTTTTCGATCTAATTCGGCAGTTGACAGTCCGGATACGAACTGATCAAGATCGGTCTTTAACTGCTCGGCCATTTCCTGGTGCGCCTCGGCCATTTTCTGAAGTTCATCAACGATATCTTTTCTTAAATCATCAACTACCACTATTCTCTGACTGATCTCGCTCTGTCGCTGACCGGCATCTTTCATGGCATTTGACAGACGAATGGACTCGGCTGCATTTAATCCGGACATAAACTGATTGAGATCGGACTGTAACTGCCTGCCCATCTCCTTGTGCGCATCGGTCATTTCCCGAAGTTTATCAATAACGTCTTTTCTTAAATCATCAACAACTGCTATTATCTGGCTGATATCGTCCCGTCGCTGACCGGCATCTTCCCTGGCAATTGACAGCCGGCTGGAATCTGCTGCATTCAGAATGGACATAAACTGACCCAGATCGGTTCGTAACTGCCTGCCCATCTCTTTATGCGAATCTGCTATTCTCCGCAGTTCATCGACGACGTCTTTTCTAAAATCATCAACTACAGCTATTCTCTGATTGATCTCATTCTGACGCTGACTGGCATTTTCCCTGGCATTTGACAGACGAATGGACTCGGCTTCATTTAGTCCGGACATAAACTGGTCAAGATCGGTCCGTAACTGCTTGCGCATATCCTGATGCTGGTTAGTAAACGTTTTGAGTAAATTTACTGCATCTTTTTGGCATTCTTTGACTTCTGATTTAATCTGATCAATGCTATTCAGAATTGAGGCCTTTAGAACCACTCTATCCTCATGAGCATCAATCACCTCCTTAGCCAACTGCCGTAAAGCCTCTGCATTCGACATGGTGCATCTCCTTCTTGTGAATTATGAATTACGCCTGAATACTCGTAGCCGAATCGGTAATTGTTCATGTGTAGTTTTGAATTCGACCATGAATATTCAAAAAGATGTAATTACCATGATCAGCGTAAATATGATTTGTCTTACTGGTTGCAGGCCACGACTTCCCGCCACTGGTTTTGAACCTTGTTCCGTACTGCGTCGAAACTGTCCAGAATTGCAATGATTTCCGGCTCACGAAAATACTGATGCGCCTTGATGGTCCTCAGCATCTGTTTCAGATCCTTGATTCGAACACCGTCGCCTTTCAGCAATAGAGTCTTTACACCAGAGCGAAACTCTTCATGAGCAATCTGAAACTGTTTCAGGCCGTTGACAATGCATCTTTCGCGCTCTTTCTGGCGGGTGTGAACTTCTTCCCTAAGGGTTTTCATATCCTCTGTGACAACAAGGCTTTCACCAGATACAAGACGGCGAAATCGGCCTATCATTTCAGACTCTTCCATCTGAAACTGAATGAACCGATTTTGCTCTTCCTGTTCAAGTTCCCGCATTCTATCAACCATCGTCCGCATCATGATATCAAAGTCTTTTTTACGAAGGCTTTCTGATTTCGCCAGATTATCCCGCAGTTGGGTAATCATGTCTTCCATCTCTATCTGAAAGCTTTTCAGTAGATTATTGGCCTGGGTCATCAGCGTGGTTACGGTTGATACCCGCATTTCATAGGAATCGATAATGCTGACAGCCAATTCTTTCACATCAGATTCAGCGCTCATAAAAAGCCCTCTTGATCTCTCATAAAAAAAACCGTAAACAGATCGGGCAGTACAAATCAAACCCTTTGCGAATGGAGCATTGCCAGATGTGTTTACGGTTTTTGGATAATCACTGTTTGGAGATTCCAGATATGCTCAAGATCGCTTGAATTTGTGTAGTAGATAAGGGGGTGTTTGCACGCCGTTATCCTCTCAAGGACACCTGTCAATCTCCCTTAAACGGGATTAATTGTTACGCTGCGGCTGTGGCGGTAAGGCCTACGGCTTCGGCATATTTCAAATAGGTTTCAACACCAGCCAGGACCACTCTGGCCTCAATAGCCAGAAGCTCAATACCTACCAGAGAAACTCTTGCCCATGCGTCAACTACGATGCCTTTGTCAAGAATCCGGTCCACAACCTCTACCAAACTTGATGATGCATTTGTTTTTTCGACTGCCATAATTTATTTCACCTCCCTTCAATGTTCGATTTAAATAAAAAGGGTGCATGGCACAGGGTGCAGGATTTCCTTTACCTGATCCTTGATCCCTTCTTTTTCTCTCAACGATTGTTTGCACATCACAACCAGATGGTTGATATCAAACGGCTTTTCCATAAAAGCGCAGGCCCCGGCATCATAACATTTACTGCGAATTTCGTCTGTTCCATGGCCCGTGATAACGATGACTTCGAAACAGGCGCCTTTCGGTTTGATATGATCAAGAACCAACAAGCCGCTCATATCCGGAAGCTGATAATCCAAAACAACCACCCGGATTTCAGTATTACACTGCAAGTATTCGATGGCATCTTTTCCGTTTGTGACAGCATCTACGGACAAACCTGCCTTTTCCAGAACATTGGCCAAAACCCAAATCATTTCCTCGGAATCATCAACAATCAGTATATTTGATCTTTTTTGCATTTGGGTATCCGCCCGATAAAATGTTCCCGCCCCAGCAGACCGCATAGCAAATGTCGATAACTGACTGCTGACTTCGCTGGAACCCTATTGCATAATTGAAGCCAAGACTCAGAATAAAAATAACAATTTAATATCATTGATATTCTGGATGTTTCACATTTTGGGATAATAAAAAGATATCTGGATTGGGTATGGCATGGATGCCCCAACTGGTACATTGATGCCATAATCAGGCTTTTTTAATGATGAACTTCGGTGTGAGTCTGAGGAGGGGTAAGTGGGGGGCGACTGAATCTTCCCGTGGGTACAAATGACCCCACGGGAAGAGTTAAAGAAAAATGCTTAATCCTTAATGCATCGAACAGAAAATCCTTTTGCCTTTCGGTCTGCAGTAACACCTGCATAACTATACTCATTGAACATACCTACAAGCTTAGCACTATATTCATCACCATCAGTGGATGTCCACCAAGTTCCCCATAATCCAGCATTAAGAAAGGAACCGTTGTAACTTCGAAGTCCACCAGGCAGGGCCGAAAATCCAGTTACATTAGTGGCGCCTGTATTTGGGGCGACCCAATGAGTCGCTCCTGCTTCTTTGAGCTTACCACCTGCTACGTCTTCGCCTCCTAAATAATCAAACAAAATTTCCCATTCGTTCTGTGATGCTACATGCCATCCTACCGGCGCAATTCCCCGAGAGTCATTAACAGCATGCCAATTATATAATTTTCCATATATAGCTCCCATTGCAGGAAGGTCATTATTGTAATAACACCAGGCGCCAGTCGTAGTTTGATTCCACTCTGTCGAGTCAGTTATTTGTGGTATCAAGTCCCCATTGCGGTACCGCTCAATTTCAAGATTTTTCTTCATCCAAATCTGATTGCCGATTTTTACTTCTTCATTCGTAAGGCTTTCCCAGTCCGTGAGCCAATAAAAGCCATTTGGATCTGAAGGGTTCTTGTAGAAATTAAGTTTGAATCCGTATCTTTCGCCCATTAACGAAGCGCATGGAATGGTCATGCTGAGGTCGCTCTTTACATCTATACACGAACCCCCTGTACTCAATTTAAAACTGTTTAAATCCATCTTCCAGAAAATCATTTGAGGGTCAAAGGGGTTTATAAAATAGTAAAGCTTAAATTCATACCCAACACCTCCATAATTGGCGCAGGGGATCAACATGCTGCCATCAGATATCATGGTAAGACATGAATCCGTGTCGGAGCCTGCTGCCGCAAAGACAGGAGACCCAGAAAAGACAAGTCCAAAAATCATCAAAGAAACAACCATCAACTTTTTTAGCATCTTCTTATCCCTTTTCTAAAATTGATTAATTTCTATAGGATGCTGCAATTTGCAACTCATTTAATTGGCGATCAGGTTGTAATCCGGACTTGGAATATCATCTTTAGATATCCACCGGTCATAATCCAGTGTTTCTCGCAGCATCATGATCATCTCAGCCGACTTTGCACTCTCTACCTTTTGCATAAGGGTGTCAATCAATTTGATAAACTCGTGGATATTATGCTTCAGATAAGGAACTGCGACCGGCTTCCATTTCAATGCCGACGCTTTCCTTGGATTTAAAAAGAAATATTTGCTAAAAAGCAAATATTCGAGTAAAAAAACAGTGAAAACACGCCAGAGCCGCGAAGTCGGGTAACCTTTCGCCAGTTCAACCTGATGAACAGCCATTAAAATCGACCTTAACCTGATCATCCAGGATGCAATGCAAAGTTGAATCGAGCGATGATAAAGAAGAACATGGCCACAACTACTTGTTAAGGACTACCCCCAAAAGGAACAAAAAATGACAAAATGTATCTCATGTAATTCAAGAAAGGGCAAAAGGAACTGTCCTGCATTGGCAAGCCTGATATGCAGCCAATGTTGCGGAGCAAAAAAAGTAAAGGAAATAGATTGTCCAGAAGACTGCTTTTACATGGGCAAATCACAACAATATTTTACTGATCGCAAAGAATCTCAGCAGATTTCTGACTTTGAACATCAGATGAAGAAAATTATAGGAAGTGAAGAAAACTATTTAGGTATTCTGCAAAACATAGAGCTCGCAATTTATAAAGTTTATAGAGAGAAGGGCGACATTACCGATAAAAACGTTGAAACAGCTCTTGATTACCTAATTGAAATGGGCAAAACACAACTGAACTTGACATCAAAATTTTTGACAAAGTTGCCAAAAAATGTTCAAAATATTGTTGATGCTATTAATGCTATCATTGGAAAGCAAGATGAGTTGACTAAAAGGAAGGAACAATTGATAGATATATTGAGATGTATTTACAGAATTTTGGATTCAGTCAGGACTCATTATGACCCAAAGAATGATTGTAGCTATTTAGATTTCATAGGCCAATTTTTCAGATAATACACGGCGCCTTAAGGTAACTCACACCATGATCATCGAACGCAACCTGAAGGGCGGCATCATTACCGCCCGGAACTTCGAAGGCGGAGCTGAGTTCATTGTCGCCTCTCCGCTTTATCCTGTCCATCATTTGGAATTATGACGAAAACAAAGGATACATTATGTTAATGAAGGTTTTGGTTACACAAGGCGAAGATGGTTATTTTGTGGCGCATTGCCCATCATTAAAAAGTTGCTGGTCACAGGGAAAAACAAAACCAGAAGCTTTGCAAAATATTCGTGAGGCGATTGAGTTGTTTTTAGAGCCGGATCCGATAGAATTATCCTTGTGTCAATATCAAGAGCTGGTTGAATTGACTGTATGAAATTACCATTGTTATCTGGAAGACAAGTTTACATAACGCTTGAACGGCTCGGATTTATCGAAATTCATCGAAAAGGTAGCCATGTTAAAATGCTCCACTCCGACGGCAGAAAAATAGTATTCCCCTACCACTCTGAAGTCGATCGTTTTACGCTAAAAGGAGCATTGCGGGATGCAGATATCGATATAAATGAATTCCTTGACAGTTCAAAGTAATAAGTTGATTTACAACAAAGAATACACCGTTGACAGTGAACGGTTGGTTGCTTCGGGGTGGCTGCTCTTAGCATCTATTAGCGATCGCGCCGAATTCATTGTCGCCTCTCCACTTGAAAACATTCCCTAAACCCCACTTGACCAATCCAAATTGAAAAGATGTTTGGATTGGGTATGACATGGATACCCCAACTGGTACATTGATGCCATAATTAAAACTATGGCAACAACAGTTTGATCAGCGATAGAATCATCCATTGGAAAAAGTTAATTACAGGATTCAGAACACCAAAATAAAGCAGTGCAATGATAATGAAGAATCCATATCGCTCAAAACGGAAAAAGAAATTTTGGATGCCTGGAGATGCGAAGCCCATAAGAATTTTCGACCCGTCGAGAGGCGGCAATGGAATCAAATTAAAAGCGGCCAGCATGATATTGATTTGCGCCAGATAGTAGAGAAGCTCCCCCGGCGTGCTTGACGGCGAAAGGGACAGCAGTCGATTCAAAAAAAGAGCAATAAATGCTATCAGCATGTTCGTTATGATCCCGGCGGCAGAGACCAGTATCATCCCCTTGCGCCTGTCATGCAATCGACCAAAATTCACAGGTACCGGCTTTGCCCAACCGAAGCCGAAAACAAAAAGCATGATGGTACCCATGATGTCGAGGTGTTTGAGTGGATTGAGGCTGAGACGGCCCAGCGACTTGGCTGTCGGATCACCCATAAGATAGGCTACCCAGCCATGCGCCAGCTCATGAAAAATGATGGAATACAAGAGCGGTATGGCGATGATGATGAATTCAAGCGGATCTTTAATCAACAGATTGAGCATATTTCTTTCGTTCGTTCTATGAAATTATTCCTATCAGCATCGCTTGTTAGTACTACTCCAAAAACATAGTGTCAACTTAAAATATTAACAGCGTCCCCATTGAGATTAAAAAGAATACTTGACTCCATGCCTGACTTGATGTACTGGAGAAGGAATTATTCAAGAAATGGAATTGTAATGCGTAATTTTCTGATTCATAAAGACATTT
>JBAXVB010000330.1:0-4578 GCA_037129415.1 Deltaproteobacteria bacterium
AGGGCTTCTATGTTTTCCGGCGACAGAGGCGGCATTTTCCCTGGAAAACTCATATGGCTGGCTGGCTGGCTGCAGGGCGTGCCGCCCTGCAGCATATCGGTTTCAGCGCTCTTATGTAGCTTGTTCATGTCGTACTCCATTTCATCCCGGTTTCACATGATTATCCAATGCATGACGAAGGATTAGTTGCACTGTCATCCACGATTAGCACGCGAACGCCGTGCAAATCGGCTGGCGGGATGCTTTCTTTATGCGCTCCCACAGCTTGTTTGTTAAAGCGCGCCGTGAACCAGAACTCCGAACCTTTGCCTTCTTCGCTGCTTACGCCTGCCTCACCTCCCATCAACTCCGCAAGTTGTTTGGAGATCGACAGCCCCAGTCCACTGCCGCCATATCGCCGCGTGATCGAGCCATCTACCTGGCTGAACTCTTTGAAGAGACGGTCCATCTTCTCTGCCGGTATGCCTATGCCTGTGTCGCTTACCGAAAAACGCAACATGACTGTTTCGCTTTTCACATCATCTTCCACTAAGCAAGGCGGTGATATCCCAATTGGTGCCGATCATGCGCAAGGGTTGGCCGAGTGCGTCACGTTGCACGAGTCCGATGCCGCGGATGTTGTGTGTGGTTCCGTCCGGCCATAATACGCGAAACTCGGTATCGAAATCCTTTTCGCCCCGCAACGCAAGCTGAATCTCTTCGTCTCCTTTCAGTCGGTCTTCCGGATGAACTCCCGACTGCCATGCCTCGTAAGCGCCAGAGAACTGATCCGGCGTGATTCCGTAAAGGCTACGCATCTGCTCGTCCCAAACCAGCCTGTTGTTGACAACATCTTTGATCCCTCCGTCTATATCGCTCTATTGCATCTCTTCCTTCAAACGGTCAAACTGCCTTTCCAGTTCATTCATAAACGAACTGGCGGCGGTCAGATCCTGAGCTATGGCCGCATTCTCCATCTCGGATGCCACGGCCCGCAATCGTTCTCCGCCCATATTGGCGGATGCGCCATTGATGGTGTGGGCCTGAAATTCAACGCCAGAAACATCGCCTGATTCAAGAAATGCTTTCAGTTCCTGAATCTGTTGCGGGATATCCGCCAGAAAACGATCCTGGATCATTTTTGCCAGGTCTTCGTCATCCAGCAGACGTTCCATCATTTTATGCCTGTCCCAAATAGGTGGATCAGTGGTATTTGATTCATCAGATATTTCCGTGTCCTGTTCAATCTGAATACATTCACATTCACCCGTATTTTTCGGCAGCCATTTCCTCAGTCGGTCTGCCAGTTCCTGTGGCGATACTGGTTTGGATAAATAATCGTTCATACCTGCCGCAAGAAATTGCTCCCGGTGGCCCTGAATAGCATGGGCGGTCATGGCGATGATAGGAACGTTGGATTTCACAGATTGAGAAATATTTCCGTCTGCAGACAGCAACACTCTTTTTTCTTCTATTTCCCTGATCCGTCTGGTGGCCTCCAACCCGTTCATCACCGGCATTTGCACATCCATCAGGATCAGATCATAGGGGAGAATTTCCATTGATTTGATGACCTCGGCGCCATTGGCTACAACATCAGCCCTTAGACCCAGTTTTTTCAGGATACCCAGGGCCACCTGTTGGTTGACAATATTGTCTTCCGCCAGCAGTATGCGTGCCTTGCTTCCGGCAAACAAACCTATTACGTCATGGGTTGAATCGTGCGGTTCTCCGGATCGGGACTGAGCATCGCCCCCTTTTGCCAGAACTCGAGATAATGCGGTCTTCAATTCCTTACGTCGTGCTGGCTTGTTCAGGTAGGCATCAAATCCGATCTCCTTAAGGCGGCGAAAGTCGGTCTTGATTCCCATTGAAGTCAGCATCACCAAGTGGGTATCTGCTATATGCGCATCTGATTTGACAGCCAAACCGAGTGTTTCACCGTTCATGCCAGGCATCTGCATGTCGATTACGGCGATTCGGAAAGGGTTTCCCTCATCTTGGGCTTTAAGGAGAGCTTCGAGCGCAGCCGGACCGTCCGGCGCCAGGGCGGGCAGCATCCCCCATGATGTCAGTTGTGCGAGGAGTATTTCACGGTTTGTGGCGTTATCATCCACTATCAGAGCCCTTATATTGCTCAAGTCAGGAGGGGGGAGCGCTTCCACTTGTCCACCATCCGGCTGTTTTTTCAGCCGTGCGGTAAACCAGAACTCCGAACCTTTGCCAACTTCACTCTCAACGCCGACTTCACCGCCCATCAGTTCAGATAGTTGTTTCGATATAGCTAAGCCTAAACCGGTGCCGCCGTACTGCCGTGTGATCGAAGCATCCGCCTGGGTGAAATCAGAAAAAATCACGCCAAGATTTTCTTTCTGAATACCAATGCCGGTATCTTGCACCGCAAAACGCAGAAGAACATTGTCTTCATTATTTTCAATCAGTTTAACACGGACGGCTATTTCGCCGTGATGGGTGAACTTGATGGCATTTCCCGCCAGATTGGTGAGTATCTGGCGCAGTCGGCCCGGATCACCCTGCAGCAGTGACGGTATATTCAGATCAACCGCGCAGAGAAGCTCCAGCCCCTTCTCATGAGCCCGTACCGCCAAAGTGACGACGAAATCGTCCAGTAGATTCAATAAATCAAAGTCCAGTGTCTCCAAATCGAGCTTCTTTGCCTCGATCTTGGAAAAGTCGAGAATATCGTTTATCAGGGCAAGCAGTGATTCACCGCTGCTGCGCACGATTCCGGCATAGTGCCGCTGCTCATCGTCCAGGTTAGTATCCAGAAGCAGCCCTGTCATACCGATGATGCCGTTCATGGGTGTTCGGATTTCATGACTCATGTTGGCCAGAAACTCGCTCTTGGCGCGGTTGGCGGCATCTGCCTGTGTATTGGCTATCAGAAGATTCTCCTCCGCAAGCTTGCTGTTGGTGATGTCGCGGATGATGCCGACAATCCGCAACGGGATACCATTTGAACCCAGTTCGATGAGAGCTGAGACAGCAACGTGGCGCAGGATACCGTCCGGCAGTAGAATACGGTACTCGACGTTCAGGGGAGTGGCAGTGTCGATAACTGCGGTTATGACGGATTCAACTCGCACGATGTCATCCGGATGCACACGGGAGCGCCAGAAATCATAGGATATCTCTGATGTACGGGCAGTTTCAGGTACGTTAAAACAGTTCCAGGTACGGTTATCACATTCTAGTCCGCCGTGAATTAAGTACCAGCTCCAGATGCCGATATCGCCGGCATCGGTTGCCAGCTTTAAACGAGCCAAGGTATCCAAGAGTTTCTGTGTGGTCTGTTTGCGCTCGGTAATATTTTCATGGGCGATCACGGCCAGGGCCGGACCACTCCAGACAAAGCGGGTAGCCCGCGCACGGGACCAACCTTGTTCGGTCGGGGAGTGACATGGGTACTCCTGCTCATAGCTGATACGCTCACCGGAAAGGACCGCCCTAATTCCCTCAATAAAGAGACGGGCATCTTCGCAGTTGTCACCAATGGCAGCGGTACAGACCGCCAGATAGTTTGCGCCAACACTATAGTTCTTGGGCGCAGGAGGGTTGGCGTCGGCGAATTCACGCCATTTCTGGTTGACCATTACAATCGTTCCGGTGATGTCAAGCACGCAAATATTTTCCGGCAGGGTATCCAGCGTGGTTTTGATAAATTCTTCAGACCGACACAATTCTTCTTCCGCCTGCTTGCGCTTGGTGATGTCGCTCATCACGACACGCCATACGAAAATATCGTCGGCATCCTGTGCTTTGGTCGATTCCAGATGCACCCAGAATGCTGTTCCGTCGTTTTTCATCATCCGTAGTTCGCACGTCTGCGGTTTACCAGTCTCAAAGAGCTGTTTAGCGTGCAGGTAGTAGATGTCCTGGTCCTTTTTGTGAATGAACCGGAAGATCAACTTCTTGACCAACTCGCTCCGTACCACGCCCAGCCATGTCGAGGTGGTGAGATTGGCCTCCAGGATCAGCCCATTTTCACTCAAGGTGAAATATCCCACTGGCGACAGATCGTAGAAGTTAAAGTATCGATCCCGCGAAGCCGCCAGCTCCAGTTGCGTCCGCTTCATTTCCTCGTTTTGCATCTCCAACTCGATCTGATGAATCCGCAACTCATGGAGCATCTGCTGGGTTTCTTCGAGAGACAAAGCATTGAGATTTTCCAGCGTCAATGCCGCATTTTTCCGAGCGATTTCTTCGGCCTGCCGACGCAAAACAGTTCCTGCCTGCACCTGGCTCAGTCGAAGTGAATTTGCTTGCGATACATCTGTCATATCCGCCGAAAAAGGGGCGGCTTGTTCGGGTCGGTTATTCTTGATAGTCATTGTGCATCTCCCTGGTTGGGGGGATAGTTTTCAAATGGCCCCCGCATCATTCAATCAGTCCTTTAATCCTTGCACCCGTTCCGTTGTAGCAATCGCATACATCCGCCCGGCTTCATTCACCAAAGACTTGCCGGCAAAGCAGCTCGGGATAGCTCCTCCTTAGTAGGGGCGAATACAAGATTCGCCCCTACTAAATAAACCCAACCGGCCGAAACGATGATCAAGGCCATATATTCTTTGTTGGAAA
>JBAXVB010000331.1:0-4570 GCA_037129415.1 Deltaproteobacteria bacterium
ACAATCATGATCTGTTCTGCGGTGTTCAGACAATTCTATGTGAGTTGGAGGATATGATACTATCTTTTTTGTTTTGCGGGAATCCAGGAATCAAAACAAAGAAAGGTTTTTGTCTTGTGAATCATGTTGTGGATCATTGACAACCAGATTGGCCGCAGGATGGGGTTGAAGCTCTGTCACACTACCCAGTTTTTGGGACCACCGCCTTTTGCATTCTTCCGGTATTGTTAATATTTCCGAATCACCCAAAACTCAAGAATAGGATAACTATTGTTGAACACAATGTTCAGCCGTGCTAATTGGCTGCAACAGGTGGTTATGTTTTATGTACCGTGATGTTGACTTTACTTATCATTTGGATGAAACTCCAGTGTCTCTTTCAGAGATTATCAAAAAAAGTGTCAATTCTCTGACCATGCTTCAATATTTCATGTACAACCGGATTTGACGTATTGAAATCTTTTTCTCTGAAAGGATGTGGCTCTATTCTGCTATCAATTTTACGTCTCAGTCTCATCAATTCCAATTGTATATCTATCGGATTTTCAAATTCCTTCAGAATGACAGCAATGTCAATATCGCTCTCATCGTGATAAGTCTCCTTTGTGTATGAGCCGAAAAGAAATATCTGCTTACAATCATAATTTGTCTTTATCAATGAAGCATATTGTCGGGCAAGACTTAAAGCATTTTTTTTATCCATCCGCATAACTCCTTTATCCGACTAATCCATAACTCAGTATATTCAAGAGTACAAAAATTGTAAAATTCTTTCCTATAATCATCATATCGGGCATTTATATTGAATGATGTAATTGTATCAAGCCAATCAGAGTATTCATCTGCCAATTCAATCTCACATTAAAACATCTGCGAATGTCGCAACGCCTAATATGCTGTTATTACTAATATCAGGAATAGAATAATTTTGTTGCAGCGTACTTTTAACACCTGTAGATTTATAATCTTCATCAAAACAGCCATGCTTATTCCAAGGAGGTCCCAATGGAGGGTCTATCCAAACACTTCCACCGTTATGTCTGATAAAAAAGACTTTCTTTCTACACTTGGGACAAGTTGTGCAAAAGCAAAGACCATTTTTGAATTCATTCTGACATGTATAGTCATTTACAGATGAAAATCTGTCATCAATACAACCACCATTTAGATGAAGTGGAATACATCTCCCGTCGACATACCTGAATTCAACAACATTACCACATCTGCTACATGTACTCATGATTTTTCCTAAATTGAATATCTATAGCCATTATCTTTCTTATGTTACCCGAAAAACCTTCATGACCTCATCCCCCAGATGATTGATCACCTTCACAGCAATGCGGCCTGAAACGGGTTTGTCGAAGGGACGGGAGGTATCGCTGTTGAGCGTGGCCCAGGCATCTTCGTTTATTTCGGCCTTGAGAGTAGTTTTTAGCGATTTGTAGGGATCGTTGGCACCGAGAAAGTAGGCGTGGCGGACGAAGAAGGATTCTTCGTTGTAATCGGTGTCGATGAACCAGCAGGCGATGCCGTCGGCGTTGTCGGAGCGGACTTCGCCGGTGTTGGGGTGGAAGACATCAACGCCGTTGACCTTGACCTGCACCTGACCATCTTTGGCGTTGAGGATATCGATGTCGGGTTCGCCGAAGATAACGAACAGGTTGCCCTTGCCTGTGTTCTTGAGGTCATCGGCCATGTGCAGGTCAGCATTCATGCGGGCCTTGAGTACGGGGATGCGGCCGAGTTTGTTGAATTCGGAGGAATGGGCATCGTAGTTGAAGGCGCATGTGATGAGTACGTCGAAATCCGCATCGCCGGCTTCACGCGCGGCAGCCACCAGATCGGGTCGTGCCACGGTGCCGAACTCTGGGCCGATAAAGATGGCGGCGCGCTTCTCCTTGCCGGTTTCCTCACCGCCTTCAAAGTAGCGGCCTTCAGCGCAGATCAGATCGCCGGGCCAGGGGATAAGCGCGATGAAGGTAATCTTGTCGTCCTTGTGCGCCTGCTGCACGCCGGCGGTTTTGAGGTTTTCCAGAATAATCTGCACGAAGTTGCGTTCTTCGCCGTAGCCACCCGATCCCTCGGCAACGCCCTTGGTGTTGGGATCGATTAGATCGTCGTTTTCATCCACGCCCAGCACGCGATGAGGCGAGAGGCTTTCCACAGTGAAGGGTCCGGCGACACGGACTGTCTTTTTGTCCTCGTAGGGTTTGTCGTAGAGGTATTCGTGGTCGGCCTTGGCGGCAATGGAGGCATCTATCTCCTTCTGCCGGGCAATGCGATTTTTCCACCAGTCGGCGTGCAGTTTTTGGGCGGTGTCCGGCCACTTTGACTTCTCATTATCTGCCGGCGCATCGCGGGGGATTTCCCATTCCTGCCACATTTTGCCCAGTGTCTTGTTCAACTGCTCGCGCAGCGGTTCCAGCTTCTCTTGAAACTTGTCCCAGATGATGTCAATTTCGGTGTTATTGGCGATGGATTTCAGTGTGATATGGGGCACTCGTTCGTAAACAAAGCCCTGGCGGATGCTGCTGCGGGTAGGCTGGCTTGACGGTGCGATGCGGGTGACATCGGCTTCCTTGAGCTGACCATCGCGGCTGTCGGCCAGCAGGTAATATGGATAGCGTGCGCCCATGATGCGCGCACGGGCCAAGGCCAATGCAACGCGGGACGTGTCGATGGTGATCCAGCGGCGGCCCCATTGTTCGGCTACATAAGCGGTGGTGCCGGAGCCGCAAGTGGGGTCGAGAACAAGGTCGCCGGGGTCGGTGGCCAAGAGTATGCAGCGCTGAATAACTTTGTTTGATGTCTGAACCACGTAGGTCAGATCTGACGCGCCGTGTGTGTCGTCCCAGATATTATGCAATGGCTGGGTGGGGAAATCTTGATGGAATGTCTTAAAACATGGCAACCCACCAGGGGCAATGATCCTGCTTGCTTTAATCAATCTTACCATTCCGTCAGAATGTGTCCTCCAACTTTTCTTCCCTGCGGGAAAAACACGCCCTTCAAATTCAATGTCGAACATACATGTTACGGTGTACCCAGACGAAGATAGTGATGCCGAGAAAAATGGCTGCGCCATTGCCTCGATGAGCTTCGGGTTGTTCCTCTCTTCGGAGGTCATTTTGCGAGCGTGGTAATTCTTGTCGCGAAGCCATGTGTAGCCTGTGCCAGCTCCAATCGGTTTTTCATCAAGAATCTCTCGATACTTCATGTTAGGACGAGTCTTCGCATACCAAAGAATGTAGTCACAAATACCAGCAAGACCTGAAGATCCAAGGGGAAGAGTTTTCTTGAAAGCAATAAGGGAATGGAAGTTCTCATCACCAAAAACCTCATCTATCAACGATCTAACCCGATGTACATTCTCATCCCCGATCTGTACAAAGATCGAACCGGAATCCGTCAACAAATCCCGCGCCACAGTCAACCGATCACGCAGATAGGTCAGATATGAATGAATCCCATCCCGCCAGGTATCCCGAAACGCTTTGACCTGCTCCGGCTCGCGGGTGATGTGGTCGGTGTTGCCGTCTTTAATATCACGGCTGGTGGTGGACCACTGGAAGTTGGAATTGAATTTGATGCCGTAGGGCGGATCGAAATAGATGCACTGCACCTTGCCGCGCAGGCCTTCGCGCTCGGCCAGCGAGGCCATCACCTGAAGACTGTCACCGAGAATCATGCGGTTGGTCCAATTGGAATCATGCTGGTAGAACTCGGTCTTATCGACACCTTCGGGTATGCCATTGAAATCAGCGAAGAGGTCGAGCTGCTCAGATTGCTTTGGCTGGCCTGCTTCAGTGTGGCGTAGCAAGTCATCAATCAACACCTTGGGGTGTACCTTTTCCTGAATGTAGAGTGGCGGAGCATGCACCACCAGATCGGACCAATCCTGCTGGTCCTTGCCGCGCCAGACCAGTTGCGGGTCCAAATCGCGGTTGCGGGCCAGTTTTTCGTCTTCCAAACCGGCGCTGACGCGGGGGTAGATCACCTTCACCGGAGCCTGGTCGTCTTTCTGCATAACCGACTGGTATTCGGCGGTGGGGATGTTCTTGCGGGTGGCCTCTTCGTGGGTGAGGGTTTCAACGGTCAGATTGGAATTGGTTTTCTTTGCCATATTATTTCCGGACAGCTAAGGGTGCAAGGGTTGAAGTTTCGATCATCTTGTTGAACTCCGCTTCAACCTTTTCTTTAAAATCTGATTCGATCTGATAGACATCGGTAAATTCGGCGAAGGCCCATCGTCCATAAAAACCGATGTTATTCACGCCAGGCACCCAGTAGGTATCCATGGTGGATTTTTTTTCCTTGGCATCTTCGCCCCGGTAGCCCTTGATCTCGACGACCAGATTGAGGGGGTCTTCGCCGCCCTTTCCATCATCCACCTGCACGATAAAGTCGGGCCGGTATTTGCGGGTTTCCGAGGCATAGCGGTAGGGCGCCTCAAAGCCCAGGTTGTGGTTCTTCACATAGGCCATTACCCTGGGGTGGGCTTCGGCCGCGCGACAGAATTCGGCCTCCCAGTCGCTGTCGAGAATCACCCAGTTGAGCTGGCAGCGGC
>JBAXVB010000332.1:0-4568 GCA_037129415.1 Deltaproteobacteria bacterium
GAACATCACTCAAATCAATGAAGCCATCTGGATGGTTTGGTACTTCTTCATCAACCGGCTCAAGAATATCTTCTTCGGGACCACCCAGTTCAAGAACATCAAGCAGGTTAATGAAAATCAGCTTGTTCTGGCAATCCATTCCGTAATTCATAAGGGAACAGGTGAAACAATCGCCATTGTTCTGGATGCAATAGGCTGGTGGATTACAAACTGGTGGGGTATGGGATAAGCTCTTTGACATGTGACACCTCCAATAATAAAAAACGCGCCGTAGCCCTACGAGAGTCGATCAATAGACTCTGCCGGTCTTTCGATCCCGGACAGGCATAGCGCGCATTTAATTCTTTGGAAGTCACCATAAAACACAAATGCCGATTTTGACGGATTCGGCATCCGATTGATCAATTTTCGTGCCTCTTGACTAACATGACGAGAAGTGGCGGTCAAGGAATATTTTGGGATTGTCTGGGATATGTTTGATGAATAAAACAATTACGCACGCAGATGTTCCCCAATAAAGCCCGCATGGGAGCCTTTTGGAAGCATCTTTCTCCAGCTTGCGATCTGGCTTTGTTTTCATCAGCGTTCGAAGCATAAGGCTTCTTTTCTTCAGCTTGTGGCAGGCATTCCACAAGCTGAACATTTTTAACTTTGGCGTATTGTCTTCATTTCTTACCATCTAACCTGCTCGCAGCCTTCTGCCACTCCCTCGTCGCGTATGGATGGTTCTTTTCACTTTCGAACGGGAGAAAGCCAACCCCCCACCCAGGGACGAGAAGCAATTCCTCTTTATTCTGCTTCTGCTCGATTTTTGGTGCATGTGTTATCAATAAAGCCCCCGGCCTGAACGCTCTGCCGTGTTTATCTGGTGCGTCCGGCATCAACCAGGTGCATGTCATCCCAGAAATAACTCGGCCTCGATGCTTTGAAAAATGGTTCATGATCCTGTTTCAGTACCCACTGCAATATTCCGATCTTCCGGACGGCGCTTCAGGTGGAGCTGGACCCTACGCACCGTGTTCCGGAATTGTGACCGGAACCGCCTGGATAATTTCAGCCTGATTTCCGAATGGTGAGGCAGGTATCTTTTCAATGACGGTCTCCTGTAATCGTGCTGGCAATGACTTCGGGCAGTGGCGCGCGGGTTTGTATGGGTCGAAAAGAGCTGCTCCCCGCCCAGGGTCACCTACCGGAATGCGTTAATTCGTTTGACAGGCATAGCATCTTTATCATAGAGTAAATTTCGGATGAATGGGTCAGGAGAATCAATGTTAAACGTTCAGGCACCTCCCCCGGCCCCCGTCTGCTGGGATGGGGAGTGAACGGGTACTGCGAGCCAACTCCAGCCATGCCTGCAAGGGCTTTGTTGCTGTACAGGGGGGCTAAATCAACACTGAAGGCGAATGGCTGCAGAAATCAAAAAGTGCGGAACATTTTAATCATGCTATAGACTTTCAGACGCTCTTGTGTCGGCTATTACATTTCGCAAGGCCAGAGGGAGGAATCTGTATTTTTGTAATACGCTGACGACCGATAACGCAGCGAAATTTAATAGCCGACACAAGAGCGTCTGAATGCCTATATGATAGGGGAGAATGTAGTCCACTCACACAAGGATGATGAATAATGAACACAGAAAAAGATTGCTATCAGGAGATTATTGCTGAAGTTAGTAAAAAATTAGCTGAAAAATTTATTGCATCGGAAAAAAAATTAGCTGAAAAATCAACACTAATAGATTCTGATATCCTCGATATTGTAAGGGCTATTGAGTTGCCGTACAAGTAAAGATTGAGCCTATAGACGCTATGCAATTCATTCAGAAAGCGTACGAAATGCCGCATGAATCGTGCAATCAATCAACACTACTTGGGGCCATCCATGTCTAACCCATTCTTCGACCACCCTGTCATCAACTCACCTTACAAGTACCCGAGTCGCCATTGGGAGCTGGACGATACCGGCCAGCCGACCCAAAAAGTCATAGAATCGCGACGCGGTGCGAAGTTTATCACACCTATCCCGAAGCCTCGAAAGCATAAAGGACAGGCCGTGCAAACCCCATTGTTTGTCCACGAGTTGTCAACACAGGAACAAGAATACGATCACACGGCGCTTATCAATGCCGTGCGCCGGGAAGTTGACAAGTGGCGACGAATACCCAACCACAATCATTGGCGGGTCACGCCGGAAACCGCCCGTCTGCTCCAGCATTGGCGCCACCATGAATTTGCGGGCTTCAGGCCCTTTTTTTGCCAGGTCGAAGCCGTCGAAACCGCCATCTGGCTGACTGAAGTGGCTCCCAAGATGGGCAAAACGGAGCGGGGCTTCCTCGAATATCTGACCAAAGCCAACAAAGACGCCAACCCGGAGCTGATGCGTCTGGCGCTCAAGCTCGCCACTGGGGCCGGCAAAACCACCGTAATGGCCATGTTGATCGCCTGGCAAACCATCAACGCCGTTCGCAAGCCCAACAGCAAAAATCTCACGCGGGGTTTTCTGGTCGTTACCCCCGGCATAACTATTCGTGACCGTCTGCGCGTGCTGATGCCCAATGACCCGGATAGCTACTACAAGAGCCGTGAATTGGTTCCCGGCGACATGCTGGATGATCTCAACAAGGCCAAGATTGTCATCACCAACTACCACGCATTCAAACTGCGTGAACGCATGGAGCTTTCCAGGGGAGGCCGGCTGCTGCTGCAAGGCCGCCAGGGTGCCCCGCTGGAGACCCTGGAAACCGAAGGTCAGATGCTGCAACGGGTGATGCCCGAACTGATGGGGCTGAAGAACATCCTGGTCATCAATGACGAAGCCCACCACTGCTACCGCGAGAAACCGGGCGGCGATGGCGAAGAGGCCTTGAAGGGGGATGAAAAGAAAGAAGCCGAAAAAAACAAGGAAGCCGCCCGCCTGTGGATCAGTGGCCTGGAGACCGTCAAGCGCAAGCTTGGTGTCACCCGCGTGTTTGACCTTTCAGCAACGCCTTTCTTCCTCTCCGGCTCTGGCTATCTTGAAGGCGCTCTGTTCCCCTGGACCATGAGCGATTTTTCCTTGATGGACGCCATTGAGAGCGGCATTGTTAAACTGCCCCGCGTACCGGTTGCCGAGAACATCCCCGGCAATGAAATGCCCATGTTTCGGGAACTCTGGAAACACATCGGCAAGAAGATGCCGAAAAAGGGCAGGGGCAAAAGCGCGATGCTTGATCCGCTCAGCATTCCGGTGGAACTGCAAACCGCCTTGCAGGCGCTCTACGGTCACTACGATAAAACCTGGCAGCTCTGGAAAAATGCCGGAATTAAGGTACCCCCTTGTTTCATCGTGGTCTGCAACAACACCTCCACATCCAAACTGATCTACGACTACATATCGGGCTTTGTTCGTTACAATGAAGATGGCTCCGCCTATGTCGTCAACGGTCGTCTGGAGCTGTTCCGCAACTATGACGAACATGACAACCCGCTACCGCGCCCCAACACCATGCTGATCGACAGCGAACAACTGGAATCCGGCGATGCGCTGGACGAGAACTTCCGCAAACTGGCCATCGACGAAATCGAACGATTCAAACGGGAAGCCCTGGAGCGTGGCGGCGAACTGGCCAACCGGTTGCGCGCAGGCAAGGAGATCGAAGACACTACCCTGCTGCGCGAAGTCATGAACACGGTTGGCAAGCCAGGTACCCTGGGGGAAGCGATCCGTTGCGTGGTGTCCGTCTCCATGCTTACCGAAGGCTGGGATGCCAACACCGTGACTCATGTGCTGGGGGTGCGCGCTTTCGGCACCCAGTTACTGTGCGAGCAGGTGATTGGCCGCGCCCTGCGCCGTCAGTCTTATGATCTGAATGAAGAAGGGCTGTTCAATGTCGAATACGCCGACGTACTCGGCATCCCCTTCGATTTCACTGCCGAACCGGTCATTATTAAGCCGCAAACACCGCGTGAGACAATTCAGGTAAAGGCCATCCTGCCCGAACGCGAAGCACTGGAAATCCGGTTTCCACGGGTTGCCGGCTACAGGGTGGAGCTGCCGGAAGAATGCCTCACTGCGTCATTCAACGACGATTCGGTGTTTGAACTCACTCCGGCCATCGTCGGGCCGTCAAAAACCAGGAATTCCGGCATTATCGGCGAATCGGTGGACCTGAGCCTGGAGCATATCAGCGTTATTCGCCGATCCACGCTACTGTTTCACCTCACGAAGCGGTTGCTCTACACCAAATGGCGCGATCCTGGAGAAGAACCCAAACTGCACTTGTTCGGCCAGCTCAAACGCATCGCCAAACAATGGCTGGACACCTGCTTGGTCTGCAAGGGCGATACCTATCCTGGTTTGCTGATGTATCAGGCATTGGCAGATATCGCCTGCGAACGTATCACCGCCGCCATTACCCGTGCCGAGATGGGCAATCGCCCGATCAAGGCCGTACTCGACCCTTACAACCCCATCGGATCCACAGTGAACGTTAACTTCAATACATCCAAAACAACCCGCTACGAGACCGACAGCCGCCGCTGCCAGCTCAACTGGGTGATTCTCGACAGCGACTGGGAGGCCGAATTCTG
>JBAXVB010000333.1:0-4566 GCA_037129415.1 Deltaproteobacteria bacterium
CCGGTTGCTGTTACCCGGATGGTGGCGGTTCGTGATGAGGTGCTGGTATTGGCGGTGAAGCTGCAACTGATCGTTCCGGTATCTGTCCCGCTGGCACCCGATGTGATCGAAAGCCAAGTGCTTGCGGGCGTTACCGCTGCCGTCCATGGCATAGTTCCGGTTCCAGTGTTGGAAACGCCGAATGTGGTTGTACCGGCATCTTTTGAAACGGCTTGATTGGATGGTGTTACAGACAGCACGGGTTGAGCCGGTGCTTGTGTTACCGTCACATCCACGGGACTTCCGGTTGCACCGGTTGCTGTTACCCTGACTGTAGCAGTTCGGGCTGAGGTACTGGTGTTAGCCGCAAAACTGCAATTGATCGTTCCGGAATTAGTTCCGCTATCGCCAGATGTAATCGTTAGCCAACCGCCGGTAACCGATGTGTCCCACGTCATGGTGCCGGTTCCGGTGTTGGAAACGCTAAATGCAGTTATACCTGCGTCTTTAGGTACATCTCGGCTGCCAGGAGAAACGGATAGAACAGGTACATCGGGATTACCCATGTAGTTCTCTCCAGTTTTAGGGGCGGTGACATTGGAGTATGTCTTGGAAGCCGGGTCGAAAGTATATCCGGTTTTGGATGGAGTTGCCGTACCCGTATAGCCATTTGGTACAGTTATGCTGTAATTGCCGCTGCCATCTGTTGTTGCGGTTCCTCCACCGCTACTGAATGTAACCGTAACGCCAGAAATCAGAGTTCCAGATGAGGTTTTCGTGCTACCGGATATTTCCACAGGCGAAGGAGGGGTATCCGTGTGTGGCTTGGTTAGAAAGGGGATATAGCTTACATAACCCCCTACGCCAAGATCATCGTTCTTATCATATATCATCGAATTAATTACAGAAGTATCTGTGGTATTCCAGTAGTTATTAATTGCTATTGTGTCTGTTATACCTCCTGATGGACCTGCCAACTTCAATGCAACTCTATCATTACTTAAAAAACTGTTGAATTCTACAATAGTAGATTGTCCCCCATAGCTAGCCCAAATATATATTGCATATTCTGTTTGGTTATAAAAGACATTATTTCTTATGTAAACACTTGTACCTTTAAATTCATAGCGGCTTACCCCAACGCTTATACCGCCAGTGTTAGAGAAAATATTTCTTTCTATGTAACAATTGGATATTGGATACCACAAATAAATATATGGTGTATTCTGTATCCTTGAATCCCTCAGTATTAAACTTCCATAAATAGCATTGCCATTTGGGTAGTATATTTCACCTCCATTAATTTTGGAAAACTGTACTTCAATTAAATAGGGTTCACTGGAGGAGTTATTCCCTGGTTCTATTTTTACATTATTGAAAGTAATATTGGAAGTGTTTGAACCAATTGCGTTCAAATTTCCAAAAACTCTAATCGCGAAACCTTCCCCGTTTACCACAACACCTGGTTCGATGGTTAATTTCGCCCCGTAAGCGAGCTGAACATCTCCCATGATCCTATAAGGAGAGTTGGCCAAAGACCAAGTGATGTTGGTATTGATAATACCTCCAACATCTGTGGCCCATAAGCAATTAGCATATAACATTACAATCAAAGCTGGGACAATGCTACTATTAATCGTTTGCCTCAAGTATTTCATCGCACACCTCATAGAATATTGTAAACATTAAGTAACCTCTATTGTCACAAAACACTACATGTTTTTTATACACTAAAAATTAGTACTACTCCGATATTTATTTGCATATACTTTAAATAATAGCTGATTTTTCAATATCTATTAAAGTTGGCTTCAGGTTGACACCACTGTAATATCACTCATGTGTACAAAAACAGAGTGGTTTATTTGTCGGAGTAGTATTTAGTATTTTTAAGATTGAGCTGAAACTTGTAGGTTTTTTTTGTAAGTCGGCGGTGGCAGGTAGATTAGGTGACTGAATAGGCGAAACGTAAGAAATGCAGCCGAAAAAAGCAGCGCTTTCAGAGGGATTAAATTAATAGTATGTTGGATGTTGGATGTTGGATGTTGGATAGTTCGGGGGTTGCATTTTTTCATGTTTTATCCCTTTCATTCATTCCTTCATGGAATTTGGGCTAAAATCCGATGTTACCATATTCCTGGTTCTACCGGATTTTGTGGTTTTTATACTACAAGCCGGTGAAAATTGCATTTTTGCAGCAATGTTACAATAAAAGGTGTCTACCGCCTGATGTTACTGCGGCAGTCCACGGCATGGTTCCGGTTCCGGTGTTGGAGACACTGAATGTAGTCGTGCCGGCATCTTTTGCCACATCACGGTTGGCCGGACTTACGGAAATGACCGAAGAGTCAAATGGCCCAGACTGTCCTCCACGAACAGCGCGGACGTAGTAACTGCCGCCCTTACTGCCGCCGCTGCCGAGGCCGGCGTAGAAGGGCACGCCCCACGCACTGCCCGTACCGCCTGCGTAGGTAGTAGAAGACCAATAAAAGGACGAAACCGTACTCGGAAAATATGTCGTATTGATCGCCGGACTATACCGGCTGTAATCAACCAAGCTTTTTAATTCCTTGATGGTGGGCAGTCGCCAGTCCGTGTAGCCGCCAAGATTCAGAGACTCACAATAGGCCAGCGCCTGCTGCCATGTCTGTGGATCGGAAGAACCAGCTTGCTGCCACCTTAGGCCCGTAGAAGTATCCGTAACCGTACCATCGCCGTTATCTGTATAACTGCCAGTAGTAGCCGAAGCACCATCTGACGGTCCGCTGTTCGCAGTATCAAATGACTCAATAGTCAAATGATCCAATGAACTACACTGTCCCCCACGAACAGCGCGGACGTAGTAACTGCCGTTGCCGTACTTACCGCGGGCGTCGTCGTAGCCGTAGCTGAAGTCCACGCCCCACGCAATGCGCGTATTGAATGCGACGGTAGTAGAAGACCAATAAAAGGACGAAACCGTATTCGGAAAATATCCGGTATCTATCGTCGGTCCTGGGTAAGGAATACCATGGTTGACGATAGATGTCAGTTCCCTGATGGTTGGCAGCCTCCAATCGCTGTAGCCGCCGAAGCGCGCACTGTTCAAGGCATCGAGAAAATCCTTGGTATCCGTGCCGTTGCCCGGAGTGCCTGGATTGGGGTCCGTGGGGTCGTACCAGGTATAGATCTTATCCTTATCATGAATTGTACCATCAACCGTCTTATTTTCCCATATCAGCCCTGTAACATTATCCCGCACCATAACCCAGGATGTGGCCGAATCCGGCAGTACATTGCCGCTGCCATCCAGCTTGGTGTAAGAAGGCGGATTGATGGTGTAATTGGCATCTTGGCCGTATAAGGCCTGACCGGGCGTAGGGCAGGTGATGACGTTGCCAGCAACATCATAGCATAGGGTTTGACCAGTATCAGGAACCGGTGCAGCATAGGCAACCGCAGCAAAAAGCAGTAAAATAACGCATCCCAAAATCCCCGCCAGCTCTTTTCTTTTCATGGTCGTGTCCTTAATTGTTGTATTCAGCCGCTCCCATTCGGATATCGGCTCTTCGGTGTATCACCAGATTAATTTCATTTTAATTCACAAAAAATACCTAAGGTACTTACCTTTCGCTCATTTTCTTCGTGATTTTTATTTATTTCGTGAAATCAACCAATACCGTTCGGCATATATTTTGCGAAAACTGATGTCAAAATGATGGAAACAGAGATGCCTTACTGGACTTTTTTAATGGATGCCGTATCCATAAACCTTCGTTAGGAGATAAAGACAATAAAGATAGAAAAAGTAGTCCCAACTATCACAAAGCATGACTGCCAAAGCCACATATGGCATCCAGTATACGAATTTCCATTACTTTTTGGATTTTTAATTTCAAATGATTTGGAAATCAATTTCTGGCATTCCTTTTCTGATTTTTCTGCATATTCTTGGTTTCTATGATTCGCACGATGTAGATGAAATAGATGATAAGCAGTCAGGATAGCAAACGAAACCAAAGCTAAATATATGATAGGCTTTATATTGTAGTTGATCTGATACGTCTTTGACAATAAAGAACCAATAAAAACCGCCTCAAGTGATAGAATAGAAATTATTATTTGGTATATGTATTTATTTCGTTCACGTTGCAAGTCGCGATGGGTTTTTGAAAGAAATATACATGTATCAATTATTGTTTTCGTTTCCATTTCGCCTCCTCATTCTAACTGATCACTGTGGGGTTGATTTGAAGCTGGATAAAAGAAATGGCCAGGATATAATGCGGTAGATGCCACCAGGATAAGGGCTGGTAAGATAATCAAGACAAAATGTCTGCGGCGGTTCATGGCCCCTCTGCGTTATTCAGGATGAAGTCATTTTTGATTCATTCTTGCGAGTATAACAAATTCCGAGATTGTGCAACAGATATTTTCTGTATGGCGTTTGGTGACCCAAAACTCCACAAGCCCTTCGAAAATGTCGGCTGGGTGCAATCGAGCAAAGTTTAAAACGGTAAGGCGCTACCTACCGCATCCATACCCCAAATTGCCTGTAGTCCCAAATATCAGTTGGATTTCGTAATATCAATGAGTTAAGCATTATTA
>JBAXVB010000334.1:0-4540 GCA_037129415.1 Deltaproteobacteria bacterium
TTGCCGGGATTTCGGGCACTGGCTAAGAGCCGACTCTGCCTGACTCTCTTGCTATAGTAGCAAAATCTAACTGAATTTTGTTACTATAGATAAAAAATGTCTGAAACTGCATCAAAAGAACATAGCTTCTATTGCGCACCTTTATACTCATTTAGCAATTCACGGTCAGACAGAGTGTTTTGCGCCTTACCACCAATAAAATACAACCCAGAAGCTGCATCATTCGTGGCTGGTTTATCAATTGTCAGATAATCTAAGTATTTCAACCAAAACAAAGTAACAGAAACCATTACTCGTAAACATCTCTGCACAAGTCTTCTTGAAGTCAAACTTTGCAGAAAACCCCTAATTGCGCTTATTAGAGCCATGCCAGTGCCACATGATGCGCCACTTTCTATTTCAAAGAACTTTCTAAACAGTCGACGGTGCCCCAAATGGGTAAATCGGGTGAAATCGTATCTCCCCATGTGAACCTGCTGCATGAATGGCGTCTCGGCATATACAATGCCGTCACTCTTTAGCACTCTGTGAACTTCCTCAACACAGCGATAGGGATCAACAACATGCTCTAGCACAGCTTGAATCACAACTCCTTCAAATGATTGATTTATAAATGGAAGGTCGTGAGCATCACAAATTAACTCAGTTAGTGGCCCAAAACTTACGTCCGTAGACACTGTTTCAATATCAGCCCCCAGCATTGACATCCCTTCACCTTCTATACTCCCTCCTACAACAAGCACGCGAGGATGAGAGCTTTTGTTTAATAGTAGCCTTTTGACTAATAGAACATTATTCTTAGCCTTCACGTTAAGGCTAATCTTCGGTAACAACTTGTGAAGATTTTTTTTCCATTTTGGTTTCATTAAGTCGAAAGTTGTACTCTTTCCACAAATGAAATCACCTATAGAGAAAATGCTGTTACTTTCATTTAACAACACCGGCACACCATTGATTACTGGAAATAATCTTGTACAATCAGAATTTTTGCATCGGAATTGCGTTTCTTCGGACATCATTTCGCATTTACAAACTGGACAGCATAGCAAACACTGAACATCAGATGACAATTTACATCGAATCAAAACTATCTCCTTCTACTATAAAAATTATTCTCTCCGCTTACCCAAGCCTTTTCAAAATTCAAAGTGGCATTTTGAACTGCACGAACACACCCAGGTTTCATTTGTTCGTGAAGCTCAATTACAATCAAATTAATTTTTTCAATCCAATTTGATGCTGACTCAAATACCTCTTTCTCTGCCCCCTCAATGTCAATCTTTAACACTTCGATATAATTTAAATCGTTCTTGTTCATTATTTCGTCTATTGTCATTCCGAAAATATCACTTTCAGAATCACACCTTTCGACTTGAAATCCACAATAACTTAATTCGTAACCTGTCAATTTGATTGGTTCACATTTATTCCAAATCGCACCCTTTATTGGAATAATATTCTGGCATGTCTTAACATTCTCACAAAGTAAAGCAAAATTCGCCGCCTCTGGTTCAATTGCGAATACGCGCGCGTTTGGATATCTGGTAGAAAAATATAATGCAGAAAGCCCAATATTTGCTCCTGCATCAATAATATTTTGAGGTATTACCCAATCTGGCAGTAGATACTCCTCATTAACCAGCACTTTCTCAAAAACAGCCAAGTCAGAGGTTTTAGTTCTGATCGTTACCCATCCTCCTAACAACCCGCTGTATACCTTCAATTTGATGGATTTTTTAAACACTGCCGCACAAAAAGCAAGCAACAAACCTTGAAAACCAAATACTTTTAAATACCAAGATAGTCGATTCATTACTTCTTCCATTTTTTAAATATACGACTGATAGCAAACCTAAAGTCTGGAATTACTCTCAAGCCGATTATTTTTTCGGCTTGCCAGGCAGTGACCAAACTTAATCCTATGCCAGACACCGCTATTGAAATTGCTGCGCCAAGCGCTCCAAAAGCGGGAACTAATGAAAACAGCATCGTCACCAATACTCCGGAAAAAATCAATGTCATATTTTGTGTGTAATGCTCATTTCCACTCACGATTAGAATACTACCAAGTGTACCCGCATAAACATTCACCACTTGTCCCATTGCCAGAATAGCTAATATTAGGCCTCCTTCCCTAAACCCTTTCCCGAACATACTCATTACCCAATTTGGGAAAAATATCAAAATAAAAAATAAGGGGCTGGATAGCACAATAAGGAACATTGCAGACCGCCTAGCTGTGGACGCGAGTATTGTCATTTCTTTTTTTTCGTAAAGTTCAGCAAATTTGGGTGCTAACACATTGTTAAGCGTGAAGAGCATCATTGTTGTTAATGCAACCACCCGTAATGAAGCCCCAAAAATCCCCACCTCTTCACTGGGTGCCCAAATACCAAGGATTAATAACGGTCCCCAAGTACGTACTGCATTATTCATAATGGACACCACAAAAAGTGGTCTACAGCTTGCCCATAGCTCTTGCAATGGAAAAGGCACTTGTTCAACCTCGTAAACAGCCATTGTTCTATGCCACGCCCACCCCCCAAGCAAAGCCATCATTATCGTCGCCACCGCATAAGACCACGCCACCCCTGTCACACCGGCAGCTTGGGTCAATGGATAAATTAGCAGGAGCGATACAAAAGGCACACCGATGCCTTGCACCGTCATGGCATCACCAATGCGTTTCAAGCCCTTAAGGCTTTCAGCTTGAAGGTTGAGCAGGGCAAAGGGTAGGATGGATAGACTCGTCCAACGGAGCATTTCGGCGAGCTCCGGTTTTTTGAAGAGTACTGTTGCCATCCAAGGTGCGACAAGAAAAGCGACAAACATAATCACACCTGATGCCACCACCGCCATACGCATTGACAGCGCATAAACACCTTTAACACCCGACCAATCTTTCTGGGTAGCTCTGGTGGCTACAAAACGCAGCAATGCATTATCCAGCCCGACTCGTCCAATCACCGAGCCAATAGTAGTAACAGCCAAAGCGAGAAAAAAAAGCCCTGCTCCCTCTGCCCCCAACAGTCGGGTCACGGCGACGTTAAAGGCAAAAGATAGGCCAGAACCGCCGATTTTGAGGGCAAATGCAAGCAATGTGCCGCGCGCTACTTCGCATATGTGCGGATCGGCGCGCAACATCCTCAACTTGCTTTTGAGTCGATGAATCATCTGGTGAATAGTTCAGTTAATGTGTAGCGGAAACAATTCCGCAGTACGATATCTCGCCGAGAATCTTCTACAAACAGGCTTTCAGTTCTATTATACAGATATTCGCGATCAGTTCGAGATTTTCCGATTTGATGGGGAACATTGAAAGTTACCTTTTTTTGTCTTTGCGGAATCATTCTGTACATGGTGTAACTTCCCCTTTTTCAGTGACTGCAAAACACTTGATTCTTCGACACCAAGATATCGGGTGACATCTGTAACCGAATGACCTTTTTCTACAACTGTCATATAAGTTAAGAAGCCCGCGCATCAGAATTGACGTGGGAGGAGTGAGGCTTGCTTCGTTCTGTGCGATGTCAACAAGATGCAAATCAATAAGCTTATGAGCTGATAATATGATTTAATAAGCCATAGCCTCACGAGAACCGGTAACTGCCATTGGATACCTGAACACGATGATTTTTTTGTCCATCAAAAAACGAATCAGTCTGTTAACACATTCATCTAATGCATATTGATCAGTTTCAATAACCAGATCAGAAGATTCAGGTTCTTCATAAGGAGCTGAAATCCCAGTCATGTTGCTGATTTCGCCTGTCCTGGCTTTTTTATAAAGGCCTTTGGGATCTCTGGATTCGCAGATGTCAAGTGCGCACTTGACATAGCACTCATAATAGGGAACTTCGGCCATCAGGACCCGTGTGAATTCCCGGCTTTCCCGGTAAGGCGCAATGAATGCAGCGAAAACAAGGATACCTGAATCCACCATGATCTTGGCCACTTCAGCAATCCGGCGGATGTTTTCTTTACGATCCTCGGGGGAAAGGCCCAAGTCTTTATTCAACCCACAGCGGATATTGTCGCCATCAAGCACATAACCGCGAACACCCATCTGGTAAAGCCGCTCCTCCAGAGCGTTAGCCAATGTCGATTTACCGCTTCCTGAAAGTCCGGTGAACCACAAAAGGGCGCTGCGATGACCGTTGAGAATATGTCGGTCCGCGCAAAGGATATTGGATTGAAAAGGAAAAAAGGTGGCATCTCCTGCTAATGGTGAGGGGGTATTGGATTTCATCGCGTTTCCTGGCAATCTGTTTTAGATTATTCACAATGGTGCATGCTGTAAATTCATGTAAATTTTTGGATGACGGCTGAAGTCATTGAACATTCACCAGTATTTATTTTGAGCGGAATCATAAAGAATATCCAATGATTTATCTTCTACTGCCGTCAGGATATATTCTTTCAATGCCGTTCCCAGAGACACAAGGGCTTCTTTTCCATTTTCCCCATGAGAAGAAGTGGTGAAATCATTAACTATTATGCCACCTGAGCCGTACCAGGGGCAAATTCCTTTTTATCAGAT
>JBAXVB010000335.1:0-4532 GCA_037129415.1 Deltaproteobacteria bacterium
CAGGCATAAAGATGAAAATGTCCGACTGCTTCGGTGTAATGCAGATCGGTTCTTCTGGGCTGATCTTTAAAGGGATTGAGTCCTTTGGCCTTCATTCGAACCAAGTACGCCTTGTACCGGTCAAGAAGTGACGACAGATTCAGGGTTTCGCCTTCAAATACATCCGCCAGATCATCCATGGGATCAACCGCCAGCATCGGCAGGTCTCCAATCAGGTCATCTGTCAGCGCGTTATACAGGCGCTTCTGGATAAACGGGCAGGAAAAACGGCAGACTTCAACTTGATTGCTATTTTTGTCAACGGATGTTTCAGGCATTATAACACCATTAAGATACAGATACCCACACCAGCCTGCATCCAGAGAAAAAGGCACATCCGAGCTGGAAAACAGTTTCTGTATATGCGGTACATACCCGGATCTAACTTTTTTAACCAGATTTAATACGGTATTGTTCCATTCCACAAACAATGCCTTGCGTAAAACGGTGTTCCATATTGAGGCGTCAATGGGCGCATTCTGACCCGGATTGTATTTTTCAGTCAAAAGCTCCCCGAACCATCCCACCAGACCCGGCTGGCCGTTTGTGGATTCATAAATACTTTGCGAAACTTCTGGTTCGACGATCTGGCCGCTTTCCTGTTGATACTGATCAAACAGGTCCGTGACTTCATCCAGGGTAAAATTGGGAACATGAAGGCTTCGCTGAATGTTGAATGGCGATCCTCTCTGGCTGTCCACACCCAGTACAGCACGCACACCGATCAGGGATAGCCCGTGAAGCAGATAACGATCCCGTTTTAGATAGATATCGCGGAACAATGTGACGAGCCGATCAATCACAGCAGGCGGCAAGCTGTCAAACTCATCAATAAACAAAATCAGGGGGCGCTTAAAACAGGTGTTATCTTTGTGGAATAGATATTTGAATGCGTTCCAAGAATTGGGAGCTGATGCCAAAGTTATATCAAAAGTCTCCTTGATCAGATAATCAACCTGATTCAGAAACGCTTCAGGCGGATCATCGGGTAACAGAATGGTTCCTTGCATGGACATCATGCCGACGGTAAATTGATCCGGATATTCCGCCTCAATTCGCTTTCTGACCTGCTGAGTCAGCCAGGTCTTTCCAGACTGCCGTGGCGCCCAGACGGTGAAATAATGACCGCCTTTTTTCAGATTACCTATAAACTGATCAAGATATTGTTGCACAAAATCTGTTCGGGGAACACTAAAATGAATATCTTCGTCAACCGGTCCGTAAGAATGAAATCTGCGCATGTGTGTTATCCTTTATCTTATCGACTCATGTTTCAGTAAAAACAGGGGATTTCTTTGCATATTTCACCCTTATCATTTATCTGTTCTTATGTCCACCCGATGGCCACAACAGTTACGGTTACGCCATTACTCTGGTGTTCTCCGGACAGTTTAGTAAGAACAGTTTCATCATCCACCGGCACAAACAGAGCCAGCGTAACCGAATTCAGATTGAGACTGCGGGCGTAGGCGGCAGCCTGTTCTGTGCCTTTTCTGGTTTCAGACATATCCACAAAGCTTTTGACCTCAATGATGCCTTTCTTTCCGTTGCACCGGATATGAATATCCACCTTGCCGTTGCCGGTAGGAAACTCCGGGCTGGTTACACAACGCCTGCCAATGGCGGCTTGAAGCCAGGCATAAAGATGAAAATGTCCGATTGCTTCGGTGTAATGCAGATCGGTTCTTCGGGGTTGATCCTTGAAAGGATTGAGTCCTTTGGCCTTCATTCGAATCAGATATGCCTTGTACCTGTCAAGAAGAGGCGGCAGATTCAGGGTTTCTCCCTCAAATACATCCGCCAGATCATCCAGTGGCTCAACCGCCAGCATCGGCAGGTCTCCAATCAGGTCATCTGTCAACGCGTTATACAGGCGCTTCTGGATAAACGGGCAGGAAAAACGGCAGACTTCAACTTGATTGCTATTTTTGTCAACGGATGTTTCAGGCATTATAACACCATTAAGATACAGATACCCACACCAGCCTGCATCCAGAGAAAAAGGCACATCCGAGCTGGAAAACAGTTTCTGTATATGCGGTACATACCCGGATCTAACTTTTTTAACCAGATTTAATACGGTATTGTTCCATTCCACAAACAATGCCTTGCGTAAAACGGTGTTCCATATTGAGGCGTCAATGGGCGCATTCTGACCCGGATTGTATTTTTCGGTCAAAAGCTCCCCAAACCATCCAACCAGACCCGGTTGACCATTTGTGGATTCATACACATTTTGTGAAACTTCCGGTTCAACGACCTGGCCGCTTTCCAGTTGATATTGATCAAACAGATCAGTGACTTCATCTAAAGTAAAATTGGGAACATGAAGGCTTCTTTGTACGTTGAATGGCGATCCCCTTTCGCTGTCCACACCCAGAACGGCCCGCACACCAATCAGGGCAAGGCCATAAATGCAATAACTTTGTCGATCCAGATACATATCCCTGAATATATTCACAAGACGGTCAATAATTATAGGAGGCAACTTGTCAAATTCATCTATAAACAAAATCACAGGTTTGTCGAAGAGTCCTGTGTCCGATGAAAAATATTCTGACAACGATTTCCATGAGTCCGGTTCAGATACGGTAACTCCAAAGGCGCGGCGAATCAAATTGGGAATATAGTTGAAAAAAACATCAACCTGATCCTTGTCTTCCATGATTACGCCCTGCATAGACATCATGCCGACGGTAAACCGATCCGAATATATCGATTCAATCCGTTTTTTGACTTCCTGTGTTAGCCAAGTCTTTCCGGTCTGCCGTGGCGCCCAGATAGTAAAGTAATGGCCGCCTTCATTGCCGCTGTCACTGCCAATCAGCGAATTCAGACACTGGTTAACCAAATCCGTGCGGGGCGCGGAAAAGTGGCTGCGGGCATTTACTGGGCCGTAGGAATGGAATCTGCGCATGAGCATTTCCTCTCATTACTGGTAATTTAGTGGTTCGGTGATGTAATTCTTCACGGATAACACGTCTCAGCATATCTTCCAATTTTCGTGTTCTATCGCCCGTCGCCAGTGAAGTGGACCCATGTGTCAAGACAAAAATGGGTCGAGTTTAAGATGGTAACCGATTAATCCGCAGCGGAATGGCGCTGCCGCGATTTCTACTTCGCCTTGATATATACTGCGAACCGGCATAATTTTACGTTTTTGATCCCCCACCCCAACCCTCCCCCGCTGGGAGAGGGAGTTTATGAAAAGCGCAGATTATGCCAGTTCGCAGTATAGCAGGTTACCATCTTATAATATTGTTCGGAATTTGGGGACCACTATAATTACCAATAGTCTCAATAAAAAAGAGTGATTTCTGTGCATACGGAACCTCTATTGCGTAGGTGTTCTTATGTCCACCCGATAGCCACAACCGTTACGGTTACACCACTACTCTGGTGTTCTCCGGACAGTTTGGCAAGAACAGTTTCATCATCCACCGGCACAAACAGAGCCAGCGTAACCGAATTCAGATTGAGACTGCGGGCGTAGGCGGCAGCCTGTTCTGTGCCTTTTCTGGTTTCAGACATATCCACAAAGCTTTTGACCTCGATGATGCCTTTCTTTCCGTTGCACCGGATATGAATATCCACCTTGCCGTTTCCGGTAGGAAACTCCGGGCTGGTTACGCAACGCCTGCCAATGGCGGCATTAAGCCAGGCATAGAGATGAAAATGCCCGACTGCTTCAGTGTAGTGCAAATCAGTTCTTCGCGGCTGATCCTTGAAAGGATTGAGTCCTTTGGCCTTCATTCGAGCCAGATAAGCCTTGTACCGGTCCAGAAGAGATGGCAGATTCGGGATTTTCCCCTCAAATACATCCTCCAGATCATCCAATGGTTCAACCGCCAGCATCGGCAGGTCTCCAATCAGGTCATCTGTCAGCGCGTTATACAGGCGCTTCTGGATAAACGGGCAGGAAAAGCGGCAGACTTCAACCAGGTTGCTATGTTTATCAACAGATGTTTCCGGCATGATGACACCATTAAGATAAAGATACCCACACCAGTCAGCATCCAGAGAAAAAGGCACATCAGAGCTGGAAAATAGTTTCAAAACATCTGGTACATATCCGAATCGAACCTTTTTAACCAGATTTAATACGGTATTGTTCCATTCCACAAACAACGCCTTGCGTAAAACAGTGTTCCATATTGAGGCATCAATGGGTGCATTCTGACCCGGATTGTATTTTTCAGTCAAAAGCTCTCCGAACCATCCCACCAGACCCGGCTGACCGTTTGTGGATTCATACACATTTTGTGAAACTTCCGGTTCAACGGCCTGACTGCTTTCCTGTTGATACTGATCAAACAGGTCCGTGACTTCATCCAGGGTAAAATTGGGAACATGAAGGCTTCGCTGAATGTTGAATGGCGATCCTCTCTGGCTGTCCACACCCAGTACAGCACGCACACCGATCAGGGATAGCCCGTGAAGCAGATAACGATCCCGTTTTAGATAGATATCGCGGAACAATGTCACCAGCCGAT
>JBAXVB010000336.1:0-4522 GCA_037129415.1 Deltaproteobacteria bacterium
TGCTGTGCGGCATTGTGGATATATGTGAATTTTCCGATTGTCATAGTTTCCCCTTCTAAAATTCGTTGTTCATGAAGCAGCTCTTCACAGTAACTTTATTTCTCTTTTTAGACGGAGCCTGAGAGGCTGCGGTCTTCTTCGGGTTTTTGGAATCACCGAGCCAGAGAAGACCGGCCCGGATAGCGGCAGCATAAGCGTAAATTTCTGCATCAAGTGCATCGTTTCGATCTCTGGTTTTCACCCATTCCAGGTACGGGAAGCCGCCTTTTATGTGTGTTTCGATTTTTTCTGCAGTAAGTTGAAGAAAATACTCATCAGTTACGGATTCATACCAGTGGTAACAACAGGGGCCGGGCGTGGTATTGTTTTTCAGCCGGCCGTAAAGGGTGGATTTTGCGGTATCTGTTCCGACCGGCCACAGCTTGACTCCCTTTGGGATTCGTTTTCCCTTCCAGTTCAAATCCTGTTCCGTAGGTTTGCCAAGCACGGGTTTATTGCGTGCGCGCTCGCCTTTAATTGCGAATACGCGGCTGTCCCTGTTCCGGCAATAGTGATAAACCTGCTGTGTTTTGTAACCCGAGTCGATAGCAATACCGAGTACCGGGATACTGGTACCATCGCGCAAGAAGCTGAAAGCAATCAGATCGTCAAGTTGCGATTCCCATTCCCCGTATATCTCTCCATGCCAGATAAGCCAGGATTCCTCACCTACGCCCCATCCGCGAAGGACAACAACAATACGGTTTTCCTGTACATCAACACCGCAAGTTATGAACACAACGCCTATGGGTGGTTTCATCGGCTGGTAAGGCTCACATCTTAGACGAAGGTTTTCCCATTCCGGTTGTTCCCAGGCAGATTCGTAAGGTTCGCCGAGTCGGGTATTTACCCATACCTTCATCGCCATCAAGTCATTTTTGGAATCGATAAATTCTTGGGCGATTTGTCGCCAGGATACGAAACCGAGAGGGGACAGTAATCCGCTGATATGGTATCCGCGTTTTGTCCGATTTGGTTGTTTCGGGATCCACAGGCCTTTTTTCAGCATCTTGTTTTTGTAATGCTCATTGATTTTTTCACGGCAGCTCATGCAGGTGTACCAAACATCTGTTATCTCGCCGTTTTCCTCTGTGTATTTGAGGCCGTATTCTTCGTTATTTGTAGAAAAAATAAGTATTTGCAGGGTATCGCAAAAAGGGCAGGGGACGTGATAATACCGCTGGTCGGATTTCAGAAACTCTTTTTCGATCAGGGACCCGCCTTTTTGGGTAGGCGTGCTGATCTTTAAGACTTTCTTCCGGCTCGAATAAGTATCAGTCCGTCGTTCGGCCAGGCTAACAGGGCTTCCTTCGCCGCCGATATCAGGTTCAAAACCGTCGATATCATCCAGAATCAGATATCTGATGGAAACATTTCTGAAAGCAGCGCCGGAGTTGCTACCTGCCATGTACAGTGCGCCACCAACGAAGTTTTTTGCCAACACAGTATTTCCGCCGGTGCGGCTCTTAGGCGGAGTTACTTTGTCCTTAATCGTGGGGATGCTTTCGATCATGGTTGCAATGCGGCTTCGGCTGTGGCGTTCCGCCAGCTCTGCGGTAGGCAACATGTATAAAATAGGACCTGGGGCGCAATCGATGATGTACCCAATAAAATTATTCGCCACCTCAGATCCGCCGATCTGCGTAGCTTTCATAACGACGATATCGGTTACTTCGGTTTCGGTGACAGAAAGCACCTGCATAATCTCCCGCAGATATGGTGTGCGGCTTGTGCGGTAATTGCCAGCTTCACGGGAGGCGACGGTATTTAAAACCCTTTTCTCATCAGCCCATTGGTCAACAGTGGTAAGAGGGTCCATTTCAAGGCCGGCGCAAGCCGCTTTGATAAAGTACATACGACCGTCAATCATGATGAACCCGTACCGGCGTGAACCGCCTGTCAATACGGATGTCTGAAGTCGGAATTATGATCTCTGATCGCTGACCTCTGCCCCCTGAATTGGGATGGCAAAGCAAAAAGTTCAAGATCAAGGCGCGCAAATCCTGAGGAGTGAGGCGTACGACCAGTACGCCGCAACGACGAAGGATGCAGCGTAACGCAGATATTGGACTTTTTGAGAAGCCATCATTCATTGAATGAACCCCGGATATGTGCCAACGCGTTTCTGATTTCGTTTTCCAGGATTGTCCGAATATTCGCTTCCTTCTTTTCGGCTGCAAGCTGGGCGCTTATCCTGTCAACGATATTTATCAGACTGTCGCGGGTTTTCCGGTACATTTCGAAGGCGCCCTGTTTGACTTCTTCGTCGCGGAGCAATTTGCCTGACCGTTCCTCATAATCCAGTTTTTTCATTTCAGCGTTGTAGTATTCTTTTAACGTCCTGGCTTCACTAAAGGACATTTCTGCTAAAACAGTGGTTTTGGCTGTTTCTGTCATCTGCTCTCTGTCGTCTGTCTTTTGCTCTCCGCCCTCTATCCTCTGTTCAGATGGTGTATCCGGGAAGTTCAACCTTGCGATCTTGTTTTTATGTCCGCGATTCACGGGATCAGAGTATTTTTTGACATTTTCAACGGCAGCTTCTATGTCGATTATATATCGCCTGTTGTTAAGCCTGGTAAAAGTATCGCCGAAAGCGCCTTTCTTGTGGAGTTGAGAAACACGCCCCCTGGTGACACCAAGGCGGTTGGCAAGGTCGGTAACATTCCCGTAATTATCCGGTATAGATTGCAAATTGGTTTTTTTCCGGGGTTTACTTTTCGCTTTTTTGGGCATGGGGGACTCCCTGTAAAAAGAAAAGTATGAAGTATGCTTCAACCTTCATAATTCAACCTTCATACTTCATAATTCAGTTTTAAAGAGCGTTGGGTATTCTTTCGGCCTAACGGTGAGATTCGGTTTCCAATAAATCTTGCATCCTGATGCACGAGCTTCGTTATGTAATTTCTCGACCCACTCCCATTCAGGCTGGAATGCGGGCATTCTGCTTGATACACTTCGCCCGCCTATGATTATCCAGTCAAATGAGTGAAGACCTCTATCCCCAAAATCAAGCCTTTCGTTCATTGGTTCACAAGATAAGAATGTCACGACCGGCCTATATTGATGTTTATTTAATTCTTCGAAGGCCCCAACTGCTGAATTGACCCTTGACTGGCAATCAACAGTGGTACCTACCCAAGCATTTTTAGGCCATTCGATTCCGATAAGTCTCTTTGGGTTTTTCGTTAAAAAGATAAAGTTCCATTCCGGTGATTTGGCGCATGATTCAATAACTTGATCAATCCATTCTTGAGGAACCCAGTCACCAAACAATTCAGCCATTGAACAAACAAATACATTTCGATTCCCATTCCCGGTATCTATAGGTAGCCTGGTATTGATAGGTGCAGATAGTCTTTCTGGATGAAACTTTGGCTCGAATCCTCCTTGAAATCTATTTCCGATATCTCTTGCGTAGCAATACTGGCACGCGTAGATGCAACCTGTAACTGGATTCCACGTCCATTTGGACCATTCGATTGAATCAGATTTTTCTTTGTTGAACATTTGTTTTTCCTCTGGCATCGGCTTATTTTTGGCACGTTCACGGACTTGTTTCTCGATTTTACTGAGTCCGACCTTACCAGTCTCAACGTCCTTCTTTTCGTCATCAGTTCCATGCTTCAAAACCACCACTGCCGCCGCCACCGACCGGCCCGAAACGTTTAGTAGCTTCCCTGCTTGAGATACGGCCTTTTTGTCGAATGACGTTTCTTTTGCTTTTGGGGCATCGGGTTCAGACGTTACGGGTTCAGAAATCGCTTGTTGCACGCCTGCAACAAGCGATTTTTTATATTCTTCAGACTTCCGATCACCGCCCGCTACCCTCTGCCTCTCCCTCGCCGCCTCGATGTGAAAGTTCATCGCCTTTGCCGCCACTATAGACCGCTGACCTGCCGTTAAATGCCGCCGGTGTATATTCTGTGAAATGACATACTCAATCGGGTCTGATCCTCCCTCCCACTCTCTTGCCCATACGTCTATCTCAAGTTCTTTACAGGCAAGATATCTATTGCGGCCATCAAGCACCTTGTCTTGATAAAGGATAATTGGATTGTGAAGCCCGTTGCCGAGAATATCATCCTTGAACTCTTTGTATTCAGCCTCGTTCATCGGAGGAAGGAGCAGGGCAATCGGATGAATTGCGAGATCACCTTGCACAATGAAAGCACCGTCATTTAGTTCTTTTGACATTAGTTACCTCCACAATAGAACTTGACAATTTCTTTTCCTTCATGGCTGTCAATTTCTACATAACCATGTTTTGTCAATTTTTTACCTCGTTCACTTTGTAATTGCATGAATGACAAACTAAAAGCGCTGACTGTGAACGGTCAACGGCTTTTGATGTCATCACAAGGAAAATCGGCGATTGGCAAATAAAGCCATCAGAATTGCATCACTCCTGCCGTGCTGAGACTTTTTTATTTGAAGATTCGGGAAATGCCTTCGTGCTGAAACCAGTGACCTTGACTTGGTATCC
>JBAXVB010000337.1:0-4497 GCA_037129415.1 Deltaproteobacteria bacterium
CCGCCCGAATTCTCGGCTACATTGCCACCCATGGTGGAGATATTCATGCTGCCCGGATCTGGCGGATAGAACAGGCCGCGCGCTTCTACCTCGCGGTGCAAGGCGCTGGTGATAACCCCTGGTTCCACCGTAGCGGTCAGGTTTTCCTCATCCACCTCGATGATCCTGTTAAGACGGCTGGTCTGAACCACGACCCCTTGACTGTCGGCGATCGAGCCGCCCGACAGGTTGGTGCCGGAACCACGGGGGATCACGCTTACCCCCGCCCCGTAGCACAGGCGCATGATACGGGCGATTTCATCGGCAGTCCCAGGCAACAGCACCACCCCAGGACTACTTTCGAGCTCCGGGGTCGCATCATAGCCGTAAACCGCCAGTGACTCCCTGTCAGACAGAGTATAGGGTTCACCAACAATAGCTTGTAGTTCTTTTACGAATGATGGGTTCATGATAGTAATTACCTTTCTCAAAGGACAGGCCGGAGGGAAGCCCTCCGACCATTCCCTGATGCATCTTGTACCTGATGCTACTTGACTGCCGTTGCAATTGCTGGAATCATCCATGGGAATACATAAGCCTGCAGGAAAACAACAACACCGACCAGAGAGGCCAGCGCAATACTATGCCAGAAAACACCGCGAAGAATTTCTCCCTCGGACCCCTGCTGCCCTGTCGCAACACCTGCCACAACAATGCTTTGAGCGTCGATCATTTTACCCATAACACCACCGCTGCTGTTTGCGGCGCAGGAAAGAATCGGATTGATGCCCAGAGCTTCGGCGCTGATTTTCTGAAGCCCACCGAAGAGAACGTTCGATGAAGTGTCACTGCCTGTAAGCGCCACGCCGAGCCAACCAAGAAGTGGCGAGAAGAATGGGAAAAGAAATCCGGTTGACGCAAATGCAAGTCCCATAGTTGCATCAAGACCTGAATAACGAGTCGTGAAACCAAGACCAAGCATTGCAGTGATTGTCAGGAGCGATATCCGGATTCTCTTCAACGTATTCAGGAAAGTCTTGAAAAGTTCGCTGAACGAGAGCCCAAGGAGGAGACCACTTATAATACCGACAAATATTAAGCTTGTTCCGGTCGCAGACAGCCAGTTGAAAACGTAAACCGCCCCTTCGGCTGTCTCTTTGGCCACGACTGGCGCAACTTTCAAGACTGCCTTGTCCAGGTACGGGATTGGAAAATTGACACTTGATACCCCCATCAGGAAGTTCTCGGCACCCTTGGTGCCTCCATTCAGGAATGTCTTGAATGCCGGATAACCCCACGCAAACACGAACACGCACAGAAGAGCCCATGGCATCCAGGCTTTGGCGACCTGGCCGAAAGATTGATCTGGTCGCGCATCAGCATCGGCTTGGCGACCTTCCTTGGTTTCATGATCGAAGTGCCAATTCGTCTTGGGTTTCCAGAATTTCAGCAGGAGAAGTGTCGAGCCCATAGAAACCACGGAACCAAGTATGTCAACCAGAGAAGGCCCCATATAGTTGCTAACGACGAACTGTGTGACGGCGAAGCTGAGTCCGCATGTAAGACAGGCGGGCCAAACTTCCATCATTTTTTTCCGCCCAGCCATGGCCCAGATAAGCCAGAAAGGAACGATGAGGGAGAATATCGGCAATTGCCTTCCCACCATCTGGCTAAGAGCCATTTCCGGAAGCCCGGTCACCTTCGCAAGGGTGATGATCGGGATACCAAGAGCGCCGTAAGCAACCGGGGCGGTGTTTCCGATAAGAGCAAGGATCGCAGCCTTTAGGGGACGGAATCCCAGACCGATTAGCATCGCTCCGGAAATGGCTACCGGCGTACCAAAGCCCGCTGCGCCCTCTATGAAAGCGCCAAAGCTGAAACCGATAAGGAGCAATTGGATGCGGCGGTCATCCGAGATTCCGGAGATCGAATGTTTTACCACCTCGAAATCACCCGTTTTCACAGTAATGTCATAAACGAAGATCGCGCCAAGAATGATCCATCCGATCGGCAGAAGTCCGTAGGCCGCGCCGTATCCGGCAGAGGCGAGGGCCAGCTTCGTAGGCATTCCATAAACGAGAATCGCGATGGTAAGCGAAGACAAAAGCCCCGCGATCGCACACCAGTGCGCCTTCAAGTGGGCGAACCCAAGAAGTCCCAGCAGAAGAATTACAGGTATTGATGCTACCAAAGCTGACAGAAGCACGTTTCCAAAGACAGGTGTATAAACTTGTGTCCAGGTGAACATTTAAACCTCCCAATGTTGGATTTTTTGTGGAATTCGCCTTAGAATTAAAACATGGAATCCATTAATTATTTCAGATGGATTGATTGCAATCGCCCACGCCATTTTACCCTCCTTTTTACTTGTTTGGTTTGTTGCCAATTGGTATTACCACTTGTGATGGTACTTATAAAAATAATTCTTGAACTTGTCAACACTATTTTTAATATTTATTTTATTGTTTATATCTATCAGTATTTATTGAATTTAATTTATTGATACGATAAATTGACATTTATTTGTTATGGATTAAGGATTTGGACTTACCAAACTTGAAGTGAAGCAATGGATGTGTTTCTTGGATAAACGAAGGAAGGACTATCGCGGATAACTGTTCACTCCCTCTCCCATCGGGAGGGGGCCAGGGGGAGGGCTGAACGATTATGTACCGTTTTTGTTCAAATATGACTCGATATACTGGCTCAACCTAATTCCGCGATCCGTGAGTGCGCGGGTGCCGAATCGGATGTTGAATTCCAGAAAATAAAAATGGCCATCCACCTCGGCTACATCAAATCCGGCATGATTGATTCCGGTTTGCTGCGCAAAGGATTCAACCAACTGGACGGCGCCATCGGCAATATCATCAAAGCTTACGGAGCCACCGCGGGATACGTTGTTGTGAAACTGTCCGGGTGCTGCTTTTCGCCAGTAGCCGGCCACCACCTTGCTTCCCACAAGAACCAGCCGCAAATCCCGGCTGATGGGCAGATATTCCTGAACATACAGCACGGAATTGCTCCTGGCATAATCCATAAAGTCCTTTGAATTTTCAATTAGAAAAACCCCTTGGCCCATGGAATTTCTAACTTCCTTGGCCACAAAGGGAAAACAGAACTCATCCAGAACCCGCTCAACCGCCGTTTCCGTGTGAGCAAGGATTTGCGTAAACGGCGTATTTTCAGGACAGATTGCTTGAAATATCCTTGTCATCTCCACCTTGTCATGTCCAAGGTGAAAGCTGCTGATGCTGGGGAAGATTTTCTTTTTCCAGCCGTAAACCAGGGCGTTGACCTGCCAGTATTCCGGAAAAAGAATCCAGTCCGCCGCCTTAATGACATCCTGCTGACTAAGCCACAGCTCGGGTTTCAGAGGGATAACACCTGGGATATTCAAGGTCCGGAGTGGATCAAATGAAACAAGCCTGCCCGTCATGAAAGCCGGTTCCGGTAGTCTGCGTACCCGAATTTTCGAACCATCCGAAACTCTCCACAAGCGGTCAGTATGCCGATGGACGGAAGCCTTACGCCGTTAAAGGTGTTGTTTTTCACCATCGTGTAATGGGCCATATCCTGAAACACCAGCCGTTCTCCCACTTTAAGGGGGGCTGAAAATGAAAAATCGCCGATCACATCTCCTGCCAGACACGTAAGACCAGCCAGCCGGTAGGTAAACGGATATTCTCCAGGCATTCCGGCTCCTTCAATTACAGGGCGATACGGCATTTCCAGCACATCCGGCATGTGGGCCGACGCGGATGTGTCCAATATAGCAATATCCATGCTATTATGGAAAATATCCAGCACAGATGCGATTAGAACACCGGTGTTCAGCGCAATGGCTTCACCCGGCTCCAGGTAAACCTCTATGGGATATCTGCTTTTGAATCCAGTGATCAGTTCACATAACAGATCCACATCATAATCGCTTCGGGTGATGTGATGCCCACCACCAAAATTCACCCATTCCATGTCCTTTAAAAAAATGCCGAATTTATCTTCGAATACTGGAAGGGTTCGGGCCAGGGCATCGGCGTTAAGCTCGCAGAGTGTGTGAAAATGCAGCCCGGAAATACCTTCCAGATTATGAGATTCAAAATTGCATCGGGTAACACCAAGGCGGGAGTATGGGCCGCATGGGTCATAAATTGGCACTCTGACTTCCGAATGCTCCGGATTCACCCTGATGCCGCATCGGACAGATTTTTTAGCGTCGATGATTGCTGATTTATGCCGGTTCCAGAACGAAAAAGAATTGAACACCAGGTGGTTGCAGCACGAGAGGATTTCATGCAAATCAGCATCCGGGAACGATGGCGCGCAGAAGTGAACTTCTTTGCTAAACTCCTCATAGCCCAGCCTGGCCTCGTCCACTGAACTGGCGGAAATACCGCAGAGATATTCCCGGATGACCGGAAACAGGCTGAACATGGCAAAGCCTTTGAGGGCCAGCAGAATCCTGCATCCGGTTTTCTGCTGAACTGCATCCAGAATCTTCAGATTTTTGATCAGGGC
>JBAXVB010000338.1:0-4497 GCA_037129415.1 Deltaproteobacteria bacterium
GATATTGTCTCTACTGATGATTCTTTAGAGGAAGTCCGGAAGGATATAATCGACCGTTGCCGTGCCCATATTGAATACTCCTATGAATATGACAATCTTGATCATCTTTTTTCACCGGCGCCCAAGGAGGTTTGGGATTCGCTGCCATGGTAGCGGCGACGCTGTGAAGATCAGAACCCTGTCCGCCTGTCTCAGGCGGCTGCAAATAGACTCCAAGGAACTTTGGAAATAGAGTTTTCACCGCTACTCACAACACCCTGACCTTTCTTTTTATTTCCTCCGAGGATACCGGTTGAACCATTCCGTTATCCAGTTCTTCAAGCCGCTTTTGCGCCAGTTGAATCCATTGCGCATCCACGCTTTCAGATTTTGGCGCTTCCAGGCTGTAAATCAGACAATGCGCGATTCTGGCTTTTTCGGCCGGACTCATGGACAGTGCCTCGCTCAAGATAAATTCCGGCTTTGTTGTCATGATGTGCTTTCCCTTTATTGTCTGAATCAGAATTTGCAGAATTCATAAATGATCAGAATTAAATTTAGGGTTAAATATGAGTTTGTATTGAAGACTTTTGGATCCAAAATTTATTAGTAATCCTTTTGGAAAATTATACGCAACAACATAATTTTTTGCCTGTGCCAAATGTACATCCTCAAGATTGATCAAGGCTTTCAATTCCATAACAACCTTATTTTCTACTATAAAATCTGCTCTTCGCGTACCCACCACAATCCCGTCATAGAAAATAGTTTGCTCTTTTTCTCTTTCAAACTGTAACCCAGCCTTCTTTAACTCAATCGATAAACATCTTTGGTAAATAACTTCCTGAAATCCATTGCCTAATGTATTATGTACCTTCATGGCGCATCCGATTATTTTATAGGTTATTTCATCTTTTTCCATGGTTGCCCTCTTATAATCAGAATTTATTGAGTTATGGTATTTCCAGAATTCTGTTCATTCTTTAATCAGAATTTTCAGAATTATGGAATTTACTGAATTATGTTCATTCTTTAACCAGAATTTACTGAATTATGGAATTTTCAGAATTCTGTTCATTCTTTAATTCTGAGAATTCTGATTCAGACGTTTTTCAAACTCCGCCCACACCGTTTCATAATCCTTTTCCCGGTCGCAGCGGTCAAAGGGGGCAAGGTAGGTGATGGTGCGTTCGATGGGGCCGCCGGGCAGGGTGTCGTCCATGATGGTTCTCTCTACCGCGCCGGATGTCATGCCCTTGATGTCGTTCCATTCCGGACGGGTGAAGCCAACGCCGGTAAGCCCCTTGGAGCAGGTGAACACAATGCGGCCGTTTTGGTCGTACCAGGTATCGGATTCGTTTTGTCGAAGCACAGGAAACTGCACCCGGTAGATGGTTTTCAACTCATCCAGGGTCAGACCCAGGGCCATGGCTGCCAGCACGTCAATTTCCACCAGAGCCTGACGGCGGGCATAATCGGTGCGCAGGGCGCAGTTGCGCTGCCAGTTTGGGGTAAGGTTGATAAAAAAAGAATTGGGCAGGCGGGGATCGGTCTTGGCCCAGGAGTCAGAGCGAAAGGGACCTTGAAAGCACTCCTGCCAGAGATCGGTGTAGTGAATGGTTAAAGAAGTAAGAGCCAAAGCCCTTAATTTGAGGGTGTTCTGCAATAATGCCGCTGTAGTATTTTGTGATTGCATTATTTCTAATAATGGCAACTGATTGATCAAAGTTGTATTCGCGTGCCCCATTCCAGTGCTTTTTACTCTAAAATCAACGGGAATGGAAACGCTCAAGCCGTAGTAAAGAACTAAAACGTCTACGTTTGCAAATGTCGTGGTCAAGCATGTATTGATGTGGCCAACTCCCTTTGGGATAATGATTGAAATGAAAGTTCTTTCACCTGATTGGCTGAGCATTTCCCTATTTACGAAACGATAACAATCTGTCACTACCATTTCTCTATCCTGACTGGTTACATCTGTCCATTTGAACCGTGGCATCCTCCTCCGGTACTCCTCAAGATCACAATCCGGCACATAATTGGTGCGGGGCAGGTAATCATCCGGCAGGGTGGTAAGGTCGATGATGGAGTAATCATGGTGTTTTCTGCAAATCCTGTTTGGTGTTTTGTAAAAGGGATTGCCCACGAAGAAATGGGGACCGGAGAGAATCCACTCATTGATATGAACTGGAATCCGCGTTTCCCGGCGGATGGTACCGTCTTTTTGGGCATTGGTTTCATGCCACATCTCCGTTGAAAAATATTCTGCCTTCAAATCACCTAATCGACGAGGCTGGACTGAGAATTTTTTTAATACTTCGATAAGTTGTTTGGAATGAACCGCAGGCAGCCTTGCTGATAGAGAATGCGTACCTTTTTCATCATACAAATGTGCAAATAATTCTAACTGCTCCTTACAAACTGATATTATTCGATCTTTATGTCCGACAATGTTCCATTTGTCTTTATCGTCTTTTATTCCAGCAACTGGTTTGTAACCTTTATCTTTAAAAGAGTCATCAACTGTTTTTGGCAGAAAAACATTAGCAATAGTGTAAAACTGAACGATATCTTTTTGAGGAGCATAAATATTAATCGAGTATGTAACCCAATGAAGAATTTCAGAAAAAAGATTTTTTACGTTTAAAAACTGAAAATGATATCTCAACCTGGGATACAGTTCCTTTCGGAATCTCCCCCCCTTGGGATCATCATAAATCCCTTCCGGATGGAGAAAACCGGACACCCTGCATAATGTTTGCCGATCATCCACGCGACAGGTAAAAAGCATTTGTAAAGATTGGTCTGCATACCCTTGAGAATGGGATAATTCTGCAAAGCATTGAGAAAATTCTGAGTACCGTCCGCTTCTTCAAAGGCGGTTAAATACTCGGGCCGCAAGCCATGTTTGTTTAGGGTCTCTTCCCGTTTTTCTGCAAGGCTGGATGCTGATAATTTTCGCAGTACAAACAATGGCTCCACATCACCCAGGACGCCGCCTTCATTCCATTCCACCTTGATCCAGGGCGGATTGCCCAGCACCAAATCAAACCCACCGCGCCGCGCGAACAACTCCGCAAACTCAAGCTCCCAGTGCAAATAACGATATCTTTCAGCCAATTCCCGTACCAGACCAAGCCGGTTATTCTCTTCGCACAATTTATCCACGTTCACATACCCCAGATTATCCAGCATGCTCAGGGACATCTGCTTGGGCCGGGTATCAGGAAAAAGAGGCTGCTGCCCCTTTTCATCAACCGATGTGTCATAAAGATTTCCTTCAAGGATGAGGGTCAGATCAAACAAAAACTCAGCCCGGCCAGGCAGCAGATCCGCCTTTTCAATGGGCCAGAACCACAAGGCGCACCAATAATCCATGATCAGCTTCAACCGCCGGTAAGGGCTGGAATTGCGGACATTTCTGGAAAACATCTCCTGATGAAAGATGCGGTCTTTCTCTTCGGTAGTCGTAGGCCGTAGTTTATCCCCGGATTCCTTCTGACCGAAAACTTGAAGCGGATCGGTGGTGCGGCGATAAATATCGTGCTGCATTTCGGTATGACTTTGCCAGAGCTTATCCACTGCGGCGGAAAGTGTCTTAAGGTGCTCAATCTCGCTGTTTGAAAAAGGCTTGATAAACTCCTTGCGCCACTCGGCGATGGCCTTGATTTCTTTTCCCGCCATCTGTTTAACGACTTTGTCATTGTAGCTGGCCATGTCCTTGTCCGGCAGCAGGAAGTGATAAACCGTATCGGCATCTCGTTTCATGCCCGGCATCACCCTTTCCGGAACCGTATCCAGCCATAGGGAAGGGGGTTTTTTCTTCTTGCCGGGCAGTAATCGTTCGCTTTCTTTCCCCCCTCCCGGCCTCCCCCCGCTGGGAGGAGGAGAGTGAATGCGGGCGCTGAGCAGGCTTTCATGAAAAACCTGCCGTCTGGCCCCCACAAGGGAATTACCGCAAACAAGTTGCATGCCGAACCAGGGCACAAATGCGCCTTCATGGATGGTGTTCAGCCACAGGGAAACTTCCGCCAGCTCCACCGCCACCGGGTTCAGATCGACTCCATGTACATTTCTGTCGGCAATGTACATCTTCACCTTTTGCAGTTCCATGGGGTAATCATCGTGCCGGATGATCTCGCCGGTTTCCTTCTGTTTCAGATCAAGGTAAGCCCTGGAAATCTGATTGACCGCTTCGTTCAAAAAGGCCGCGCTCCCCATGGCTGGCTCGCATAAGGTCAGCGCCAATATCTCATCGGCGGTCTTGTCCTTGAGGAGTTCCTTCAGGGCATATTTGACCAGGCATTGGGTCAGTACCTCCGGTGTGTAATAGGATGCCGATTTTTCGCGGTCCCGTCCCGCCAGCCGGTAAATAAAGGCGCCTTTTCCATATTTGAGCAGGGCGCCATCGTCGTTAAAGACCCGCTCCTCTTCGGTATATTACGCCAGTTCTTCGGGCTTTACAAAATAGGCGGTTTCAAGCACATTGTGCGCCTCCTCCGCCTTTTTCACCTCATA
>JBAXVB010000339.1:0-4489 GCA_037129415.1 Deltaproteobacteria bacterium
ATGGTCACAATAATTGATGGAAAAACCCGCATTTTTGATCAAGCTAAATGAGGGAGATTTTTATAACATACCTAATTTATTTTATATCTAATTTTGATCAACATAATTGATGGGTGATTTGATCAACATAATTGATGGGGTATGTTAAACTTATGCTGTATTTTTCTGTTGCAAATCACGCTTCAGCTTAATGACAGAGATAAGGATTTTGCTAATTGAGGGAGCACTATTTTCGCTTATTTTTTCTTTGAACCAGTATCATTTGCGAAAGGTCAGCGAAAGGTAGTTTCCCTCAAATACCGTGAAAATAAGTCCATCAATTATCAAGATCACTCTCATTTACACCATGTTTTTTTCTACTATTTCAGCGATATCCAAAGTCTTGATCTGCTCTTCCTTGCCCAACTCTTTCATTCCGTCTTCGATCATCGTCAGGCAGAAGGGACAACCCACAGCCACGTTTTTGATTTTCAGGCCGACGATTTCCTCCGAGCGTTCCAGATAGATTCTTTTGCCGATGGTCTCCTCCATCCACATTCTTCCCCCGCCGGCGCCGCAACAGAAGCTTTCACGGCCGTGTCGTCCGAGTTCTTTGAATACGCCGTTGGAAACGGATTGCAGAATTGATCTGGGCTCATCGTAAATGTTGTTATATCGCCCCAGATAACAGGGATCATGATATGTCAAGGCGCCCGCCAGCGATTGCTTCAATTTGATTTTACCCGCTTTGACGAGTTGGTCAATGAACTCGGTATGATGAATAACCTCGTAATTTCCTCCCAATTGAGGATAGTCATGTTTAAGCGTATTGAGGCAATGCGGACACGCCGTGATTATTTTTTTGACTTTATAGTTGTTCAGTGTTTCGATGTTTTCCTTAGCCATCATTTGGAACAACATTTCATTTCCGACTTTTCTGGCAAAATCGCCGGTACATTTTTCTTCCACGCCCAGGATCGCGAAGCTGATACCTGCCTTTTGCAGAATTCCAACCAAGCTTTTTGATACTTTTTTGGATCGGTCATCGAATGAACCGGCGCATCCAACCCAAAGAAGATAATCGACGTTTGAATCGTCCGCCATCATTTTGATGTCCAGCCCTACAGCCCAATCGGCTCGTTTATCATAACCAATTCCCCAAGGGTTGCCGTTTCGTTCGATCCCTTTCATGGCTGTGTTCAGCTCCTTTGGATAAGCTTCCGCCATCAAGGTTTGCCCCTGTCTCATGGCGATAATCCGGGGGACATGTTCAATAGTCACAGGACAAACTTCTTCACAGGCGCGGCAAGTCGTACATGCCCAAAGCGTGTCTTCTGCGATTACCTCACCAATTAATTTCTTTTCGCTGTTGAGAGCAGTGCGCTCCTCCCTGTTTTTTTCAATCTGCTCGGGATCTTCGCTTTGCCTGATTGTAGCTAATAACTTTGCTTTTTTAATGATATTATCTGCGTTTTCCAGAAGCTCAATTTTTAGTTTGTCGTTGAAGTCATGTAAATTTAGTGGTTTGTCGGTGGTATATGCAGGGCAGACTTCCTTGCATCGTCCACATTCGGTGCAGGTGTAAAGGTCCAGTCCCTGTTTCCAATTGAGTTGATGGATATGATTGATTCCCAGGGATTCCTCCGCCCAGGCGGTTTCGTCTTCCAGATCCAGCAGTTCAGTTTTTTCATGAGGATAGTCCAGGCTTTTCAGAAAAACGTTGGGAAGTGCGGTAATCACATGAAAATGTTTTCCAAACGGGAGAAGATTCAAAAATAACAACTGCGTACTGATGTGAAGCCAAAACATAATGGTCAGGATGGTGACGTTGGCATCCGCACTAAATCCTGAAATCAGGGTGGCTGCTCCCACCGATATCGGTGTCCAAAGAAATTCGGAACCATATTGCGGATTATTGAAGTAATGGATACTTTCGGGATTATTAAATAATTGGATAATATTGTACCGAGCGCCATCGTACAATAGATCGGACACCATCAAAATCCCGATCATCGCCAAAACCAGGTAGGCCTTGAAGGTATTGTGCAGTCGTTCCGGTTTTAGAACGGCTCGACGGAAAAATGCGAAGATGATCATCAATAAAACGATCCCTTCCATAATATCTTTTAAGGCGATATAGAGATAACCGATTAAATGGTCACCGCCAAAAAACGGGAGGAAATACCCTTCTTGAAATCCCTCTCCATATAAGGTTAAGCTGCGAATCAATAAGACACAGAATCCCCAAAAAATGAACGCATGGATAATACCCGAGCCTCTTTCTTTTGATCTTCCGATCAGTCGTTTCTGGCCGATGGCAAGAACCACCATATTCATCAGTCGTTCCTTCAGATGATTGGCTCTATCTGTGGGTTCGAGCGCCCTTAACAATTGAATTTTGTGAAACATCGTTCGACCAAAAACCGTCAGACCGACAGTGAGTAGAAGAAACATCAATAGGGGATTCATAGTTGCATTGCCTCATCAAAAAAGTTAAGCATTTTTAAACCAGGAGAATACCGAATGCTGATAGCGCGAGAGGCATTCTTTTGCTGGACAAATACTATTCATTGTCAATGCATGTTCATGCAAAAGCAGGTACATGCATTGATCGAAATTAGTTTTGGTGGTCTAACTTCTAATTTTTTTAATCTCTGCGCGGAGAATCGGAACCACCTCAAAGAGGTCTCCGACGATACCATAGTCGGACACATTAAAAATGGGCGCTTCCGGGTCTTTATTAACGGCCAAAATCACTTTTGAGCCTTTCATTCCTGCGACGTGCTGAATAGCTCCAGAGATACCGATTGCTATATAAAGGGTAGGCGCCACGATTTTACCGGTTTGCCCGACTTGCTTGTAATGCGGCATAAAACCACCATCCACCATAGCACGCGAAGAGCCAAAGCCCGCTTCCAGATCGTTGGCCAGTTCTCTTACAAGATCAACGCCAGCTTGATCCTTGGCGCCACGCCCCACCGAGATGACGATGTTGGCATCTGCAAGATCAATGTCGCCGCTTGCTTCGGATAATATTTGCCTGATCACAGCCTTTAAATCTGGCGCAGGAGATGAAAGTTTGACTACGTTTTTGGTTCCTGAGATACCTTCCGTTGCATCAAACGCTCCAGCCCTGACAACTGCGACCAGTTGTTTGGTATTAACTTTGACACGCTGCATCACTTTATTTGCGATGGCGGGCCTTATTACTTCGATTTGATCTCCTTTTAGCATCACATCGGTAATGTCGGTAGCACATGCGGCATTAAGCTGGGCCGCAACCCTTGGGGCTACTGTTTTGCCGCTTTCGGAAAAACCGAACCAAATCATGTTGGCGCCAAATTGTTTGGCTGCATCAACAACACAGGATGAGTATGGACCGGCTGAAAACAGCTCCAGTCCGGGATCATCAGCGATATATTGAGTATCGGAACCTGCATTTACCAGGCTCGGTATTAACAGTTCGATATTACTACCAATCGCAACCACTGCGGTTTCCGCCCCGATAGCTTTGGCTTTTGATAGAAGTTCGGCTGTACTACCTTTTAGTACACCTTGTTTGATGTCTGCAATTACGAGTACTTTAGCCATAATATTGTTTTCCTTGTATGAATTCGGTTAGTGTCCAATGATGACAGTAAATGATATTTTTTATTTGTTAAAACACCTTTGCTTCATTGGCCAAAAGATCGACAACCCGGGCGGTAATTTCGGCGACATCACCTTCAAATTTTTGCCCGCCCTTGCGCGCTTCCGGTGCTATAAATTCAACAATTTCCGATTTTGGAGTGGCGCCTCCAACTTCATCATTCGAAGTACCAAGCGCCGCCAGATCCATTACCTTGATGGTCTTTTTCTTTGCCATCATGATGCCGCGTAATACTGGCAATCGAGGTTGATTAATACTGTCACTAACCGTAACCACAGCGGGTAATTCCAGTTCAACGATTTCTGTTCCGACATCACCCAAACGGGATACTTTGATGTGCTGTTCGTCCATTACTTCGATGGAGATCACATTACTGACACAAGGTAATCCCAGGTACTGCGCCAATATGATTCCGGTTTGACCATTATCCGTATCCTGGGCCTGTTTGCCGGTGATAACAAGATCGTATTTTCCCTTTTCGTAAACTTTTTGCAAAATCCTGGCGTAAACAAACGAATCCGCCTTGACCAGCGCCGGATCATCAATATGAATCCCGTTTTCAATACCCATGGCGTATGCTTTACGGATAATGTCGGCATTGTCCCCACCACCGATGCTGACCAAAGTTGTTTCAGCACCCTTATTTTCCTTAAGCTGGACAGAGGCTTCCACCGCATTTTCGTCCCAGGCATTCATGACATACTGTAGCCCATCCTCAACAATGGCGCCGTTTTTCACTTTAATGTTCAATTCCACATCAACTACTTTTTTTAAGGTTGTGAGAATTTTCAAATCGTCCTCCTAATCTTTTATGTTTCTTTGGTTCGGTCACATTTCGGGTCAAAATTTTGATCCACATGT
>JBAXVB010000034.1:0-22356 GCA_037129415.1 Deltaproteobacteria bacterium
ATCATTTGATCCGGTACGACTGGCCTGGAAACGTTCGGGAGCTGATGAACGCCGTTGAAAGAGGGGTTGTTCTGTCCCGAAGTGAATATCTGGATGACCAGCAGCTTCCCATGCTGCCGGCCTCTCCTGCCCTGCAACCCTCCGTTTTTATGAATCCTTCGGCGATAACCGAAACCTTGTCGCTTACTGCTGTTGAAAAATCGACAATTCTGAGCGCGCTGGCATCAGCGGACGGCAACAAAAGCCTGGCATCCCGAAAACTGGGAATTACGCGAAAAACCCTTCATAAAAAATTAAAAGAATATGGAGTTATGCCTTGATGACAAACCCGCCCGAGAGTATCTTGAAGATGTTCAGGACGAAAATCGCTGGGAAAATACTTTCTGGAAAACTCAAACTGAACTGGTCGCAGCAGACAGGAAGGCCAAACAAGAAATAGCAGACAAGTGGGCAATGTCAGGCGATGGAGGGGAATTATGTCTGATTATATAGGTGAATTAAAACATATTTTGGCTGGTCTGAATCCGTATAAAGCCATACTGTTCGGTTCGTATGCGTACGGAAAACCCAATGAGGACAGCGATATTGATTTAATTGTGGTATTGAATAAAAATGAAACATCTCGGAATTTTGATGAAAGAGCTGAAAATTATTCTTCGGTAAAGAATTGTTTCAAATCTCTGAAAAACAACATTCCTATGGATATTATCGTATATACCAGACCTGAATGGTATGATTTTCTCAAGGCTGACAATTCTTTCACAAGAGAAATATTGGAAAAAGGAAAATTGCTGATATGAAAGATTCCGTGTCTGCATGGCTCAGAGCAGCCGAAGAAGATTTATCGGTAATCGGCTCTCTTTTGCATAGCAAGCTGGCAACCGGAGCGGCAAGCTTTCATGCACAGCAGTGCGTAGAAAAAAGTCTGAAAGCTGTTCTTGAAGAATACTCAAAAAGAGTTCCGAAAATTCATGATTTGGATATATTGTTTTCCGAAGTAAAAAATTATTTTGATATTGAATCTGACAAGTTTATTATAAATAAACTTAATATGTTATATATTGAATCCCGTTATCCTGGAGCCTTCGGATTTTTACCTAATGGCAAACCGTCATCCGAAGATGTTGAAGAGTTTTATGCTTTTGCTACAAGTATTTATGATACGGTCAGGGATCATTTGACAACCAAAAGCAAACCAAAAATAATTGCATCTGTTGCGACAGACTAACGCTGCATAAAAATTCACTCGCCTTTTTAATATGTTGATATCATGCTTGTTTATTGATGGAACTAACATGGTGTCACCAGATTTGAAGTGTTGACTGAGAAATGAAGGATGCCAAGTTCAGGTTATTTTTTTTCTGCCGCATTGATATTATTCATATTGATCACAATTTCATTCTTGCCGATCAGTCCCAGCTCTTGCCTTGCAATGGACTCAATATATAGTGGATCTTTTTTTAACCTTTCAATTTCATTAAAGAGCTGCAGATTTTTCCGTTTGAGTTCGACATTGACACTTATCAGGTTCTGGCGTTCAATTTTGATCAACTGGAGACTGGAAATACCTTTGTCGCCCACTATGATCGAAAAAAACAAAACTACAATCCCCATGACAGCAAGGACCATGGCGATGTTTTGTGCTGCGCCGGGATGGTTATCTAAAGATTTCATATTGTTTTCCATACTATGGTTCAGAGGGTTAAATAGTCCAAGGATTAAATCGATACTTCAAGAAGCGGTTTCCTTTGGCAACAGGTAGATAAGCACCATCGTCAGAACTGGAAGAATGGCGATCACATTCAATACCGGTGCAATTGAGAACATGTCCGCCAGTTTTCCGGTTATCGGAGTCATGACGCCGCCTGTTCCCAGGGCGAATCCCATCATCAGGCTGGATGCCATGGATTTCCCCTTTGGCGCCAGTTTCTGGGCCATTGCAACACCAAGAGGAAGCGTTGCCAATGCAAAAGCCCCGGTAACGAAGGTATTCAGGTAAAGCCAGTTTCCGGGTACATTCAACATCACATATATAGCCGGTGTGGTCATCAGATGCGCCCAATAAAACACCGGCTTGAATCCGATACGATCCGACAGATAACCTGCGATAAGACCGCTGAATGCTCCAGCAATGGTAAAAAGGGAGACCACCGCACCGATGGAAATAAGGGAATGCCCCTGCCTGGCGTAATGCACCGGCAGATAGGTAAGAAGCGACTGACTGACAAACGCCCGTGACGCCATGATGAGCCAGATCAGAATAATCGGTTTCCAGACCGTTCCGAACACCTCCCTGATAGATCCGATCAGCCCGAAATCTTTTAACCCTTCACATTCGGGAACCGGAACCGTAAAATACAGATACACCATTACCATCAGCCCCAGAATCATGGTAATTGGCGTTGATTCCAAACCGTATGTCGCCACAAACCAGGCAATAAACATGGGGCCTACGCCAAATGCCAGGGTGCCTCCCATGTTGAACACCGAAATGGAAAAGCCGATATTCCGGCCTGAATAGGTAGAAATCATGCCGGCAACCGTTGGATGAAACATGGAAGAGCCAATGGAGCCGATAGAAACCAGTATGACAAGCACCCAGAACGTGGGTGCGACACCCACCATGGAAATCATGGTGATAACCAGAAAAGGACCTCCAAGAATAAACAATCGTGTCCTGTAATGATCCGCTATATATCCGACAGGCGGCTGGACAACAAATGCCAGAAACCGGCTGATTCCGGTGATGATTCCCACCTGGGTCAGGGTTAGCGAGAAATGGTCCACAAACACCGGCATCAGGGGATTGATAAAGGAACTATAAAAATCACCGGTGAAATGAACCAGCGTAAGGGCAAAAATCATTTTCAGTTTATGGTTTTCAGATCGTATCTTCATTGGGCCGCAAGTGTTATTGTTTTTTTTCCGCATACTGAATCATCCTGTAAATATACTGCGAACGGGCATAATCTGCGCTTTTCATAAACTCCCTCTCCCAGCGGGGGAGGGTTGGGGTGGGGGATCAAAAACGTAAAATTATGCCAGTTTGCAGTATGGTCATAAACCGTAAAAATGTGAAGGCGTGAGGGCGTGAAATGGTAACCACTTCGCTCTTACGCCCTCACGGTTACCGGGGGTTTTGGCCGCTCATCCGGATGGGACAGTTGGAACTCATCCGGTATCTGGCTTTTGATAGTGATCCATTGAAATTCCTGGTCAATCTTCGATAGCTCGTCTCGGATTTGCTGGCGCATGCGAACTGCTGGATTCACGCAGTAGGCAATGAACTCTTCTTCGCTTAGCTTGAGATCGGGGAACAGCAATTTAAGAAATCCTTCGGACAGTCTGGAGATGGCTTTATTGTCCCGCATATCCTCAGATTGTGGCAGGTACAAACTCTGGGAAACATAGTCCGCGTACCGCAGGTCAGCACGCAGTTCATGCAGTACCTCGCTGAAAAAATCTCCCTTGAATCCAAGTGATCTTGATGGCGTGTTCCTGGATACGCGCGGCATGAACCACCCTTCAATTAACCCGTGAATACGATCTATGAAGGCGGATTCCTGAAGTGCGGCCGGAAGCTCTTTGAATATCCCGTCGCTTTCGTATAGCGGCAGGTGATTGCTGCCCAGTGTAATATTACCGAGCATGACAAATCCGGATTCGGATGTTCCCATATCCCCTGTAGCTCTGCGGTATCGGCCGCTTTCCAAATACATCTTCAGGGCGGCCATGGCCTCACCGGAAGCATCTGTCTGTATCTTTTGTATCTCATCGACCACGACAACGTCATAGCGGGGAATCAGACCAATCCGTTTTGTGTTGCTGTTGAAAAACAAGGCTGGAGCGGAGAGTTTCCCGCCCGGAATCACGGCTGCATATCGGCTGATATTGTCGAAAACAAAGGATTTCCCGGTCCCTTTTGGTGCCAGTTCAGCAATATTGACCCTCGGCTCCACCAAGGGAATGATCCTGCTAAGGAGCAAAAGTTTTTGCGACAGGCTATGAACATCAGGGTTGAATTGACAGCTTGAAACCAGGAGATCAATCCACTCATCGACATTGAAATGCTTGCGTGATTCCCGGAAATAGTCCAGATCAATTCCAGGTGTCTGGAACGCTTTAAATTCGACCATCCAAATCTGACCCTTCTTAACGTCCTCGCCGTTAGGGGGTACATACCGTAATGTTCCCAGCCCCCACATGCCCGTTTTCAGAAGCATCGGATTATTATCAATGATATCCTTTTGCACCATTCCATTGATGACATCCAGCAGTGGAATACTAAGATCATGAGTGTGACGCTCGATGTTCACGTTGACACGAAAATCATCCAGAATCCGAACCTCATCCTGATCCATAAGACGATTCAGGATCGTATTCCTGTCCGCCTTTTGCGGCATAAACCTGGAAACGGTGTTGACTATCTCATTTCTGCCATCCTCGGTAAGGACGTCTCCGTCCATGAATTGGCTGACGATCCACTCACCGACATAGACTGGGATCGAACGTGCGCCGAAACCAGCTTTGGATATAAGACCTTTGTTTATGACGACTTCGCCATAGTAGTCTTTAGCTTTTTCTTCATAAGTCACCATCTTTTAAATTATGAATTCAGAATTATGAAGGATGAATCATAAGCTTGCCCTTCTCCTTCTGAACTCCTCCTTTCCCGATATTGATACATTTTTTCAATTCATAATTCTTTCAAGCTGAAACCGCCCGTCATGGCTGATTTAAATTCACTTTCAAGCACAAGAGGGAGCGTGTTCTGTACGCCGGCTATTTCATATAAGATATCTATTGCCAAAGGCTTTTCCCCTGATGCCGCCTTTTGGAAATAGCAGTTCATTGTCAGGAGACTTACGCTTCCTGCCGGTATTGTCACGGTTTCGCAGCCTTTGAGGTCGGTTTCGGGCGATATAACGGTTGCCCGGAGAACACGGATATCCGTGGCATTTGGGTTTTGTAGCTCGATGTTCAACGTTACAACACGTTGAATATAAAATTTTGCTCTGCCTGTCTCTTTCACCAGGTCAATGTTAAGGAAACGCGCGGCAAGAGTTTTCCAGGCCAACTTCACCATTTTATATAGAGCTGCCGGCACTATAACCTCTTCAGGTGTAGCACCACCGTGCATAAAGCATTTTTTAGTTGTGACATGTCGAACGGTATTGTGCCCTCTGGGCAAGAAGAATGTTGTGTTCTCCGAAGCAAACGGCCGCTTGAACCGATGCCCTATCGCCCACAGATTTTGGGGTATTTCATTTACATGTTCATCGGGTACGGTCGCAAACCGGTGTTTTTCATTGGCAAATAGATTTTCGACGATCGCCGAGTCATAAGACCGTTTCTCTTCCTCAAGAATCCAGCATGCGCCGTGATCAGTCACCACATAAACGCTGAAATGCTCCTTCGATCCCGCCCATTCCTGAGACAATCTCTTTACCTCTTCCGCCACCCGTACAAAAAGGCGATGCAGTTCATCCTGATATGTGGTATTCCTGGATTCTACATCCAAATGCAGGAGCTCATCTCCGTCTATAAAATTTAGAACGGCGATGGTTGACTCTTGCGGAGCCGCCATTTCCGACATCGCTTTCAAGTTGCGCAGATATACTACACTTCTGCCGCTCCAGTCGGATGCTATCCGCATCTTTAGAATAGCCTCATAGTTGTTTGCCGCCTTGTCTTGCCATTCTCCGCAAAGGAGAGCAGCCTTGTTATGCCCTGTATCGGTCGGCAGTCCGGCAAATCGATAATTCATATCATGGCGGCTGAGGCCGAGGTTACAAAGCGCATCATGAAGAATTTCCACAAAAGATAGCGGAAGGCAGTCAATAAGAAGTATGATCGTTAGTTCACTCTCTGAGCCGCTTGATGCAATAGCCCTCAAACAGTGGGTCAAACTGAGGTCGGGGTCTTTGTGAATAGATGGATATTCGCCAATGTACCAATCGGAAAAGCTTGCTACTGTTTGTTCCAGATCGTCATCATAATATCCGTTGTGTATCTGCCAGGTGCGATATGGCATATACTCCTTGGTTGTCCACCGAATCCATTCCGAACTTGTCCATTCCTCTTCGGGGTTGAGCAAGATCGGTCGGGTGGGTTTGACATGGAAGACAAGAGCGTTGAGTTGGCTTTTGCCTACACCCGGACAAAACTCAAATTTTTCACGCACCGCCTGAATATCCGATGAAGTCGGTGCAAACTGACCGCTCTTGAGAATTCTTGCTACAAATTGATATTCCTGAAAAAGCCGTCCCGAGGTCCAGCCCACGACCTTCTTGAAGTAATTGCTCGAATTGACCTGCCCCCTAATCTCGTTAAAAACCAATTCAATCTGAGTCAATATCTGTTCGCAAGCTATAGGTTCCAGCGGCAAATCGCCGAGCGAGTCGGCGGGAATCTTGCGCACAAACATTACTTGTTCCGGGGACAGCACGAATTCCAGCAACTTACCGGGATAACGATGTAGAACAGACCAGATACTGAGCCAGCTCCAAACGCTATTGTGCCCGCTATTTGTAAAATCATCGGGAAGCCGGGTGCAGACCTCTTTAATCCATATCTCGCCGCTTTTCTCGGCCCATAGTTGGCATTTGCTTTTCAGACAACGACCCAGCAAAAAATGTTCACTGAATACCGCCTTCGCATCATTGTTAACAAGCCCCTTGATTACATCAACAAGCTCTGCGGGACTGAGCATCTCCTTATTAAAAGCAGGTCCCAAAAAGTGGGAGAGAAAGCGCGTTTCAAAAAGCATAGATTTATTAGACGCCACCACAATCTCCAATAGGTGGTGGTCGAGAACATCAGCATCCGTCAGCCAATCTGGAATATCTACATTCCACCTCTCGGCCAGCACTAAACTGGGAGTTTTTTCCTCGAAATGAGCAGGGCATCCAATCTGCCTTATAAAATCCCGTAGCCATGCAAAATGGGTTTTTGACCGCACCCATATTTTCAGATCGGGATCGGATTCCCTGCTTTGCGACAATGTATGGCACGCCCGGACATAATCTATGTCTTGCTCCACCAGCAGAACATCGGCTGGCGGCATATACGCAAGATCACCGATATAGGAAATGATGTGTGATGAATGATGAGTGATTGATTTATTTCCCGTCATTTTCTTTGCCATCCGTTTTCCTGAATTCAGCATCCAACATTCCTAATTCATCATTTAATCTCTGCGCCCATTCCGTACTCAACAAAGCCTTTTTCACTCCATAGCTGATTACGGATTTCAACACGGCCATTAGCTCCTCAGTGTCATTGGGGCATTTGAAAGTCGCCTCTCCAATCACATTTTCCTGGATTTCATATTTTCGTTCCTTGCTGATCAGTTCAAAATTTACTTCATTGCTGTGGTTCCCTTCCTGGTCGATAGACCTTATCCGGATTTTAACATTCGCTCGTTTTTTGAGAAATTGAGAAAAATCAGTATCAGACTCCACTTTTTGTCTCGTATTGGAAGTCCTGGGATCAGTGCCGTCCGTAGTGAAAACCATTCCGCTAACCCCATCCGGTAGTTTAACCCAACGATTCTCATTCTCACGCAGTTCTGATTTGACCTCGCCTACTACTGGCTCGAAAACGGTCGGTTTGGCCTTTTCGATCTCGGCCTTGGCTTGTTTCAGCTTGGCGGAATAATCCTTGATGTGAAGCGATGTCCACTCCGAAACCGCTCCAAAATCGTAATCCTTGGGCAGGAGTTCTACTATCTTCTTGGTGAAGTTGACGGACTGATCCGCCAGTCGGGTCAGAAAGCATGCGGCATCTTCGTTTTCGCATTTGTGTGAGTCGCGCTGGATAGGATTCAGGCTTGCATACCATCTGTTGACTACATTTTCACATTCGATCATGTCGCCTTTTGCGCCAAAGACTTCACAGATATCCTGTGCGACTTGTTCTTCAGCAATCAGTCTTCCCGAGTCAAGCAGCTTGACATCCCCTGCAAAACCTTCTCCGATGGTTTTGGCGTCCTCCTGTGTGATGGTATCACCAGCAAGAGCGCCGGTATAAACCGCTGGCAGTAGTTCCAATAAGAAAACAAATCGATCCGCGCTGCTGGTCAGGCTGTCCATCAGATTCTTGAGTTCGCTCAAACGACTCTGCCGATCCATTTCGTAAAGGCTGATGACCTTGGCCACGGCTGGCAGACCTCTCCACCATTGCTTGAGCGATTCAAATACAGTGTTAAGTGATCTTGTTTCACCATGCTTTAGCAGAGGCGCATTAACCGCCTTGGCAACCAGATCAATGAGGCTCATCTGAGCTTGGGAAATATCTCGAACAACGAACACGATTCTGGCTGCCGGGTCCGAGACAATCTTGACCAGATCGTCATAAGACCTAAGGACATGCTCCACCATCTTTGTGGAGTCTTTGTAAACAATTAAACGTTCTCCATAAGCCCGGATGACATAAGCCAACGAGAGTATTAGCGGCGCACCTCCTACGCCATAAGGCGCTTTCCGGGCTTCCTCAAGAAAAGCGCCGACAGAAAACATTTCTCCAGGATTAAGGTTGGCCAACCGATCACAGAGCGCTTTGAAAACCGGGAAATCATCGTGAATCATGGCAGGATCTGTTTCACAGGCGAAATAGGAAACTGCTCCATCTGATCCGGTTTTTTTCAGAGCTCCTGCGCCTTTTAGAAGGACTGTTTCTATGTACCGTTTTTCCCCATGATTAACGGGATTACCATTATCAATCAGAACTTTTTCCGCCTCCAGCAGTACGGCTACAGCCTGTTTCAGTGCGGTGTTTTTTCCTGTTCGCCATTTCTCATCGTGGCGGAAATTCAAGTCCGGATGTTTAATGAGGCACCGTTTCTTGAACAATTCTCCACACAGCATATCCGCAGGTTTATACGATTGTTTGGGTTGGTCCACCAGGACATTACCACCCTGTACATACCAGCAGGCTTGGCTTCCATCCGTTATTTCCCGGAACACGCGTTCAAGGGTCGGAAGATACCCGTCTTCTGGGTCGTTTAAAATATCCCGCAGCCGCGACTCTGTTTGGGCGCTTATTTTTTCCGCTTCATTGGGCGGAAGATAATGACGGCAAGCCTTCACCCGAAGCAATGTTTCCGAAAAAGGCTGCGGCGTATGCGGCACAGCCAGGGACAGGTTGGCATCCGTGATGGTCTTTGCCGCCTCTCTTGCCACATTGACCTGGGCTTCATCCTCACACAACGCATAAACGAGAGTTCCCTCAAAACTTTGCGATGGTTTGCTGCAACTTTCTGTATATGCCGTGCGAAGTTCATCCCACAAAGCACTTCCAATATCCTTGGCGCGAACAAAACGGGTTCGAAACCGTTTGTCTTCCCCAAACGGCATATTATATCCCTTGGCCTCTGCGAAATCCGAAAAATTCTTCCCGCCGGCCTCTTTCAGAAAGGCTGCCACAGTGTCAATTGGATGCAAGTTCGTATCGGCGACATACCGTTCTATCAATGCATAAGGGTCTTCACCGAAGCTTGCAGCCAGTTCATACGTATTTGATTTTTGGCGTAAAAACAAGACACCTTTCTTGACCAGGTCGCTCAAGTATCCCTTGATTTGGCTCTTTTCTGATTGACTCAGGCAGTACAGACCGAACTGGATATTTTCCAAATTTGTCGGAATCTGGCAAAGATGATAAATCAGGATCGCCCGGAGTACCTGTAATCGCTCGTCCTCCAGAAAACCGAAAAGATCCCCTTCCATGGTTTTCCGCAAAGCGTCCAAGCTGGAAAAATAGCCATTGACAAATTGCCGCTGACCTTCGCGCAATTCCGGGTTTTTCTGAGACAGTTCCTTTTGGAAAAGCGTGAACAGGCGATCAACCGTGTACAAGTTCAGCTTGCCGCCGGCTACTGTCAGGTCGGCATTGGTGATGAATTCGGCGTATGAGGCTTCCTCTTTTCCCACATCACCCGAAAAAAAAGTGAATGTACTGCGAACGTTCGAGCCGATTTCAGAGGAAAGTTTCAGCAGGCATGACAGGGCCATGGGATGAACGCCGTAGATGTCTTCCAGCACCCGCTGCCGGATGCGGTCCACATCCGCAATCCATGGAAACAGGTCCAGCGACTTACACGGAGGCGCCAATTGGTCAAAGACACCCGACTTGGGCGCTATTTCTTTTTTCCAGACATCGCTATTTTTGTCAGTTTCAACGATGGCGCCGATGATTTCTTCGATCCCTTCGTTAAGCAGATCCACCTCTGTGATGCGGGCGGCCATGACCGCAGCATCGTCCTTGCTAAAGCGGTCTGCGTAAGATTTGAAGTTCTTGTGAATACACCCCACAAAAATCACGTTTGACTCGTTCTTGCAGATGGTTTCCATAAACCCCTGCAGAATATCCTTGGAGTAGCTTGCTTTTTCCAGGGTAAAACCAAACTCATCAAAAAAAATGGCCAAACCCGTGAAACGCGATTTAAACTCCTTGCTCTTGAGCAATTTGCTGAGTATGGGGATCAGGTTACCGGCCTGAGCCTGGAATGTCACGCCCCCCATCATCTCCTTGAATGCAGCGCGGAATTTGCCAAGTACATCAGAGTCGTAATTTTTTAGTCCGGCGCGAAGTTGCTCCACGGAAAGACCGGGTGCAATGAATTCGAGGGCTTTGCCAAAGTCCTGGTAGAAATTGCGGATAGCGCCCTTATCGCCTTTTTCCCGCCACTCGGCCAGTTGGCGCTCCGCCTCGTCGAACTCCGTTTCCACACCGGTGTTCAATCCTCTGGACTTACAGGCATCAAAAACCGCCTTCATCACCACGTCTTCGAAATGCCGTCCTGAGTAATAGTCACAGATTGCGACAAGGTACTGACCGTCTTTGCGAATATTTTTAAGCAGCTTCGCCTTGTCGGAATCAAGCTTGTCGTAGTTTTCATAGAAACCGGCAATCTCCGGGTCCCCGCTTGACCGGCTTAAAACGTTTGCCGTCATCAGGCACAGGTGCGATTTGCCGGTTCCATAGGAGCCGCTCAGCAGATAGAACTTCTTGTCATTGGGATGGTAAAGCCCTCGGCAAATTCGCTCAAACGCCGCACGGTGCGCTTTAGTCGGCCGATACATGGCCATCCGGTCCGCGTTCTCCTGGCTTGCTTCAAAAGCGCTTTTAAGCTCAACAAAGTTCGCATAACCAGATTTGAGTTTGACGACATCAGCAATTTTTGACATTGTTCACTCCCTTGTTATTGGTGCTGAATCATTGCCCATAGTGGGTTCAAGTCCTGTGGCAAGACGCAACTGCGAAAAATATCTATTTTTCTGCTTTGAGCATCATGTTGCCCCAGATAATTGTTAAGAACAGAATGAACATGCCCTGAAAAAAATTGCTTGCCGTGTATCCACCTATGGAGCTGATCCTTCTCCGGAAGCACTGACACTTGATTCAATTTTTCCACAAAGCTCTGAAAAACCTTCCCTGGTTCAAGGTAGTCATGCCATTCAGTCAAAGTTATCTTTATTGTATCGTTGTCTTGTACAGCGTTAATTTTGAGCAGCTTTTCCTTGAACCCCAAAGCGCGTAGTCCACTCCAGAGAGGATTGATCACAGACCACAGCACGCCATGCCGCAACCATTTCACTTTATCCCGCAGTATTTCACTTTTCAGAGCATTGAGCCCGCCCACCACCTTGCCTTGCATTTTGGGCGGCAGTGCTTCCCATAATTCATCTGGATCAATCGCATAGTTTTCTATGCAAAACCTGGGCAGAACAAAAAGGTTTGTCAGTTCCCGCTGCTTTTCAGTAATGACTTCATCCGTCCATTCATCGCGGTCAACGATGCCCAGCCAATCGTTTTCCTGTGCAAGGATATCTACTACAAATTCTTTTTTGCCTGTATATGCCAGTACCCAATCGTTTTCCCACCCCGCCCCCAATTTTCGTGTCAACAAAATACGAAAAAGAGATACATCGTCGGTCCCCTCAACCAACAATGCGCGTTTACCTGTTTGAGCGATCAATTTCTCTTTTATTTCCGAGTGTCTCTTTTGCCAGCCCTTCACAGATCACCTCCCAATGAAATACGCCGACCTATAGAATCATACCGATTCCAAATATCCGGCAAATGAGAGGTAAGTAAGAGTTGACCTTTTTTTTCTTCAATCAGCGATTCCAGAACAGCAAGGAAACCCGCTATAAGCGAAGGGTGAAGATGGAGATCAGGTTCATCAATAAGGACAATTCCGCCTGGTTCCAACCACCGATATAGCAGATAAAGCTGAATTAATATCTGATGTTCTCCAGCGCTCAAATCATCCAGAAAATGAAATTGCCCTCGATTGTTTTTCAGCTTAACACGCAGCCGGTTTTCGCCGGCTCTGATTTCGGTCTCAATTTCCTTGTCGTGGAGGAATTTATTCAACATCCGTACGGTTTCATGAAAGAAGTGAAGCTTGCTGGTCTTTAACGTAATCAAAGAGGCTTCAATCTGTCCTTGCCAATCTTCCGTGACTTTATATCGGACCAGCCAACGAAGTTTGGTATCTTCAGGCGATGGCTTACCAACCCCGCGTTTGGGGACAATCCATCGCCGCTCTTCAGCGTCTAAATAAACCAGATTCGGGGTGCCTGCATCTTCATAAGTCAAAATTAACTTTTTGCGCCGCTCTGCCCAATCAGCGATGCGTGGCTCAGCATGGGTATCCAGGAATTGTTGAGACAGTCTGCCAGGCTTACCTGTAGACTGTGTGATTTCGCCAATCCATGTGACATCTGACGTTTTTTTCTGGATTTTTTCAAACCATTGTGAATCACCAAAAACCAAACCAACCGGGCCTGAACCAATATAAACTTCATCTAATACGACAGCACACCCGCCCCATTTGCTCATCCAATTGCATGCGGGTTCTATTTTGGACATAACTTTGTATTGGTCCAACCAATATCCGGAGGCTTCCCAAAGCATTCCGATCATGCGCAAGATAATCGATTTTCCGGTACCGTTCGGGCCGGAAAAAAGAACCAAACGGGCAATGTCATCGGTCCACGAATCGGTCAGGTCAAACTGTTGTTCCCTTAACGGACCGACATTCTTTAAATAAAGCGTCTTAATTTTCATATCGATCATCTCCTGAAATCAAGAATTACGAATTACGAATTACGAATTTTGGTTTTCATGGCTTTGGTGATTGATCCAGGTGACGTTCCTCAATCAAGCGCCGCTCTCGCTCCAGCTCACGTTTGAGTTCTTCCTCTGTGGGCAGATAGATGGTGTATTTGGATGCAAAAAGCTGTTTGCTGTTGTTCAGCACGGAATAGCGGGCAATAGCTTCGTTCTTTTCGGAGCAGAGAATCAGCCCAATGGTCGGGTTATCATCCTTAGCGATAATAAGGTCATCAAACATTCGGATATAACTGTCCATCTGTCCAACGTCCTGGTGGGCAAGCTTGCCGATTTTCAGGTCGATCAGCAAATAGCACTTCAAGATGCAGTTATAGAAAACAAGATCAACATAGAAAAATTCGTCTTCATATTGAAGGCGTTTTTGACGGGCGACAAAGGCGAAACCTTTACCCAATTCCAGCAGGAATGACTGAATGTTTTCGATAATCGCCGACTCAAGTTCCGATTCGTGAAGTTGTTTTAAATCCGGCAGCCCGAGGAAATCAAGGATGTAGGGATCTTTAATGGTATCAGCCGGATTCTTGATCGCTTGCCCTTCCGTTGCCAACTTCAATACGCCGTTTTTATCCCTGCTTTTCAGGAGCCGCGCGAAAAGAAAAGAGTGAATTTGCCGCTCCAGAACAGGAACGCTCCAGCCCTCTTTCCCGGCTTCAATTTCATAAAAAAGGCGCTCATTTTTGTTCTCAACCTTGGTAAGGGTCCGATAGTGCGACCAGCTCAATGCGGGTGAAAACCCTTGAATATGCGAACTTTTTTCTACAGCAAAACTCAAATCCTCCAAAACATCACAAGCCTTGTGATGAATCTGCCGATCGCTATCCACCCGAGGCAATTCATCACAAGGCTTGTGATGAATTTCAGGCAACCGCTCGGCGTATGTCTGATAGAACAATCTGAAATAACGCAGATTGGTGACGGAAAACCCTTTTCCGTAACGTATGAGCAGTTTTTCAGAGAGTTCCACCAAAACTCTTTTCCCATAAGCAGCACGTGCATCACCAACTTGCAGTTCCTCAACAATTTCGCGCCCGATTAGCCAGTAGGCGATTACCATTGAGCTGTTAACCGCATGGACAACCTGGGTCCTTGCTCGTTCCAGAATGTTCACGACACGATCAAACAGACCGTCGCTGCTTGGCGCAGTCAGTTGCTGTTTATCACTATTCTTCTTGTTTTCATTCATAATTCATAATTCCGCATTTATAATTTTCCCTACACGGTCGTATTCTTCCAGGCACTTGCGCTTGGACATGAACTCGCCGAAGGCCTTTTTCTCTTTCTTCTTGAGTACCGGGAAGGTGTCCAGGATATAGGCGAAGTCATCCCGCGAAAGGCCGTAAAGATGGGCGACATAAGCGTCGATCTCGGCGCGGAGCTGGGCGCGGTCGCCGGTGTCACGACGGTCGGGCAGTCGGTCATGGACTCCGCAGTGCGGGCCCCATTCGGGTGTCAGGTTCTTTGCTTCATCCCGCAGCCGGCGGCGGATAGCCTGCTCATGGGCAGGGCCGTAGCCATCTATTGGAGCGGAGGAAGGGTAGCAAAAATCGGGAGATTGCCATTTAGAATCGAAAACAAGATTCCATAAATCAGAAAATTCTCCAGTAGTAGAAATCAGACGACAAATTCTATATACGAGTGCTTCAAACTCTTTAGTTCCCGCATGAGTACGGAGAATTGGTAATGAATAGCCGTTGCTATTGGAAATTGATGTACTAATTTGAAATCGCAAAATAAAATCCAATGAAAAACACCCGATAATTCCCGCGTAGAAAACGCGTTCCGTAAAAGTTAAGGGAACATCAGCGTTATCATCAGCGAAAATGATACCATAAGTACAAAGCGATTTTCCAGGGATAACGCATGGGATCAATGTACGCTCGTTAGTGCTTGCGGCTATTCGGCGAAAACCAATTCTCGGTACATTGAAAGATATGCCATTGGTATGCATTTTTTCGACACACAATGTTGGTAGTGAAATATTGGAGTCATAGAACCAACAGTTTTTTCCCTCATAGACTGGATAGTGATTATGCTCCAATAATTTTATGATTAGTTCCTCTGTACTGGTAGGTATTGATCCAAGCAAATCTTCAATCCTATTAAATTTGTGGGAATCATTTGTGAGATGATAGTCGCCCATTCTTAGTTTTACATTCCAGCCTTCTTCCACTTTTTCCCCAAGCAGTGGTAAATCACCATAAATTAATGTTATGATGTCAACATCCCGTTGTGACTTGAGCTCCATTATGGCTAAGCTATTTGGCGAAAATTTCTTTACTTGTTTCATGCTCATTTTCAGCGCATCTGCATCAATCACCGGCAACCGTTCTGGGTCGTGCTCCATGAAAGCACACTTGAACCAATCGGTTGATCCACCTTTCTGCATGCCGAAGGTAACGAACTTGAATCTTCCATCCACGGCACTAAAGACAGTAGGCCAGCGGTTCTCAAAGCAATAGAGGAATTCGATACTGCTCCGGCTGAAGAATAATTCTCGCAGGGGCTGGCAACCTTGATCTGTGTAGATCCCGCTGGGCACTACGATTCCCATGCGCCCACCATCATGCAGTAAAGTAAAGAACTGCTCAAGGAAAAGCTTGAAGGTGTTAATGTCTCCCTTGCCCAAGGCGCAGTAACTCACAGGCTCCTTGAAATAGGCGCTCTGTTCGGAAAATCCATTGCAGTATTGTTCCCACTTCTCGGCAATAATCGGGTTGTCGGCTGTCAGTTTCGCAGACTCGCGGTTGGCTTTCTGCTTGTCGTAGGAACGGAACCTGGAATCATAATCCGAGAAAAACTCCTGGGAGTTGGGTTTTACAATATCCCACGGAGGATTGCCAATATTGGCGGAGAAACCTCCCACCGCATCCGGTCCAAAAACATCGGGAAACTCAAAAGGCCAATGGAAGAAATGGTGGCGGTCCTGATAGATTTCCACCGTTTCCAAAAATTTGGGCAGGTCGGGATTCAGAGGATTATTAATTTTTTCTTTTTTGACCAAACTGTAAAATAACTCATAGTAATCATCAGGTCGGATACCGCCATCCATAAGATAAGATGTGTAAAGGTCTGCCAGAGACTTGAGCAAAACCACCTTTTGCTGCGCCCGATCAAAAACGGACTTTTGCTCGCCTGTTTCATCTTCGTCCATGGCGCTGATGGATTGAACATCCTGGCCAGCTTCGGTGAGTACTGCTGCATATTCCTGGAAATTTGGAAACAGCTTGCGGACCTTGTCGTCCTTTTTCTTCTTTCCATCCTTTTTTCGATCAGGAACGGTCGCAAGTTGTTTGAGGGAACGGATGCCGATCAGGCTGTTCCCGCATCGCACATGATGATCAAGAAACGTCAACCTGTGATGGGTGGCAAAGCAGTTGAGCCAGAGGGAGAGCTTGGCCAGGTTCACGGCCAAAGGATTAAGGTCCACGCCATAGATACAATGGCGCGTAATGCGTCGCCGCCAAGCGTTCAATGAGGAATTAGGAATTACGAATGACGAATTATTATCGCCCTTTTTTCCTTGTTCATTCGTAATTCCTAATTCGTAATTCGTAATTCGAAATGTTTCCACTTCCGCGAACAGAGACACAACCAGCCCAGCCATCTGGTTAGCGGCATCCACAAGGAAATGACCGCTGCCCATGGCCAAATCACAGACTTTGAACTTCAGTAGCTCGTCCTCGGCAAATCGTTCGACCAACACGGCTGCTGATTGGGCGGCCCCGCGCCGCGCGCCGATATCGTGTCCATTAATAGCCTGCTCCAAAAGAGCGTTGAAACGCTGCCGATATTTCTGCTCGAATATCTCGCTAAGGGGATGGATGATGGTTTTTTCATTGAGAAAACGGACCAGGGATTCCGGTGTGTAATAGGAGCCGGTCTGCTTGCGCTCCAGTGCAGACTCGCCGAAATAAACGTCTCCCTTCTTGATGGACGTGTCTCCCGCCTTTTTTTGTGTCTGGGAGACGAGCAGTATTTCAACACCTTTTTTGGTGCGTCTGCGGATGCGGTCAGCGTCGGCAAGTTGAACTGTGTATTCCAAAATGGTCTCATGGAGTTCTCCCAGATGGCGGACCTCCAAGTCAGAATACGGTATGAGATATTCACCGTCAGGTTCGTTGTCGAATGGCTCGACAAACGCCAGCAAGTACAGCGCACGGTATAGAAAATCATTTCGTAGTTGATGCTGACCAAGGAACCGCTCTTCTTCGTCATCAAACAGACCGCCGTTGTAGCCCATGATGCCGTATTCCGGATCACCGTCGTTTACCGCGTTGATCAAACCCTTAAGGTGCTTCCAAAGATCGTACTGGTCCGTATCGCGGCGCTTTCCCCAACGAAATTTGTGGGCTTCCTGACAAAGCGCCTGAATAGAGTGCCGTAGATAAAGATCAGCCTTGTCCAAGTCCGTTGGAATGAGCCTTCTTGCCTCCGCATAAAAAAGAAACAGACAGCGGTAAATCAACTTGACGGCGCTTTCGAATATCTCGGCCCGCTCTTTTTCTGTGTATTCCTCTCCACTCTTTTGGGTGTCGAAAATAAACCCGTTGCAGATGTATTGCAGAACCTCGTCCACCTGAGCAAGGAAAGGCTTCTTGACCCGCTCATCAAGCACCTGTTCCGATTGTTCCCGGTCGTGGTCAAGTCGGCATTTGTAGATGCCTGCGGATTTATCACTTCCTGTTTCTTTCGTATCCTCGGCTTCTCCTGCCAAATATCTGGCTTCGGCAGACAGGTCGACTACAAATGAATCCCTGTGAAAGAAACGCTCAAAAAGGCCGTATTCGGCCTCATCCGAGCCTTCAAGTGTCTCCGCCAGAGAGAGTTCAACGTAATCCTCGAATGGTCTGGAACTCTTGGTGGAGTAAAGACGCCAGCGAGATCCATCGGTCAGAATACCCCAATTGAGTTTTCGTTCCTTAAGGCGCGCTATGAGCTTGGCAGGATAGAACCGACCGACGGTGCTATCGTCAATGTCCGATCCTGGAGGAGCGAGGTAGAGAACGCTGACACATTCAGTAAAACCCCAGTCTTCGTAAAGCGGGTACACACCAGGGGCATCCGGGCGGCCGGAAGGAATGAATTCAAGATAACTCAGCGCCTTTTTGAGAAACGACTCCCAGAGCGATTCCGCATCTTGGTCTTTTCGGACATGCCAAGTCTGAGCCAGCGTTGCCATGCGCCCCTGCGCCGCATCGTCGAGTGCGACGCGTTCTTTCAGGTTCTCAATGAAAAGTGAGCTGAAAAGGCCATTATTTTTCATAGCGCCAGCGTCTCCTTCTGGTCGATAACAAACGTATAAGAAAATCGTCTCCCGAAATCATACATCGCAAGCTCCTTGTCATGCTGCACTGCAAAAAGCAGACAGGGTGATTTATCCCAAGTTTGTATCTGGCTGGCGAACTGCCCGACGGCGTTCGACTGGCCTGACCATGTGGCTTTGAGAAACTCCATGCCAGAAACGATTAACACGGGCGCTGGGCTGCCGCCTTTCAGAAACTCAAATAGACGGGAAACCTCAAACTGACCAATTTTGCCTCCCAGCTCTGTGTCTTGAACGAAAAGCTCCAGAAGATCAATATGCTCGGAATCGGTCTGACGGGCCAACTCCGCAGCCCATTCTTTTTGACCTTCATACGCATGGGTAAGCACAATGCAGGCTCTGCCACGAGGACGAGAAGGTAAATCTTTCACCAATTGAACCACGTTAGTGGGATCACTCATAGATAGAGACCCTTCCAAAGCCGAAATGATAAATGCCAAGTTCAGGTGTGACAGGTCGTGAAGAGTATTGATTGATCATGCCCAATTCATAATTCCTAATTTCTAATTATCATCCTGTACCGGCTCTCGGTTTTCAAAGTGTGCGGTGAGGAATTCAAGTGCTGAATAGCCAGGCTTTAGGCGAATCTGATCCAGGTTGTGAGTTGTTTCATAGCGCAGCCAGCCACGATCATGAATCCCTTCTATCTGCTGCCGGAACAACACCGCGTCAAGGCCAAAAACTACAGCAGGAGAGCCTGGCGTGGTTGCCATCTCGGTGATCTGGGAAAGGTGAACCTCGCGTGCAGCGCAGAAATCATAGATCATGGCGACGAAAACAAGGGGTGAAAAACCGGTATAGCGGCGACGGTAAAGCCGATCATCAGAAGATCGATTTAGAATTTCCAGTTTGCTAAAATTGCGTTTCAAATATGCGTCAATGACGAAACGAACCTCTTTATGGACTCCCTTACCGATCGTCTGCCTTGAATATTGTCCGGCCAGCTCGCTTCGAATCCGCTCAATCCATTCATCCTGTGTCATTGCTGATGTCTCATGCAGGAGGCGATTGAAAATCTCAAACCAGATTAGATTCCGGTAGGAGCCAGCACCGACATAATGGCACCATTCAAGCGATCCTTTTTTTTCAAAGAAAATGTCATGCTCGGCTATAAGCAGTCCTGCTGGAGTTAGCACCTGAAGCCCCGGCTTGATAAGCCCCATTGCTGATCCCATGCTGACGAGGCTTTCCACCTGGCGATCCGCCAGGCCGGTGTCTTCCTGTAAAACCTTGCGGCTGATTTTCTTTGCGTCCCGGTGTTCCAGGAGAAAGTGCAGTACACGGGAGAGTTGATCAAATTCCAGAAGGTAACCGTTGCTGACTTGAAGTTTGCGTTTATCAACCCTTTTTGATAATGATGGTTCAGAAGAATGGGGTTGACTCGGAGTGCTTATCTCCGCAACCGCCGGGCCATCAAAAATTGAGATTCTGCTTTGTTGATCTGGTTGGATGGATGGAATTTCCGGTTCTTTCTCATTATCATTTTTAACGAGAATAGAATCCAGAACTTGATGTTGTGGAATTTGATTGTCAGTTGAGTCTTTAAACAGCTTCTGCTGAGTAGCGGCCGTCCTTTTGGCTGGCAGGCTTTTTTCAGGGGATTCAGTTCCAGATCGAATAAAATTGAACATCTTGAGGAGGGTAACTGAGGATTGTCCAAGTCCCTTGATCTTATTGAGGTCACCAGGAGCAGCGGAAAGAACCTGGGAAAGACTGCCGAATATTTTGATAAGCTCTTGAGCGAGCGGCTTGGTGTCTATTCGTATAACAGCAAAGGTAAGCAGCAGCTCCAACAGCATTTCATCAGAACGCGTATCCGTCTCTCCTGACAGAAAGCGTTCTCTGAGTTTTTTTCTGTATTTTGCTTGCCCTTTTTCCGCCATATTGCTATTCACCTTTCCTGATAGTCCCCATCCTTTTAGCATCATTACATTATCCCGACGGTGATTCACTGTCAAACGTTATATATGGCGCAATGATTTTGTTCTTAGGCATAACTATCTAAAATTAAACATATTAAATAAGAAGGATGCTATGGATTGCAGGAAGTTTTTGACTTTAAATTTTTTCAGATTATCATAACCATACGGAGGCAACCGGCCGGTCGCCCTTACATTATATCAATACAGAAAGGAAGATAGGAACACCATGAACTGCATAGATGCCATTGAAGGGAGTTTCAAGTGTCTGATCAACCGGTTTCATCAGGCGTATATGGATGAAAGCCTGGATGATACCATTTACGTCCGTAATATTCGCTCCCTGTTAGAAGGGCTTGATGACTTCATTCAACACAACAAGGAGCTTCAGTTGATCGATCCGAAAATTCTGCGAAACGTCATTTATGGTTATGCCAGAGATAAATGGCTGAAAAACATTCGGGACATGATCAGCAAAGAACACCAGCCGGCCGGAAAAAACATCTCTGTTGATCCGGATGAATATTATCTATATTATTTTGATTATATCTACCATAACGGCATGTATCCACGCTGAGCGTCTTTACGCATAGATACACAAGTGTTGGCATTTTATCGTAACCTATTGAATTTGAGACTTTTGTTTAAAAATCAAAAAAATATATTATATCCTGTTTTCAAATGGTTAGACATATCCGAACTGAAGATGCCAAAACTTATAGACCTGTGCGAAAATCTGTTTCAGATTTCCCAATCCGTTGTTTTTAAATTTTTTATTCTGCCAAATTCATGTGTATTGTGAGTAACTAAAATCGTTTCATTTTGAACAGCAATAGCAGCAATCAACGTGTCATTTGGCCCTATGGGCGTACCTAATTTTTCTAATTGCGAGCGGATATCACCGTATATCTTTGCTGAATCATCATTGAACGAAAGCGAAACAAAGCAGTTTATGAATTTTTGCTGCTTTTCAAGATTCTTGTCAGGATATCTGCTTTTCATGGCGCCGTAAAACAGCTCGGCTTTTACAATCGAACATAATACAATATCTTCAGGATTCATGGATTCTATATGTTCCCTGATTTTCTCAGATTTTCCGTTCAGGTATTTGATACATACATTGGTATCAAGCAAATAGGTCATTTGAACTCCTCACGAATTTCATATACGCCTTGTTCTCCCCGTTCAATGGGATCATCTGCCAGACATCCGTAAGTTTCATTGACAAACTGCTTCCAATAGATTTTAGAATTTTTTTCTGCAATATCAATCTGATTCGATGTTTGAAGCGCTTTGATGATTTTATACAGCACTTCGGAATATTGGTCAGGGATAAAATCAATTTCACTTTTTATCAACTGTTTAGTAATCATTTATACCTCTTCTTTATCATTCTTACGCAGGTGAACCCGGTCTTTACATTCAAACCATCAATCGTATTTTACTTCGTTCAGCATGAATTTTAACGCCCTGTGGCATCCGTCAAGTCTTTTTTCATAATGAATGTCAATTTGCATTTCGTCAACTGCAATATTTTTCTGAGATATCCATCCTGGTTTTATGCGGAAAAGATAACCTGGTTTTTTTAAATGCGGAGTGATGAATAAGGAAGAACCTACAATTGATGATTCATCATTAATCATTAATCTTCCTGATATTCATTCTTGATCGCCATAATCTCATCTTGAACCGCAAAAAAAGCGTTCACAACATCCGGGTCAAAATGGTTTCCTTTGCTTTCCTGGATGATGGCGAAAGATTTTTCCACAGAAAAAGGTTCCTTGTAAGGTCTTCGTGTGGTCAGGGCGTCAAAGACATCGGCGATGGCCGTGATGCGGCCCACCAGCGGAATCTGTGTCCCTTTCAGGCCCCGGGGATAGCCGGAACCATCCCAGCGTTCATGATGGGTAAGGGCGATTACCTCCGCCAGCTTGATAAACCCTGTCAGGGATCCTCCCAGAATTCTGGCGCCAA
>JBAXVB010000340.1:0-4477 GCA_037129415.1 Deltaproteobacteria bacterium
TGAAAATCCGGAACATGGATATAAGATAAATCCAAAAGGGATAAATTATCAAGCGGTTTTACAAACATCAGATCCGGGCGGCAGCGAATAATGAAGTCATAGCAAATTCCCCGCTCTTTTTCATGCCATAATCGAAGCTGGTTGCATTGCTTCAGACCGTAAAGCTGCTGGAGATAGGGCTGAACCCCGGTTTTTAAACGGCAGTTGATTCCGTTGATTAATGACCCTTCATTCAGAGGCGGATCATCCTCAATCCGGATCACTGTCGGATTCAACAACGCCGCCAGATGACTGTTTGCATCCCGCGGGACAAACATGAACAGATCATAATCCCCAATCTGATTCAAAAGGCATTCCTTGATTGCTTGATGGGTTTGATCCAGGCCGGCGCATCGTCCGGACATGCATACCGCAGTTCGGGGCCGTTTGCTGTCAGTTTTATATTTGGCAGGTTGTTTATCGGCAAACAGGTGTTTCAAGTGGCGATACCGGATTAACGGGTGATTTGAATTAAAATGGCTCTCCATAAACGATTCCGAAATCTGGTATGAACCCGTTTTTTTTTCCGGTTTTCCCGGCAGAGGATAAATGGAATTGGCATCCTGAATCTTCAGTTGATGTTTAATATCCGATTTAATGGAATTCATCAGAAACGTTGCGGGAATTGTCCAGTATTTTTTCCGGCGCGTATATGACCTCCGGTTCGCATTGCGGGTGGTGATGACATTGAACTGGATTCTGTGGGAATTGTACAGAAGCGCCGTCAGGTGATTTAAAATGTGCTGGGAATACAGCCAGGACTCACAATCGAACCCAGTGTAATATGGAAGCAGAAAGGCGATGGCTTCCCTGTGAAATGCATTGAAGAGAGCATCAAAATTATATCCGAGATTAACCTCGGAACCCGGTTCGTCATACTGCCATGAATAGCGGGAATACCCGACCGCCGGTTCCCACTCCAGAAGGTATTTCTCAAATGTTCGAAAAGGGTTGCCGCAAAGCGGGACGTTCAATGTCCGGGCCAGTTCCGCGTCTTCCTTGACAATGCAGTCTCCATCCAGAAAAATGTAATACAGGTATTCGGCGTTTCGGAACAATGCCTCTTTCAAAAGACGGTTTCTTCCTTCATTCCAGGTACTTTGAGGATAAAAAATGGCGCCGTTCCGATCTGAAGGTTCTTTCCAGGTCAGCAGAATAATATCATTATGTTCGTCCGGCAGATCGCAGTACGACATATCTGATTCGGATTGAATCAAGTAAACAAAAGATTTCATGACGGACCTAACGCTGTCGCTGTTTTCTCGTTTCGGATTCATGGATTTTGGAAGTGAATCGGTTTTTAGCATCTTTTAGCAAAATTTCAATTTCAGTTTTTTTCTGTGGGTCGGTGGTCGATTCCATTGCCTTTTCAAGTTGAACAACCGCATTTTTATATTCACCGCGGATAAGATAGTATCGGCCAAGTTGGTAGCAGGCATCCGCAGTCCTGCCCAGGGAGCCATAGGCTCTGCCCAGATAAAACATGGCATCGGGATAATCCGGGGTGCTGCGGAGCAAGGATTCCAAACAACGCGACGCTTCCTCAAATTTTTCCAGTTCAATAAAGCTGCGCCCGGCGTAGAAAAGTCCCTCTGTTTCATCGGGAGAAATATCCAGGGCGCCGTGCAAAACACGGAGCGCTTCGGTGTATCGGCCGTCCAGGAAATATGTCCTTCCCAGTTCGATAAGAAGGACCGGGTCAAATGCCCGCTTGGTCAGCGCCGCCCGAAACTGCTCCATTGCGGCGTTTCGATTTCCAGTTCTGGTCAGGATCAGTCCATAGCCATAATGGGCCAATGCCTTGTCCGGTGTTTTGGCGATCTGTGATTTGTAAAATTTCAGGGCATCATCCTCAGGTCCGAACATGGCTACCAGTCGGGCATGAGTCCAGTCAAAGGGGTCCGGAGAATAATGGGGAAGCTGCCGCATAATCGAAGGGTTGGCTTCGATCCATGATCCGATGAACGTCATGCGGTCTTCCACTGCCGGGTGTGTCATCATGTACGTGGGTATCTGTTCACTGCCATACCACTGTTTGCTGCGGATTTTGGTTAATGAGGCCAGAAGTCCCTTTGGGCTGTATCCGGCCTTGGTCATATAATCCAGGCCTCTTTGATCCGCCTGGGTCTCGTCTTCCCGGCTGTATGCCAGTGATGCCGTCTGTGCTGCAGCCATGGATCCGACCATTGTAGCGCTTGCCGCCGCGCCTGAGCCGGTCGCGCCCATCAGAATGCCGGCTGCAACCCCGGCAAGGGTTGCCAGACCAATTTTTTTGGATCGCGCAACTCGTTCGGAAACATGTCGGCAGGCTACATGAGAGATTTCGTGGGCGATAATGCCGGCAATTTCCTCTTCGCTTTCCAGCGCTTCAAAGAGGCCGCTGTTGATGAAAACCTGACCGCCAGGTCCTGCAAATGCATTGTATGTGTATTCCTTTATGACATGAAAATGGTACGGAAACGGTTGAGGCGGCATGACCGCCAGAATTTTATCGCCGATCCGGGTTACATAATCCGAAATTATCGAATCATGAATGATCTCATAACTCTCGTTGACAGCGGCCATGAATTCCCGAGACAGTTCTTCTTCTTCCTGTATGGTAATGGCTCTTGCGATCTCCGGAAAAAGCATCAGCACAGCCAACAGCCAGACCCCAAGTTTTTTTTTAGTGTTCATTATCACCACCCTCCATGATTCTTTGCAACTTATCTTACCATGACATATTCGGTTGGACTTTTCAAATAACAATTTTTGTGATACCGTCTGCATTATGGCAACTACAATATGTATCGCAAATCAAAAAGGCGGGGTTGGAAAAACAACCACCGCAATCAATCTGAGTGCAGCCCTTGCAGTATCCCAAAAGAAAATTCTTCTTGTGGATTGCGATCCTCAGGGCAATACCACAACCGGAGTCGGAATAAACAAAAAGGCGCTTACCAAGACCCTGTATCATGGAATGATCGGCGAAGCATCCGCTGAAAAACTCATTCAGGATAGCGGGATTGCTTTTTTGAAGGTGATTCCAGCCCGGGTGGAGCTGATCGGTTTTGAAGTCGAAATGCTATCCAGCACCAACCGGGAAACCATCCTGAAGGAATTTCTGTCCGGATTGACAGGCGATTATGACTATATTATTCTGGACTGTCCGCCATCGCTCAGCCTGCTGACAGTAAATGCAATGACTGCCGCCGATTCCCTGCTTATCCCCCTTCAATGCGAGTTTTATGCGCTTGAAGGTCTGAGCCAGCTCCTTGAGACCATGAAACGGATCAAGCGGGGTCTGAATCCGCATCTCAAGCTTGGCGGGATTCTTCTGACCATGTTCGACAAACGCACCAATCTTTCGGCTCAGGTGGCGGATGAAGCCAGAAAACATTTTAAAGATCTGGTATTTAAAACCATTATTCCGCGTAATATCCGGCTGGGGGAGGCGCCTAGTTTTGGCAAGCCCATACTGCTGTACGACGCTGCTTCATCAGGGGCGGTCAGCTATATGAATCTGGCCAAGGAAATTATCGACCAGCATTCAGCAGTTGACCTGAAACCCTAATTCGTTACTTTGAGCTTGAAATAAATGACTGCAAAACAATCCCAAAATGAGGGCGCGTCCTTAAAACGAAAGAAAATGGCGCTTGGAAGGGGCATTGAAGCCCTGATTCCAGATATTGATTCCGCCCGGAGCGATTCCTCCGGGGAGTATTTTACCTGCGATGTCCGTCTGATTCGCCCCAATCCGTTCCAGCCCCGCATTCGTTTTCCTCGGGAAGAACTTGATGAACTGAGCCGTTCCATTCTGGAGCAGGGTATTCTTCAGCCGCTTATAGTGCGAAAGGCGGAAACCGGTTACGAGCTGATTGCCGGCGAAAGACGCCTTCGGGCTGCCAAAATGGCAGGTATAAGCGAGGTGCCGGTTGTTGTCAAAAACGTTTCAGATGGTAAACTGCTGGAGATTTCGATTATCGAAAACATCCAGCGCCAGGACCTAAATGCCTTGGAAGAAGCCGAGGCTTATAACCGGTTGATGGACGAGTTCCATCTGACGCAGGAAGATGTCGCGGTCCGGGTGGGAAAAAGCCGCCCGGCCATTGCTAATTTTTTACGACTTCGTCAGCTTCCGGAACAGATCAAGTCCAGCATACTGGATGGAACATTGACCATGGGGCATGCCCGCGCCCTTCTTGGTGCTGATACTCAGGCCCAGCAGTATGCCGCATGGAAAGCCGTTCTCGCCAAAAATCTTTCTGTTCGGGAAACTGAAGCTCTGGTTAAACGCCTCAAGAATCAGAAACCGGACGGCCAGAATCCTCCTCCTCCCCAATCCTTCGATGTTTATCTGAGCAGTTTGGCCGATGACCTGTCGCAGGATTTCGGAACCCGTGTCAAAATCAAACGCAAGGGTCGAAAGGGCCGGGTCGAGATAGAATTTTACAACGAT
>JBAXVB010000341.1:0-4466 GCA_037129415.1 Deltaproteobacteria bacterium
GACATTTACCCCATTGAAAAATGGACAGCGTTTGAAAAGAATATTCATGAAAAATCCGGGATGGATACCAATGTTTTCAATCCGGATGGCATACGCATCACAGAATACAAGGAATGGGTAAACCGGCTGTGTCCGGCTATCAAGTCAATCGACAAGGGCCAAAGTTATATATGCGCCATCGCCCACATGAACATTGCCGTTCAGGCCATGCAAACCCGAACGCCGGCAATTGAAGAATGCGATGCTGGGCTGATCAAACTGGTGGTTCCCATATTTATCGGAGACGAATTTGTGGGCGCTGTCGGCGCCTGCGGACTGTTGGCCGAAGACGGAGAAGTGGATGCTTTTCTGATCAACAAAACAACCGATATGAACGAAGATGTTATCCAAAATCTTTCCGAAGGTATTGGAACCATTTCCAGGCAAAAGGCGGAAGCGCTGGCTGAGTACATTCAGCAGGAGCTTTGCAACATGCTTTCGCCATCCGTTAGAGGAGATTGAAAGTGAATTCATCCATGAAACAGGTTATGGTGGTTGGCGGCGGCATTTCAGGACTTAGCGCCGCCGTTGATCTGGCGCGATTGGGTATAGCAGTTGAACTGGTTGAAAATTCTGGGTCGCTGGGCGGTCATGCAGCCCAGTTGTCCTGCAAGGCTACGGATCGCTGTGTTGCCTGCGGCGCCTGCGTCGTGGAAGAAAAGATTCGGCAAGCAACCAATGACGCCAACATTCGGGTACATCTGAATTCCAGCGTTGATAAGGTCAACCGAAGAAAACGTTTTGATGTCACCCTGAAGCAGGATCAGGAAATGCAGCATATCGAGGTGGATGCTGTCTTGATGGCTTCCGGATTCGCCCCCTTTCATCCCGCAAACAAACCTTACGGATATGGGCGGTTTGAAAATGTGATGACAACCCTGGAACTCGACCTGATGCTGCGTAAAAGCGGCGCCGTCAAACGGCCATCTGACGCGGCATTCCCCCGGAATATGGCCTTTATACAGTGTGTGGGAAGCAGGGACTCCAGCTTGGGTCATCTGTGGTGTTCAAAAATATGCTGCGGTGCGGCGCTTCGAATGGCAAGCTGTATTCAGAACCGCCAACCGGGAATGAAATCCACTTTTTTTTATATCGACGTTCAAAATTTCGGGAAGAATTTTCAAACTTATTATGCTGATATGCAGCAGCATATCCTGATCCGGTCCATTCCGGCCGACGTGTTGAAGACGGCGGACGACCGGCTGAAGCTGTCGTATTTTGATCCGGACACTCAGGCATATCAGGAATCCATTTTTGATATGGTGATCCTGTCCGTAGGGCTAACGCCTTCCGAATCCACCCGGAATCTGGCTGCCATACTGAACATAGACATGGATGGCTTTGCTTATGCACGGAAAACGCCCATCCCTCTTCCAGACGGTGTTTTTGCAGCGGGAGCTGCCCTTGAGCCAATGAGCATCGCCGAATCGGTTTTAAGCGCTGGAAAAGCCGCAAGCGATATCTTTCACTATATGAAATCGTAATCGTTCAGCCCTCCCCCCGGCCCCCTCCCGATGGGAGAGGGAGTTAACGGTTACTGAAAACCTCATTACAGATACAAGGTGATAAATTGAAGGAACGAACGCTTATTTTAGGAAACGGGCCTGTTGCCTCGGGTATTGCAAAAGCGCTGCTGTCCGGAAACGCTCTTGCGTCGGCTATTCCTGTCATGCTGGTAACCCAGGATACGGTCGCTTCCGTGGTTATGGAGGATACATCACCTCTTTTTGAAGTCCAAACGGAAACGCGCGTAAGTCACTGCACTGGTTCTGCAGGAGATTTCCAGGTGATTCTCAGTAACCCGTTCGGCAGCACCCCACCACAGACCTTTGCAAATATCGTTATTGCCGAAGATGGCATTCAAAGCCCCCTTTTTTCCCTTTACGGACTGAGCGCCTCCCCAACGGTTCTGTCCCTTTCCGAAATGCGGCTTGTCCTTGATTCCCCCTTGGCGTCGGGTCATGCGCTGTCCGCCGGAAAGGCTGCTGTCTTTATCGTTGGCCTTGCAGTGGAAAGCCATCCGCATCTGGTTGAAGCTGCCATGGAATCCTGCCTGAAGCTTCAGACGGAGCTGGGAATGAAAACCATGATTCTGACCCGAAACCTCAAGGTCGGAGCGTCTGGCCTGGAAGCGTTGTATCGCCAAACTCGTGAAGCCGGCGTGGTTTATTTTAAGTTTTCGGATACACTTCCGACATTTAAACAGGATGCAGATGGGAAAGTCCGAATTGCGTTTGTGGACGATATCACGAGAATGCCGTTTACCGCCGAGGCGGACATTACTGTGGTGGATGAAGCGATTGCCCCCTCGCCGTACCTGAAGGATCTGTCCCGGATATTCTGCCTGGACACGGATTCATCTGGATACATTCAGTCGGACAATGTCCACCGGCTAAGCGTATTTACCAACCGCAAGGGTATTCTGGCCGTGGGTGCTTCACGGGGGATGCTGTCACCTTCCACATGGCAGGCTGAAATTCAGGAAACCGCCATCACTTTGCTTTCTTTGATAAAAGGCAAGCTGACAACCCCGGGCGCCAAGGCCGAAATTCATGCCGGCGCTTGCGTCCGCTGTCTGACCTGTTTCAGGCTCTGCCCCTATCATGCCATTACACTTAACACCCGACCAGTCGTGATGACAGATGCTTGCGAACGTTGCGGGATGTGTGCCGCGGAATGTCCCGCAAAAGCCATCCGTATTGAGGATCTGCGTGTCCAGGCAATTTCAGAACACCTTCGGCCGATTCCATGCAGAGATAATAACGATTCATTTACCCCTTTTCTGGTTGCTTTCTGCTGCAGCAGATCCGCAGGCCGTGCAAAAGAGCTTGCTATCCTGTCCGGGCTGAGCCTGCCAGAGAGGTTGTCCATCGTTGAAGTGCCGTGTTCAGGCAGCATATCCGCTGAATATCTCCTGGCGGCTTTTCGGCATCAGGCGGACGGCGTTCTGGTGCTTACCTGTCATGAAGGTAACTGCCATTCGGAGCGGGGAAATATTCTTGCCAAACGACGCACGGCGCATCTAAAGCTTATGTTAAAACAAATCGGCATTGACCAGAACAGACTTCTTCTGAAAACCCTGGCATCGAACATGGCCGCTGAATTTGCCGAAACCACCAGTAAATTCGAAAAGCAGATTGCAGAAGCTGGACCCTTAAGAATCAGCACGCAAGGTTAACTCAACTGACTACTTTCATTCGTATTGGATCATCATAATGACTACAAACGAACCCATTTCCATGAATCTCCTGAATCAGTATCTGTTCAAGAACTGGCCTTTTGATCAGGACCACTGTCTGACCTGCGCCTTATGCTCCAGTTCTTGTCCGATTTCTGGCATTGACGGATTTGATCCCCGAAAAATCATTCGCATGGTTTCGATGGGACTCCAAAGTGAACTGGTGGAATCCCGATGGCCCTGGATCTGCACGATGTGCGGAAAGTGCGAACATGTCTGCCCCATGGGCATTCACATTCCGGATATGATGCGGGCGATCCGCTCCCTCAGGGACAGGGACAAGGTACCGGGAATTCTTCACAAAGGGCTGGATGCCGCCCTTAAAACCGGCAACAATTTGGGTCTGCCCAAAGAAGACTTTGTCTTCATTCTTGAAGATGTGGCGGATGAAATCCGCCAGGAACCAGGATTTGAAGGGTTTGCCGTCTCTGTTGACAAGCAGGGGGCCAACATCATGACCACCATTCACAACAAGCTGGTCAATACTCATACCGAAGACCTCAAGCACTGGTGGAAAATATTTTATGCAGCCGGCGAAGACTGGACCATCCCCTCCGAAAACTGGGAAGGCACCAACTGGGGCATGTTTACAGGAGATGACCCGGCCATGAAACTAATGGCCGGCCGGATTGCCGAAAACATGGTCAGACTCAATGCAAAAAACCTCCTGTGGCCGGAATGAGGGCACGCATATCTTGCGACCAGGTCTGGTCTTGAAAAATGGTATCCTGAATCACTGAAATCTTTTGGAACTTACACGGTATTTGATCTAATGATGGCATACATTCGGGAGGGAAGAATTCGCCTGGACAAATCCCGGTTCAGCAGCGTTCTGGCTACCTATCACGATCCCTGCAACTACGGCAGGAAGGCTGAGCGGATTTTTGGACAGGGTTTCTATGATGAACCCCGGTGGATACTTGGCCAGTGCATGGAAAACTGGGTGGATATGTACCCCACCCGGGACAGTCAGTACTGCTGTGGCGGGGGCGGCGGAACGCTGACGACCGGCTACAATGCCGAACGGATTTTTTACGGAAGAAAAAAAATGGAGCAGATTCAGGCAACCGGCGCATCCATGGTGGTTGTGCCCTGCCATAGCTGCCACGGCCAGTTGAACGCCATAAAAGCTGAGTATGGCATGGAAAATCTTGTGGTAAAATATCTATGGGAGCTTGTGGCGGACTGT
>JBAXVB010000342.1:0-4462 GCA_037129415.1 Deltaproteobacteria bacterium
TGCGAAATCTGATCGACAGACAAAACATTCAGGTTCAGCAGATTTATTGCTGTAAATTCTTTTTCTTTTTTTAACCCCAACTCATCGCCCATTTTAACCCCAACTTTTATCTCTTAGGGAAAGACCCTGCCATTTCTTCGGAAAAGAAACAAGCTTTTTTTAGATATTCTCAACGCAAAAAATATGCCTGGAAGAACTCTTTTAGGTACCCACATAAACCGGGACACTTTCGATTATACTGCGAACTGGCATAATCTGCGCTTTTCATAAACTCCCTCTCCCAGCGGGGGAGGGTTGGGGTGGGGGATCAAAAACGTAAAATTATGCCAGTTCGCAGTATAGCGTCGGAAGCGATTCAGCATGGCCAACTTCTTTTTTGCCTGCTGATTGAATCAAGCAAAGGTAAGGATATTGCATTTTTTAAGCAGGTGATATATGCTCCGAGTGTAGGATTCTGGCAGCATTGGAGAAGGACGGCACGCCAATCGGCACCATGGATATGATGATAGCCGCCCATGCCAGAAGTCAGGGAGCGGCGCTGGTAAGTAGTGCCTGAACGAAAACCCCATATTATTGACAACATCCGAATGTATCACCGTACCGAGTATGTCAAGAAAGTCATACAGAGGGTGCCGATCATCGGTACCGATTTCGTCAATAAGACTGATCAGAAGTTCAACCGTCTCGTCATATTCCTGATTCTACCAGATTATGTGGTTAGGTGCGGATACAGCAACGAGAGTGTTATGGAGTCTGTTGAAAAATTGAATCGCGCAATAGAATTGCGCGATATTTGCAAGTATAAGGCACCTTTTATTGTAACAGTGCTGCAAAAATGCAATTTTCACCGGCTTGTAGTATGAAAACCACAAAATCCGGTAGAATCAGACTTGTTTCGTGTGTTTCGTGGTTTAAAAGTATTTTCACGGTAAGAAAGAAAAATCATGACATCTCATCAATTTGAATTACAGGAAAAATACCGAAATCAGGCGCAGATGCTTGCAAACAAGGTCAAGAAACAGTTCAAGCACCTTCGCAAGCGTTTCGCCGGACAAAACATTGACGTGTTCAGACTCTATGACTGGGATATCCCTGAAATACGCGCTGCCGTTGACTGGTATGCCGGTTATCTTGTCATCGCCGAATACACGAGAAAACAGTCCACTCCCGAATGGCTGCCGATGATGGGGGTGGCAGTGGCCGAAGCTTTGAATGTACCTGCTGAAAAGGTTCATCTGAAAGAAAGATTCATGGGAGGCCAGGACGGAAGCAGGTATGAACGTCTAAAGTACACGGATCAGAAGATTGTTGTTTCCGAAAGAGATCTTCTTTTCAATGTAAATCTTTGTGATTATGTGGATACCGGACTTTTCTCAGACCATAGAAATACGCGGCTAATGGTGAGAAAAATGGCTAATGGCAGGGATTTTCTAAACCTCTACTGCTACACCGGATCATTCTCCTGCTATGCGGCAAGGGGAGGCGCGCGCAGTACGATTTCCGTGGACAGATCGGAAACAGCGATTCGACGGGCCAGAGAGAACATGAATCTCAACGGGATTTGCGAAGAGGGGAACACGCTGATTCAAGCCGATACATTTGATTTTCTCAAGAAAGCAAAACGCGATAATCAGTCATTCGATCTTGCAGTTGTAGATCCGCCGTCTTTTTCAACAAGCAGAGGAAAAATACATGATTTTGACATTTCAGAGGATCACCCCATGCTCCTTACCGCCGTTGTTTCGCTGATGAGAGCGGATGCCACGATATTCTTTTCGACAAATCATCAGAATTTTGAGCCGCGCCTGGAGCAACTCGACATAACAGACGCAAAGGAAATCACTTCCATCACCATTCCCGAAGACTATGTCAGCAAGAAAAAAACAATCCACCGCTGCTGGCGGATTACGGTTTAAGCAGGAGTTACCTAAAATATTGTGGTATTCTTTCAGAGGTTTTGTAAATCAGACCAAACGGCGCCGGACACTATAGATTTCTCCAAAGTCCAGATCTGAAAAGGCGACTGCTATGGAATCGGTCTCACCAGGGGCCAACACCTCCGCCTCTCCTACTGCCGAGCCGTGCAAGTTCAGGATGTCAAGCAGCTCACCGCTTTTAAGGCCATGTCTTTTTCCCAGGGAAAAGGCGATACGAATTCCCTTCGGCATGCGCTTGACCATGTAAACCTCAGCCTGCCCGGTGTCCGCCAATGCCTTTTCCAGGCGGCACGAAACGCCATAATTGAAAAGCAAAATAATGGCCAGTCCCGGAAAAAAAACCGCTGCCGCCCACCCCGCTGTAATGCCGTAATAGCGGCTAAGGTATGGGCCATGACTCTTTCTCAAGCTTTGTTCATCCGCAGACACTTTGGCCAGAAAAACCAGGGCCGGATTGGTCTTCGTATCTCTAAAATCCCGGACCTTTATCACATACTCACCCGGCAAGGCTCTTGCGGAAACGATCACGTTCCCCCGCCACATCGTATTACCCAGCCAGAAACCGGAAAAAACTTCACTGAATTCAAGAACCACTTCAGGGGAGTCTGTTTCCGCAACAAGGTCTTCCATCTTTTCCGACTTTTCCGGCATGACACCGGTCAAATCATATTGCCCATCTACCCTGGTGTAGAAGACATTAAATTCGTAGGTAAACCTTGATGCCAATGAATCCACCAGAACAATAGCAATCAAAATGCAAAAGACGGCCCCGACTCTGCCGGTCGTCTTTCGAAGGATGCACAGACGTTCAGGGGTCATAAGGCGACAATTGCAGTCTTGGTCTTAAGCCGGCGCAGAAAAAACAGCCCCGTTAAAACGGTTGGTAATAACAGGCTGAAGAAGGTTTTTACGAAGGTTGGCGTAAAAGCATCTGGCGCCAGGTTGGCAAAATACATCGCAATGCACAATTCAACCAGAAGCAGCACATCAAGAGTGATGATGACAAGCTTCTGTCCGAGGTTCAATTTGTCAACAACAGGGGCATCCATTTCGGCATCGCTGTTGAACACATTTATCATTTTCCGACTCCTTCAGACGAAATGTTCCGGACGGAACCTGGTCCCGTCCGGATTGTCTTACATGCAGCCGGCAGGATGCCGGCTCTACATAACCTATTTCTTGAAAATGTCCGTCTTGCTGATATTCATGAGCCGTAAAGCCTTTCCCGGTTCTTTAAAATAAATCCGAACCTCGTCCCCTGAATCCCAGGTATAATCCGGCAGTACAAAATACTCGGCCGGCACACCGATGGTAACAAGAATCTTCTGACGCGGGGAATAGATGGTGATCTGTTTCTTGTCTCTGTCAACCGCAGGAAATTTTTTGGCCTTCTCAGTTACTTTATCATAGACTAATGGGTGATTTCTATCAATATTTTCCTGCTCGTCAATGGAAACATAATCAATGGTCTTGAAATTTTGGGCGGCCTTGTCAAAGATGACAATTTGTTTCTTCTTGGTGTCCAGCTTCATGCGATAGCCGGCCTTGGGATCTGCGCCCATTTCCTGGGGATTAACCGGCTTCTGATAGCTGACAGGCGGCAGAAAACTGTAATCCGGATTCTTGGCATCGTGCTTAACATCCCGAATGAGGGTGACAATCCCCTTTTCCTTGTCAAATTCGATCGCCCTTCCCTGATCCACCGTGCCAAAATCCGCACACCCGAAAAGAAATATCGGCAAAAGGATTGCGGTCATCATTGTCCATAATATTTTTCTGATCATATATCGACTCCTTGAATAGTATTTAGAGTTGGGGCGAATGATTATTCACCCTTACCGATTTTTCTGCAATTCAAGCGTTTGCCTTTTTCGCGGCAATCTCCGCCTTGGCGCCTTTGATGAATGCCATAATGATGTACAGTGAAAGGGCGGCAACCAAACCCAGAATCAGCGCAGTCGCCGAGTTGTCCATCAGTGTGGCGGTAGTCGGATACCATTTGCCGATGAACTTCAGAAGAATGGAAAGTGCGCAGCCGACTACAGCCAAACCAAAGGCGACGCGGATGCCATAGCCCTTGATGTACTTGGTGGCTACGGAGCCGATCTGCGCGCCGACAGCCGCACCCACCAGCATGATGATGGCGGCTACCAGTTCAGTTCTTCCTTTGAACGTGTATGATGCCGCACCGTAAAGACCTGATATCGCAACCTCAAAAAGGTCGGTTCCCACCGCAACATGTGTGGGGCAACCGAGCAAATAGATCAACGCCGGCATTCGGATGAGACCGCCTCCAATTCCCAGAATACCAGCCAGCCATCCAGTCAGAAAGCTCACGCCAATCGGCAACCAGGCTGAACAATAAATGCCCGCAACACTTAAATGCACCATGGGCGGGATCTTCAGTTTATGGAAAGTCTTATGCCATTCGATACCGGTACTAAGGGCATCGACCTCTTTCCCGGCCTTGACTGCATCGCGATCCTTCTTCATTTTCTTTGCCACATCAGCAAAAACCGTCCACG
>JBAXVB010000343.1:0-4444 GCA_037129415.1 Deltaproteobacteria bacterium
GCCAAAAATGACATAATCTTCGTCCCCCGCAAAGGGATCGCCAATTACAACTACTACCTGCGTATGATCAACCCCTTTACCCAGCTCTTCATAACTGGTTACGCCCTTGGTAAATGAATTGATCAGCCAGCCGATTCAGCGCCCGAAGCGCGCATTCAGCAAACCGTTCAATCCGATCGGCGCAATCATCGAGTACCTGCATATTGTGGTCGCCATCACGCTTATCGGCACTTTGCTCACCGTTCCTTACGTTATCCTCAAGAAAAAACCCGGATACGGGACTGAAGGACTGATCTACATCAATCCGTACATGCCCAAAATACTCTACCGGGTGGAGGACAGCAGTTTTATCCACTCTTTTGAAGACTGGATGCGAACCCAGGTCAAGGTGATCACCAGTTATCCGATTCTGGAATGGGCCATCAAAAACTATGAATCCCAGGGATTCAAATGGGTATTTCCCCGTGAATCCATGACATCAGCCGCCAGCCGCCTTAACGGCCGCATCAAGGTAGTGCAGATCCGGGACACCCAGCTCATCACCATTTCCATGGAGGGTGCGCGCAGCGAGGGCCTGGCGGAAATGATCAACTGCGTTATCAATGGGTATATCAATTCAATCGAGGCAAACACCCACAATCAGGACAGTTACAAACTGGACGTGTTGACCCGGGAAAGACAGAAAGTACAAGAAGAACTGGATGAAGGTTATCGCAGGCTGGAGGAGATTTCCCGTAAATACGGAACCGCAATCACCGAAGAGAAAAATCTCTACATCTATTTCGAGTCGTTCGCCGACCTGAAGAAGATTTACAATAAGCTGGTGGCTGAGCGGATCATTGCCGAGAGCCGCATGAACGCTTTGAATGCCAAGGGGGACATACTGAAGAAGATGCCGATCTCCGGGCAGGTGGCCGACCGGATAGACGGCGGACAAGGGGTGTCCGGCCTTATCAACCAAATCAATGGTCGTATTCTGGAAATCAATGATCTTATGGTGGGATTAACAGTGGACAACCCCCGCCACATCCTGCTGAAGCAGCGCCAGCAGGAAATGGAGGGGCAGGTAGAGCGACTGCTGGAATGGACCACGAAACACCAGGAGAAGGTCGTGCGGGACAAACTGCTGGAAGACAACCAGCTCGCTATAGAAAGCGTCCGTGTTGACTACCAGACAGCGAAGGATGCCGAAAAACTGCTCCTGAAGGAGCTTGACCGGTCACAGAAGGAGATACTGGAATATAACACAGCAGTGCTGCACGCCCAGACCAAACGCCAGGAAAATCAGCGGCTGATGGAAAGTCTTACCCGGATCAACGAGCGTACAGACCAAATTCAGATGGAGTTCGCCTCGCCCGGACGTATCACGGTTACAACATGGGCGCAGAAACCGGAAGATCCCAACGTTGATCCACGAGGCAAAATGGTTCCGATCTGCTTTATCGCATCGCTTCTTGCCGGTGTCGGCGTGGTCATAGGGCGAGACATGATCGACAGTCGCATCAAGCGGCCCATCGACATGGAAAAGATTCTCGGATTCCCACTTACCGGCTTTGTGCTACGGACCGACGAGGAGAAAATCCCGAATGGCGATCTTTACTCTCTGCATAGGCGACATCCACGATCCTTCATGACTCAGCAACTGGCCGAGATCGTTGTCAAGATGGACCGGGAACGGCTGGAGCACGGCTCAAAAGTGTTCGCCTTCACCGGACTGGGGGATGGTTGCGGCGTTACCATGCTGGCCATGAATATTCTGGCCATGAGTACCGTACCAAGAAACCGCCGTTTGTACATCGACCTGAACACCCGCAACCCTGCTGGAAGTCGTGAACCACTGAAGAGCATCATGAAAACCGCCTCAGGCGACAATCTTCCACAAGGTTTTCTCGACGATGCCGTTGAGGAATTTCCCTTCACCTTCTACCCAAGCGCTGCGGAGATACACGGGGGACGTGCGCATTCCAGCGAGGATTTGAGGACACTTCTTGAAGAGCTGAAAAACTCATTCGACATGATCGTAATCGATCTGCCACCCATCCTGCTTTCAGCAGATACCCAGGCAATCGCCGGCATCGCCGACGTGGTTATATTGACTGCGCTGGCGCGGCATTCACTTTGGGGTCAACTGATGCGCTCCATGTCAATGTTGGACGACTGTGGTGTCAAGGTCATCTCGGTTGTTTTAAATCGGGTCGGGTTCGTTCGAGGCGGCTATCTGCGCAAAAACCTTCAGGCCTATCACATCCTGGGTCGGGAGAAAAAACGGCGCTTGTTCAGGAGAGGATAATACCGTATGGATAAGAGCATACTGCTTCTAATGCTTGTCACCATCGGCCTTTTGCTCTACAAGGAGCCCAAGGAGCTGTTCCTCTATTTTTTTCTGCCGGTTCTTACGGTTGTTCCGATCTACTACGAAACCAAGATTGTAGCTGGCATTCCCGAAATGGGATTCTGGAGCGCCGTGCTTCTTCCTATCGCCTTTTCATGGATCGTCAACCGCCAGGCCGATGGGTACCGCTTATTGCCAGCGGATGTTCTGATTCTGGTGCATCTTGTAATCGTGTTTAGCGGGCAATGGCAAAACAGCGCCTACAAGGAAGCGCAGAAGATTCTCTACAACGATATTACCATTCGCCTGCTTCCGTTCATCATGGCACGCGCCTGGTTTATGGACCCGGAGAGCCGGATAAAGATGTTCCGGATCATCATCCTGACCGGGGCGGTGGTAGCGATCTTCCAGATGATCGAATTCCGCTTCTGGTTCAACGTGTTCGACGAGCCTCTCCGCAGGATCTGGCCCAAATCGGTTCCGTGGGGCGGCGGCATGAAGCGCGGCGGACTGAAACGGGCCTCTGGCCCCTTCGGGCACCCGATTTGTGCAGGCTATTATTACACCATGTTTGTACCGTTAGCGGTCTGGCTCTGGAAGAACGACTACTTTGAGAAGCGCAAACATGGGTTCTGGATCACCCTTATCTGCATTGGTGGTGGGATATCGTCCATCTCGCGAGCACCGATCATCGGCATTTTCCTTGGTCTGGTCCTCATCTGGTATGGCTGGTCGCAGAACAAGGGGCTTGCCACAATGATTCTGTTGAGCCTGATGACCGTAGCCAGCATATTCATCCTCCCTAAAGCGATTTCCTACGTCAATGTGGACAGGGCCAACGCTGTCACCGAGGATCAGCGCAATGCCGCCTATCGCACGGAACTGCTGGACAATTACAAAGAAGTGATTGCCGAAAAGCCGCTTCTGGGATGGGGACGTTTCACCGTTCCGGTGGTAAAGGGGCAGGCTTCGGTGGACAATGAGTACCTGATGATCGTGCTGTCATCGGGCAAGGCCTCACTGTATGCCTATATTGTCAGCGTAATCTGGATTCTGGCAAGGCTGATCATTTTTTCTATACGAGGCGACTCATCCAGCAAGGAGATCCGCCTGGCATGGTGTATGATCGCCAGCATCATGACAGCGCTATTTACACAGGCCACCGTATATTCCGGCACGCAGACAGTGCAGTTTTTTTACATCATCCTCGGATTCAGTGAGGGGCTGATACAGGCTGGCTCATGGGAAACTACACAGGCCAAATATCCAAGGATTTTAGGAGAGAACAATTATGGATATAACTTTTCTCGTACCATTTAAGGGAATTGCCGGCGGCTTGCGGGTAGTCACCTGCTACGGAAACGCCCTGATCAGGCGTGGACACCGGGTAACAGTTGTTTACCCAAAGCGCGATCTTGCTTTCAGGGAGCGATTGCGCCGCAAGGTCAGGCGTATGATCCATAACGAGAGGGATCACCTGGACGCCTTTTGCGGTACGCTCATTGAAGCACCAAAGATTGCACAGGAGTATCTGCCACACAGCGACTGCATAATCGCCACTGCTTTCCAGACCGCCCAGATTGCAGCGGAACTGCCGGAACGCTGCGGACGCAAGTTCTATCTCATCCAGGGATATGAAAAGGTCTTTGCCAAGGAGGGGGAGGATGTGGATGCAACCTTCCGGCTCCCCTTGAAAAAAATCGTGATTTCCAGTTGGTTAAAAGAGCTGGTGGAGGCGCTTTCCGGAGAGGACAATATCCCGGTTATCCCCAACGGACGGGATTTTTTTCTTTCCTGCTTCAGCGGCGAAGGGATAAACCGGACCAATGATGTCGGACTGCTTTATTCTACTGTGCCACTTAAGCGCACAGATATAGCGATAGAGGCTCTGACCATCCTGCGGAAGCGGTATCCAGGCCTTAAGATCGTCATGTTCGGTTCCGAGAACCCTGATTTGGTTCAGTATCCGGATTTCCCCTTTCATGATGTCAGGTTTCAGCGCACACCCACCCAGGAGAACATTCGCCGCACCTATCTGGACACAAAAGTATGGATGACGGCATCCAGCACCGAGGGATTCTGCCTGCCTGCCCTGGAGGCGATCTCGTTGGG
>JBAXVB010000344.1:0-4434 GCA_037129415.1 Deltaproteobacteria bacterium
CAGTGAACACAGCGCAGATTGCACTGACGGGTCATGTTCCAGACCACCACCGGTTTCTTGTCGCTTGAAAACTGGAGCAAATGAGACGGCAGACTGGATGATATTCGATTATAGCGAAGAGCATCCGAAGGTTCAACCGTGCCGCAATAGAGCTTTGATATACCGATCATGAATTATCTTTCAGGTTAGTCGGGAGCCGCTTCAGCGTGTTTGTTTATCGGGGAGATTCAACGCGACGCTCCGAAGTTCATCCTTGATGAGATTGCTGATAAAGGTTTCGGGTTCCAGCAGAGCTTTGCGGGTAATGAAAAACCGGTTTTTACCGGTCTTTTCCCGGACCAGTTTAAGACCCAGTTCAAAATCAATGGAAAGTTGCCGTTCAAAATCAACAACATGAATAGCGGGATTAGCCAGTTGTTCGATGATAAAGTCAATAGCGTCATCTTCCATCACGATGTTGATATCATATTTTTTGTAGAAGGAGAGTTCGATTTTTTTGATTTCATCGTACAGCGATTTGACTTTATGAATAATATGCCCCACATCCATCACATTTTTGGAATAGAAAGATGTTACGATATCCATTCTGGATGGGGTAAGGGTAAGGCCGTATTTTTCTGCAAGATTCTTCCGGTTGGCGTTAAGGTATGCCTTAATGGAGGCGCGCTCATTTTTTGCCAGTCTGTCAAATTCTTCCATGACATCATGGTTTTTTTCAATATCAATCAGCTTTGAAAGGGCCTGCTCCGGCGTTTTCAGGACAGATACCGTCACAGGAAATTTTTTGACATCAGTGGATGGAAGGTGGCGCTCAAACAGCAGCAAAGCTTTTTCCACAGCGCTTACCAGTCCTCTTGCTCCGGTATTCTCCGCGAACGCATTTTGCGCCAGAATCCTTAGAACCGGATCATCAAATTTGATGTCGATGTTATATGCCGCAAAATCAAGTTTTTTGCCCAGAATGACCGGATTGTTGGGATTTTTGAGAATTTCAAACAGATCATCTTCGGTGAGCCGTTCAAATATGGCCCGGACCGGAAGGCGACCGACAAATTCGGATTCAAACCCGAATTCGATCAGATCCTCGGATTTAACTTCACTCAAAATGTTCTGGCGGTCCTGATGGGTTTTGACGGCGGCTCCAAAGCCAATGTTCTGGCTGGTCATTCGGCGATGTATGATTTCCGTCAGATCGCCGAAAGCCCCGCTCATGATAAACAGGACGTTTTTGGTGTTGAGCGATCGCTTGTCGCGGCTGCCGGTTTTTCGGAATCGTTCGATTTCTTGCAGCATGGAAATAGGATCATGGGGCACCCTGAGATCTACTTCGGTTTCTTCCATGGGCTTTAAAAGCGCACGCTGAACACCGGTTCGGGATACGTCAGCACCAATCATGTTCCGGCTTCCGGCGATTTTGTCGATTTCATCAATGTAGATGATGCCATTTTGCGCCAGTTCGATGTTGTCATCAGCTTCCCGTAACAGGTCCCGCACCAGATCTTCCACATCTCCACCAACATAGCCGGTTTCGCTGAATTTGGTGGCGTCTCCCTTGACAAAGGGAACTCCGATTTTTTTGGCTATCAACTTGATCAGATATGTTTTTCCCACGCCGGTCGGGCCAATCATCAAAACATTGTTTTTGATGCTGCCCACCATGTCGTGCGCGGAATCTGATACGGAATTTGCGTGCTTTATGCGGTTGAAATGTGTGCAGATTTTGGTTGCCAGAACTGCCTTGGCATGATCCTGCTTGACGATATATTGATCCAGATGGGTAATAAGTTCTTCCGGTTTCATATCGAAATGAAACGGATTTTCCGATTTCGGAGTTTTATCGGAATCATCCAGGATATTTTCCTGAGGAAACACTTCCTGGGACACCATCTTCACAGAACCCCCAAATCTTTTCGCCAGGAATTCACCGATTTCTTTTTCTATTTCTTTGGGATTGGGCATGGTTTCATCTTGAATATTCATTGTAATCATCTATGCTGTAATAGGGTGTTAAAAAAAACTGCTCATGGTCGATATTGCCGGAATATAGTCACATCTGATTCAAAAAGCAAGGACTCAAAAAACGTAAATGTTCAGACCCTCCTGGGAGCGCCGCACCCCAGTGCGGCACCCGTCCACCAGCAGCGGGAGCTGGTGTTGAATACGGACTCATCGCCTGCCTCAACGGGGGAAGGTTGGGAGGTGGGAAATGCTGTCATGCCAAAGAATAGCCATTTCGCCTTTGATAAATTGACAAATCCCTGATGCCTCGGTTATAAGCTTCGAAAACATTTAATAAAGGAGGCTATCCGTGCAAGTCCTTGAAAAAGCCCTGTCTCTGGGCAAACATGCTCTGAACGAATATGAATCCAAAAGTCTGATATCAGCTTTTGGAGTTCCGGTGGTTCCGGAAAAAATCGCACAAAATGTTAATGATGCAGCCTTGGTCGCCGAAGCAATGGGGTTTCCTGTTGTGTTAAAGGCCCTGGGATCAACTCTGCTGCATAAAACCGAACGGGGGCTGGTTGCAATTAACCTGACTTCTTCGCAGGCCGTGATCGCTGCCGCAACGGCCATGTCAACTGAGGCCGGATTGGAACTTGAAGGCTTTCTCATTCAGCCGTTTATCCAAGGAAAACGCGAGCTGGTTGCCGGCCTGTTTCGGGATAAGCAGTTCGGGCCCGTCGTCATGCTGGGACTGGGAGGCGTTTTTACCGAAGCGCTTGCTGATGTCACGTTTCGGGTAGCGCCCCTTACCCAGTCCGATGCCCTGGAGATGATCGATGAAATCAAGTCCAGGCGGATTCTGGAGGCTTTCAGGGGAGAAGCCGCCGCCGACAGGAACGCCCTGGTTCAAACCTTGATGGGCATTTCCAGGCTTGCCCTGGCCCACCCCCAGATTTCCGAAATCGATATCAATCCTTTGTTAATATCAGCAGACGGCAGTGTACGAGCTGTGGATGCCCTAATTGTCCTGAAGCAAGAGATCGAATTGCAGAAATTTCTTCCGGCTATTGATCCTTATGCCATTGGCTCGCTTTTTCACCCTCATTCCATTGCCTTTGTCGGGGCTTCAGCCGCACTCGGTAAATGGGGGCACACGCTCTTCACCATTACCGCAGGCAGGGGTTACAAAGGAGAGATTTATCTGGTCAATCCCAAAGGTGGAACAATTGCAGATCGCCCTGTTTTTCGTTCGGTCGCCGATATTCCGGGAAAAATTGATCTGGCCGTGGTGACTGTACCTGCCGCTGGTGTCATGGATCTGCTGCCTCAGTTTAAGGCCAAGGGCATTGTTAACATGCTGCTGATCTCATCGGGTTTTGCTGAAGTCGGTCCTTCCGGAAAGGCCCTGGAAGAAGAACTCATTCAAAAAGCCTCACAAAATGGTATTCTGGTTATTGGTCCCAATACCATGGGAATTTGTAACCCGCATATCCACCTGTATTGTACCGGAAGCCATGTATTGCCGGAACCCGGATCAACGGCCGTGGTCGCCCAGTCCGGAAATATGGGCACCCAACTGCTGGCCTTTGCTGAGCAGCAGGGCATCGGGATTCGCGCCTTTTGCGGCTCCGGCAATGAAGCCATGGTAACCATTGAGGATTATGTAGATGCCTTTGAAAAGGATTCATTAACGCAAACCGTTATGCTGTATGTGGAAAGCGTTAAAAACGGCAGACGTTTTCTGGAAAGCTGCCGTCGCGTCAGCAAACAAAAGCCCATTGTCCTCTTGAAAGGCGGGCAGAGTCTGGCCGGAAACAAGGCTGCGGCCAGTCATACCGGAGCCTTGAGTTCGGATTCCCGTATTTTTGACGCTGTTTGCAGGCAGGCTGGAATTGTCAAAGTGGAACGATCGATGGATCTTCTGGATCTGTCGGCTGCGTTTTCGTCCCTGCCCCTTCCCAAAGGAAACCGGGCCGCCATCATGACTCTTGGAGGCGGGTGGGGGGTTATAACGGCCGATCTGTGTTCGGAATACCATATTGAGGTTCCAGAACTTTCACAGGAGCTGACCGACAATCTCAATACCATATTGCCGCCCTATTGGAGCCATTCAAATCCTGTTGATATCGTTGGTGAAAATGACATGACCATTCCCATCCGGATTATGGAGGCCCTGATGAAATGGGACGGCTGTGATGCGGTGATCAACCTTGGCATCATGGGCCGAAGGATTCTTGCCAATAAACTGGCCGAATCCATATCCAAAGCAGACCCGACCTATTCACCGGAGTTTCTGGCCATGATGGGCGAGAAGCTGCTGGAGTTTGAAGACGAATATGTTCAGCATATAGTTGGTTTGATGGAAAGCTGTGAAAAACCTGTGTTCGGAGTCAGCCTTCTGAAGGAATGCCAGGACAAAACCGTTTGCAGCATCAACGACAGCCGGTATAAGGGTGTGTTTTACGAAAGCCCGGAGCGGGCGGTAAAGGC
>JBAXVB010000345.1:0-4416 GCA_037129415.1 Deltaproteobacteria bacterium
CATTGGGAGCGATGTAGATGGTTTCTATACCGGAAGATATGAGACTGGCTGCATGGGAAGGCTCACCCGCCGCGATAACCGCAAAACGCGGCCTTGTGCGTTTGATCCATGCCAGTTGCACTTCCCGAAACGGATTCTCGTTCAGGGTGATGATGTTTACAGCGTAGGGGAAATCACCCATTATCCGGGACAGATTTCCGAGTCTCTTCTCAAGATCGTCTTCATCCATCATTCCCAAGGCTATCGTGGCTAACCCGCCCGCTTCGGCAATGCGCTTTGCAAAGTCCGGATTGTCGGTAATCCAGGTCATAGCTCCTTGAATAAAGGGATAACGCACACCCATTTCCCGGGCCACCTGACTGCTTGTGAATGCACTAATGGCTTTGGGTGCATCCGCAAGATGCTTGTCAATTTGTTTTATAAATCCGGCAATAGCGGTTTCGGTCCCGGCGCCATATCGGTTTACGAAGGATGATGCAAAAGAAGCCTCAATTCCCATGGCGACAAGCTCGTCACGACCGAACGCGCCACGATTGGGCGGCGTCAACCGGCGCTGGATACTTTTGCAGAATTCCCTCTGTTTTGCATCCGTGATTTCAAAGTCGCACAGCGAACTTGCATAGTCTTTCAGTTCCTTAACAGCCCTGGAATTGCCCTTGTTGAACAGACGGCATGGTGTCCCAAGGCTTAGTCCCACAAGATCAGTATGATCGGGCCGCAGATTGCCGGCCTTGTTGCGAAAGTCTTCGAAGGTCGCGAAAATATCCGTTAGCCAGTGTACACTCTCGAAAACGATGCGTTTCGATCCGGTTGCAAGAAATGCAGCCGCCGCCTCGGCAAGAGCCACGCTCCCCCAGATGGCAAGAGCAGGAGCTTTATCCCGATCCTGAATCATTTGCCGCACGGCGGCGTAGAGAATGAAAATCGTTTCACTTCCGACAAAGCCTGACGCTTCGTTTCCCTTGAGCGCTATGACTCTGATTTCCGGATGATTTTCAATAATATTTCGGATAAGAGGCACGCTCCCCAAGATGGGAATTATGGTCAATACATCCGACAGCCTGGAAATCTTTTCCAGGAGCGCCCCGATATCAGGTACGAGCGCCTCATGAAGCTCCACCCATATCGTGGTTATGTTCGTCTTTCTCAGAAAGTCAGGCAAGGCTGGATTGAGCAGGGCATCGGAAGAGAGCTTCAGCTCCACTGCATCTGAAGCGGTGTTGGCCTGAAGGAGCGCTCCAGTACTTGCAGCGGCATCAATCCCGGTCAGGTCGAATACCGCCTTCACCCCGGTCCGCCTTGCGGTCTCCACCACCGAGGAAGAGATGTGCTCCGGGAAGAACAGAAAGCCGATTGCAGGTTTATCAAATTCACTATACATAAAACGCAATTGGCACCTTATTACCCATTTTGTCAATCAAAAAAACGCCAAATTCGGACAATGGCTCAAAAAGTGTTTTTATATGCGATTGTATGGAGTATATCAGGGTAATCAAGACACTTCCAATTGGGAGGAATTTGTTGTTTTTATTCGGTGGGCAAGGAGGAAATGATGAGCGGAGCGATGAAGGTGCTGCTTACCGGTGGAACCGGTTTTCTTGGGGAATATCTCCTGGTTGAACTTTTGCAGAGGGGGCATAAAGTCTGGGCTCTCTACCGAAGTGAATCCAGGCGGCTGGACACAATCCGATTTCTGGGCAGTTTGGGTTTACCCCGCGATGCCGACAGCCTTCATTGGTTCAAGTGCGAGGTTCTCGAACTGGATGAACAGTGGGATAAATTGTGTCAGCAACATCCTGGAATCGACCAGGTGGATACTCTGCTGCACAGCGCCGCCTCCACTCGACTTTATATGGACAAATTTGGGGAGCCATTAAGAACCAATCTTGGCAGTGCAAAGGTTTTGGTTCGACTTTTAGCGCGCGTTCCCATGCAGGTACATATTATCAGCACGGCTTATGTATGCGGCCTGGTTCAAGATGCTATAATCCGGGAGATCAACCATCCGCGAGGCGATTTCGTGAATGTGTATGAAGAAAGCAAATGGGAAGCTGAGCAGCTTTGGCATGGGAAAGCCACCTTGCTGCGGCCATCAATCATTGTGGGACATTCCGAAACTGCTCGCTGCAAATCCTTCACCGGTTGGTATATCTTGCTCCAGGCCTTGCATCTTCTTGACCGGCTATTACATGAAAGTAAAGACTCAAACAGACTGAATCTCGGTATAAATCTGCCTGCAGACTCCCATGCCGCCACCAACATCGTCCCTGTGGATTACGTTGCCAAGGCGGCGGTGGCAATCATTGAGAAAACGGACAATCATAACAATATCTTTCATCTTACGCACACTGATCCCCCAAGTCATCAGTGGACCATGGACTATATTTGCAAACGGTTCAACCTGGGTGGAGTCCATTTTTCCGGAGCCGGAACTACAATTACGGAGCCGCGCAATTTGATAGAGCGTATGGTTTGGCGCCAGATGAAGACCATCTTGTTCCACTTTTCCAATAATCCCGTATTCGACCGTACCAACACGGATCGCGCCATACCACATATACCAGTTCCGCCAATCACTGAAGATAGAGTGACCAAACTGGTGGACTATGCAATAGAAAAGGAAAAGTGGACGCAGTAAGTTTCAGCGTTCACGGATTCTATAGTGAACGAGGTCAGATAGTTCCCGTGTTTTTTGATTGCAACGAAGTATGTATTGATCAATGCCCAAGAGTCATGAGAACGCCTCGGGAGCGCTTTTGAATCATAGCCAGAACCTTCTGAATTATCGGTGCTTTTCTATATATTTCTTCAAACTTTATCGCTACTTCTTCGGATGCCGGAACAATCGCTTCAGCCATCCCATGTAACACCGAAAAAACCATTCTCGACTTGATCCCAGTCTCCTGAGAGAATCGTTCCAGGTGGCGTGTTTGAATCCACTTGGGGCGGTTCTCTCCACCTATTCGCATAGCCATCTTATCTGTCAGCCCCACATACACTGCAGTGCAAAGGATGTCGTAAAAAGGCGCAAGCTTCGGGCCGGACCCCGTAAATATCAATGAGATATTTTTAGCGTGGGCATCCGCATTTCCAACGAGCAAATTAAAGAGAACCCAGTTTAACAAAATCTTTATATCTGCGGCGGGGTGGATACTGTATTCCTTCAATAATCCGAAACACATCTTCATAGAAGGGCCACCTTCGTTTTCGTATTTCTGGTCTGGCGGGACTCCCAGCGCCTGGCAGAAATCTTCCTGGTGGATGCGGACGAGATTCCCATCCTGATCTGTGGCTCTATCATATCGTTCTATCAAGTAGAGAGTATCCTTGCCTGTTCGGACAATGACGCGAGGGATTGGAATGCCCATATCTCCGGCCAGTGTCATACAGAAAGCTTCGTTTTCTACCGTGCCATCCATATCCATGATCGGCGGTTTAATAATATGTGAACTCGGCGAGCCTGACTTTGGCAGATGAATAATATTGTTTTTGATATATACGGGAAGCTTGTTCTGAGCCCCAGCCAGCGATAGCCGTATCCCTTCATCACCAGCCAGCAGGGGATGTTTCGGAAGAGATGCTATTATCTCGTGGAGCGTATCCTCATTAAGCGGAACATAGTCATTGTTCGCGGCAGGATTCTGCCCTTCCGGTAAAAGAATAACCGCTCCCGCGCATTCACCGCCTAACGCCCACAGCAGGGCGAAGTCGTTCTGCTCAGACACCCCCAACCTGCGGGCGATGGCTTGACGGATACCAGCCTCCGGGAGGAGGTTGGAAAAAAAAGGTCTGGACGCATCACTCTCATGAGGTTGAGTACGCAGCGGCAAGGAAAGAGACAAGGGGATCGCTTCCGGCCTTTCAAGCCAGCATGAGTCGTACTGAAAGACGAAGCACCGCCTGTCGTCGAGCCAGAGTTTGCCTACCGGGAAATGATGCAGGAAAACATTCAGGATTGCATCCATTATTCTTCAACTTTGTCATGCCAACCACGGGGTACGATATGAACCTGCAGACCAAGGCTTTGCAAAACTTCCAAAGCCTTGCCCATCTGCACTGTCGGTTTTCCGCTCTCAAGATCAACCTGGAAGCGATTCCCAAACCCGCAGATGGCGGCTAACTCGGCCTGAGTCAAGCCGTCCTTTTTTCGTTTGGCTCGAATGACTTTGCCGAAGTCAACTGTTGTGTTGATATTACCGGTTGGCAACTGAGACATCTATCACCCAATAAAATAATCTTGTCTTACAATATTATTACCGATGAGTAATATATCCGCCTTCAAATCAAAAGTAAAGGGTTTTGATACCGATCGGGAATAACTTTGGCCAATAACCTGTTTTTTCAGAGCAGACCGGTAGTTGGCCGATAGGGCAGGCTACAGAAATGGTGTTGGACGGTCAGGACGATGCGGGCGAT
>JBAXVB010000346.1:0-4407 GCA_037129415.1 Deltaproteobacteria bacterium
AATTTTTGCATAATGTTGGCGCGGTGGCGTTCCACGGTGTGTACGCTGACAAAGAGATCGTCGGCAATTTGTTGGTTCGCCTTCCCCTCCGCAATCAATTTCAAGACTTCTCTTTCCCGGGTCGTCAAATCGGATCTACATAGCCCCTTTCGGATGTTTTCCCAAGCATCCTCCAACTTCTCGGAGAGACGTGGCGGCACATAAATACGCCCTTTTCGAATTAGCTCTATGGCGGCGAACAGTTCCGTATCGGCATCCTGTTTCAGAAAGTATCCATCAGCTCCGGCGGCAAGAGACTGATACAGATATTCCTTGTCCTGGTGATTTGTTACGATCAATATTTTAACCTTCGGATTTATAATCCTGATTTCGGGGATAGCTTCAATACCCCTGAGGTTCGGCATGGAGATGTCGAGAATCACCATATCCGGAGGCGCTTTTTTTGACTTCAGGAGATTGAGCAGTTCGAGACCATCGCCGGCTTCTCCCACAACCACAAGATCGGCGACGCCAAAGATAAGACTCTTAAGCCCCTGCCGAAACAGCGTGTGATCATCGGCCAAAACGATATGGAAATTTCCCATCAGAGTCTTTCAACCTTTGTTATGGGGATTGAAAAAGCGATTCGCGTCCCCTTTCCCTTCTCACTCCACAGATGAAGCGATCCGCCCAGCATCTTGGCCCGTTCCTTCATGGATGCCAACCCCATGCCCTTTTCTGATAACTTTTTAGCGGACAGTTCCTCCACATCGAATCCCCTGCCGTCATCCTCTACGAGGAAGGAAATCCTGTCATCACATGTTCTTACTGCAACCGCAATATTTTTGGCCTGTGCGTGCTTGCCGATGTTTGTGAGGGCCTCCTGAAAGGTTCTGTATATCATGATCTGATCATCTTTTGGAAGCAAATGATCAATATTTTCAATATCGGTGGCCACTTTGACACCATAATGTCCAACAAAATTATCGATCTGCCATTTCAGGGCGGATGTTAAGCCGATATCTTCGAGGATGGAGGGGCTTAAGTCGCGGGAAAGACGATGCACATTGTTAATGATCTGATCAATATACTGCAGTGTCTGTCTGCATTCCTCACTGATCATCGTCTGGCCCGGTTGAAGGTTCTTTTCTATAAAACTGACTCTAAGTTTCAGGACAGCCATCGCCCCGCCAAGTTCATCATGCAGTTCTCTTGCAATTCGTCTCCGCTCTGTTTCCTGAGCTGTCAAAAGCTGAAAAGACAGGTCTCGAAGTTGCTTTTCATATTCACGAAGCTCATTCTCGGCATGTTTACGCTTGGTAATGTCATAGAAAATCTGTAATTTGGAAATGGTCCCACAAGTATTGAATAATGGAGTATCAATACGGTCATAAGTCTTGTCGTTTTTTGAGGAATGCCATTCCCACTGAACGCTTTTTCCCGAAAACACCTCCTGATTCTTGCACCAGGGGCAGATTTCCATCCTGTCATGCAAATACTCGTAGCACTTGCGGCCTTTGACCGGCCCAAATTCTTTTTCAACCACAGGGTTCGTGTACTCGATATCGTATTGCTGATTGACGATGTAAACACCATCCGGCATAGCCTCCAAAATGGATTTGAACTTATTACGTTCCACCTGCAGAGCTTCATCAATTCGCTTGCGTTCTTCAATTTGTTGCGCGAGCAGCTTGTTTGCTCCGGCCAGCGCCCGCACAGCGTTCAGTTCACCTTGCGCTGTACTAAGTTCCTCGTTTTGTATCTCCAGTTCGACCTGACGCACACGCAGTTCGTAGATCGTCTGCCGCATTTCTTCGGACGGCATCGCCTCCAGGTTTTCCGGCGACAAAGCCGCTTTTACCCGAACCATCTCCTCTGCTCGCAGGCGTATTTCGTTATTTACCTCTGTCATGATCGAAGCCTCAATACATTAATAAGATACGATTTTAGTGTTTTACCGGCAGGATGACGGTGACATGCGTCCCCATGCCAGGCTGAGAAACAATTTCAATTTCGCCATGGTGCTTCTTGATGATATCGCGGCTGATTGGAAGGCCAAGACCAGTGCCGATATTTTCGGGTTTGGTGGTAAAAAACGGTTCAAAAATCCGTTTCATATCTTCTTCAGCAATTCCCTTGCCGGAATCACTGATTTCAATGCTTACCTGCTCACCTGGTAATATGCGAGTGACAATCACTATGCGTCCATCCTTTTCAATGGCGTGGCAGGCGTTGATTAATATGTTCATGAGAACCTGATTGATTTGACCGATATGGCATTCAACTTCAGGCAGACTGCCCAAAATCTTTTCAATGGTGATCCGGTTTTTAAATTCATTGTGCATGATGTTCAACGTGGCTTCAATGGCCCGATTGATATCAACTTTGATAAATTCTTCGGACATTGATGATTTCGCTACTCTCCGAACATCGTCCAGAATGGTTTTGGCCCTTTCAGCACCGGACTGGGAGCGTTCAACGATTTCCAGTAACCGGTTTTTGAGGTAATCATAGTTGATGGCTTTTTTTTGTTCAAGGATGATGGCCTTAACCATGTCATTCACCGGTAATGTGCATAAATCATCAATGAAAACAAGTATTTTAGGGATGAATTTTCTTAAATTATCCAGATTGGAACTGATAAAACTCAATGGATTGCTGATTTCATGGACTATTCCCGGCAGTAGTTCCCCTAATGCCGCCATCCGACCTGTTTTTTCAAGTACGGCCTTGTTTTTTTCATTTTTTTCAACCTGGTGTGTCAGGTGGGCAAACAACACGTCCATCACAATACTGGCGATTTCCTTTCCTGCCAGTATTGAAGGCATGTCTTTTTCCGAATTCGTTTCTTGAATCAAGCGGATAAACGAATGTATTTCGGTATAACTCGTCAGCAGAACCGGCGGACCAAAATATCTTCCGGCCGCCACCTGGTCTCCGCCGTAGTTTAAAATACAAGACTGTTTCATTCGGGTCAGGGGCTGATCAGACAGGATCAGATCAATGGTATTTGCGGAGAAGGTGTCCAAAACTTCATCTTGATTTTTCGCTTTCACAATACGATACCGCTGTCCCAATGTTTTGGAGATCAAGTCAAGCAATTCCGGATCACTTTCAATGATTAAGATTGTGGCAGCCTGATGCATGTTAAAATCTCCGTAAAAATATGCTACAGTTTTAAGAAAAATACCGATAAAAAACCATCTGGAAAAGAAAAATCAGCGTCAGAACGTGATAATATCATCACACGAATTCAGACTGCCAATTGTGGGCGGACAATAACATTGGATTATAACAAGAAAGATAGTTTGAGGATGAGCAAGTCGAATGCGGCAATGAAAAAAATAAATCGTTTAAATTTCATAGAGGCTATAGAAAAGCGGATGGTATTTGAGCTGAACGCAAGCTGTCTTAATTAAAATCAAATTAATTTTAAATGGCGGAAAGTCACATACAAAGCTGGTTTTCCATCAGCCAAATCCCATCTAAAAGTCAAATAGCCTTAAAAATAAAGCCAATTGGCAGGAAATCACCGCTCTCATTATTAAATGTCATGCTTAGATTCAACGACTTGATTAAATGGTCAACGTCTGTGACAGTAACTTTATTAAATACAAGTTCGCCTTTTGAATATTTCTCCTCAAGCGAAGCATCTATCTGGAATAGTTCTTTGTAAGGTCGACCTTTAATCTTTTCAAGGTCGGAACAAGACAGGATTTCCAAGCCTTTGCTATTCAGATACTCAATCTGGCCTTTTTCATTAATGATACAAATACCTGAGGGATAGCTTTCTATAAAGCTCACCAGGAGGTTGTGAAAATAATTTGCGTTGTCAAAATTCTTCTTGATAATTTCACCGTCTTTGCACATTTTTTCTAAAAAAACATCCGCCTTGTAAAGCGACAAAAAACTATTGACGGTCATAATAATTTTTTCATTGTCCCAGGGTTTGCTGAAATATCTATCCACCCTTCCTATGTTGATGGCATCAATGGAGGCATTGATATCCGCATAACCGGTCAGGAGTATTTTTTTGCATTTTGGTTTTATTTGATGCACCTTCGCCATAAGTTCCGTTCCGGTCATTCCAGGCATCCGCTGATCTGAAATCACGGCGAAAATGTCCTCCTCAGCAAGGATTTTTAGTGCATCCTCACCATTCAGAGCGATTTTAACCTGATATGTGTCGATAAAAGTATCGTACAATGTATCCAGGATATCTTTTTCATCATCCACACAAAGAATTTTATATTGACTTTGTACTGTCATTTTCATCTCCTCCAAACACGTTAATTTTATTCAAACAAATTGAACAGATGTGTTTATAATAACGAAAAATTACGTCGATAATCGGGCAATTATATTTATATGAAGACCAATACGCTGAATTCAGTAGTGTGTCAACTCACGTTTCTCATAACAGCCGTT
>JBAXVB010000347.1:0-4407 GCA_037129415.1 Deltaproteobacteria bacterium
CCACTTCGCCTTTAGACGGCAAATCCACCTGGATTGAGGTTTTTGCACCTGGCGTCAGTAAAAGCCAGTGCGCCGCATGGCTCACCGACCGATTGAATATTGATAAGAAGCTTGTTCTGGCCGTAGGTAACGACTACAATGATCTGGATTTGCTCGAATGGGCAGGGACTGCTTTTCTGGTTGACAATGCTCCCGATGTACTGAAAAATCGATTTGCTTGCGTAGCATCCCACGATCATGGCGGTGTGTCGGAAGCTATTCACCTGTGGCTGTCAGATTTTACAAGCTTTGAAACAAGAACCGTCATGGCAAATGATTTATGCTGCTAAAGGGCATGATTTTACGTTTTTGAACCCCCACCCCAACCCTCTCCCGCTGGGAGAGGGAGTTTATGGAAAGCCTGGACTATGCCACTTCGCGATATATGTTAGTGAAAGCTGTCTCAATGTCATTGACATTGAATACTGTCTCTACAAAATGGATGAAAAACTAAAAGGAGTTTTAACGTGACTGAACATTCCTGTAAGAGATCTAAGGATTTTGAAACTGCCCTGACTGTGGGCAGACCCCCCAACATTGTGCAGTTGTTCCCCAATTCAAAAGCACTGATTGTTAGTGGAAAATATATTGACCGAGCCATGCTGGCCAAAGGCAAAGCCATTGCGATGGCGGCGAACGGGAGAAATGTATTTGTCATTCGGGGTGCGCTTGCCGCCGCCCAGCGGGCCAATTCCGTTATCATCATTGAGATCGCCAAGTCTGAAGGAACTTACTGCGCAGTCAACTTCTGGAACGTCGCCCGGCAGGTGGACACCCTGTGCAATGAGATGGGCATCACCATTCCGGTCGCCATTCACGCGGATCACTACGGAATAAAATCTCAGGATGACGTTGCACAGGCAATGGTTGAGATCCCAACCATTTTTGAAGCCGGTATTACATCCATTGCTGTTGATGCCTCGCACATGCCGGATGACCAAAACCTGCTGGCCAATCTTGCGCTGGTTCCATTTATTCCCAAGTGGGCGGGACTTGAAACCGAGGTGGGTGAAATAAAAGGCAAAACCGGTCTATCTACGGTAGATGAGGCTCTGTTTTTGATTCGGGGGTTAAATGCTCACAACATTTTCCCGGATTGGATCGCCCTGAACAATGGAACCACTCATGGCATTGAAGCTAGCGATCAAGGGATTCAGGTTGGCTTGACTCAAAGCATTCATGAGGCACTGACTCCTTACAGCGTTTCTGGGGCTCAGCATGGCACATCAGGAAACAGCTCGGATCGCCTCAGGGAAATCGCCTCGCTGACCCGAACCACCAAGGCCAACGTGGCGACGGCTCTTCAGATGATTTCCTGGGGGCTTGAAGTCAATGATTATGGAAACGCTATTCTGGATTCTGATGGACAATTCATCAAGGTTAAGGGTCAAGGCGTTACTGAAGAACTGTGGCAGGAGATGGTGGCATATTCGGATGCCAAGGGCCTTAAAAAAGGTGATTATAAAAAACTTAACCTCCCGTTTGAAAGCAAACTCCTCGCTCAGCCCAAAGCGATTCGAGACCGCATGTCCAAAAGGGTGGAAGATTTTATTTATCAGATGTTGATGACGGTGCTTAACTCAGTTGACACGGCTCCGCTGGCCATTGAGGCCATTCTAAGAGCAAATTCTTATGATCCGGGGCCAAAGGCCGGACGGATAGAAGCGCCTTCAGATTGGACACCTGAAGGGATTGCCGTCCGTTTTTTATCTGTTGAAGCGGATAAAGGCGCCAAAGGCGATTTTGATGATTAATGCTGTTTGTGTTCTTACCCTGGAACTTTCCCGGGATCGCCGCACCCCAGTGCGGCTCGTGTAGTCATTGATAAACCGCGCCATATTTTTGTCGTCATAATTGCCGCACTGGGGTGCGGCGATCCTATAACCAATTCAGGAGATTCGTATGTCTGAAAAAATGATCATTCCCGATGAGTTTCAAGGATCGATCAGGCGGCTATTGAACAGGATTCCATCCGAGCAGCGGGATGACGAAAAGCTTCTATCCGCCCTACTGGTGTATTTGAAGCTGGGCGGAGAAAAACTGGCCCGCCATTATATTGAAATATCCAAAAAGGTATTTCCGGACCAGGTGATCCTGATCAAAAAACAGCTTCATGATGGTGTTGATGAAGAGGAAGATTCAGATGAGAACCAGCCGGATGAAGCTGAGAGAGATGAGGAATTCGTAGCTGATTTCAGCAAACCGGATTCTGAGGTTGAAGATTTTATCTGATGGATTTGGCTACAACATCATAAAATGCTGTCAAGCCAACCACTTGCCCTCCCCCCGGCCCCCTCCCGATGGGAGAGGGAGTGAACGGTTATATTATGCCAGTTTTTTCAATACGCCTTTAAGCTCTTCAACTGCAGCCGCTGATTTCTGAAGGGCGATTTTTTCTTCGTCCAGCAGTTTGATTTCGAAGATTTTCTCAACGCCTTTGGCGCCGAGTTTAACGGGAACGCCGATAAAAAGATCATGGAACCCGTATTCCCCCTGAAGCAGAACCGCGCAGGGTAGTATCTTTTTCTTGTCTTTCAGGATGGCCTCCGCCATTTCAACCGCTGCGGATGCCGGAGCGTAATAAGCGCTGCCGGTTTTCAGCAGACTGACGATTTCCGCACCGCCGGTAGCTGTTCGTTTGACCAAGGCATCAATTCGTTCCTTGGACATCAGTTCAGTAATCGGAATGCCCGCAACCGTGGAATAGCGGGGCAGGGGAACCATGGTATCGCCGTGGCCGCCCAGAACAAAGGCATGCGTGTTTTCCACCGACACATTCAGCTCCATGGCGATGAAGGCTCTGAAACGTGCTGAATCCAGTACCCCGGCCATACCAATAACCCTGTTCTTGGGAAATCCGCTGGCTTCATACGCTACATGACACATGGCATCCAGCGGGTTGCTGACAACAATAATGATGGCATTGGGTGAATATTTCGCCACTTCCTGGGATACTTTTTTGACGATGCCTGCATTGACACCAATTAGATCGTCCCGGCTCATTCCGGGTTTTCGGGGAATTCCCGCGGTGATGATGACGATATCCGATCCTGCTGAAGCTTCATAGCTGTTGGAGCCGGTGAGATGTGCGTCATGTTTTTCAATGGGCGCTGCTTCCGCCAAGTCCAGGGCCTTACCTTGGGGAACGCCCTCAACAATGTCAATCAGAACGACATCGCACAACTCTTTTTCCGCCAGTCTCTGGGCTGCTGTGGCCCCCACATTTCCAGCGCCGATTACTGTTACTTTCTTGTCCATGACATGACTCCTTGTATAGTGATTGGTGATTGGTTAACGAAAGCCACTCATTATACTTTGAGCGGCAAATGACTAAGTTTTTTATTCACCGCAAAGACGCAAAGATCACTAAGATCGCAAAGAAAATATTCAATGGAATTATTGTCTTCCCTGCGTCCGTTGCGTCTTTTTTTACTCGGTTGTGGATTTCAAACATAAAAACTTTGTTACTGTAAAGATCATTTTACCGATTGTCCATGAAAAACACTTTGTCTTAACTATATGTTATTAAAGATAAAAACTAATTATAATGGATATTGTAAAATTGAACCTATCAGACAGTAACAATTAATAACACATTGATATCTAATACATATCAGCATCTGAAACAATCGTCAAATTTCAAAGCGAAACATTGTTTCTTTTTTTTGATATACGAATGGTTTTGTTCTGTCAAGCAGAAAATGGTGTTGGGAGTCTGCCTGCATAATGACGGTAAAAAACAAAAACGTGTTTAAACGGGTGTACGGGCCGGTTTCCCACGATAAGACTGCCTATTGCTGGCGACGAAAGCCATCTTGGCCGCCGCTACCGGGAAGTCCGCCATGTCCAGCACCACCGATATTGGGAACACTGCCGCCTGTGCTGGGAATGACTCCTCCGCTTCCTGGATGACCGTCACCGCCGCTGGTATTGGGTACGCCACCTACGCCACTTTGACCGATTTTATCGCCCTGAATCGTCTGGACGGGCTTTTGCGCCGGTACGTTTTGGCCTGGAAGTCCACGATCACTCTGCTGTTTCACTGTACTGCCGCCGGGGTTGATACTCTCAATGCCGCCGGAAGGCCTGTTTTGTATTGTCGTTGAACGATCACTTTGAACGGCATCTTTGCCTCTATCAAATGCATCCTTTCTCGTCTCACTGGGCTGGCGATTGTGAATAATACCGACATCCTGCCACTGTTCAGAGCCTGGACGATTCATCGGCTTTCCCAGTTGGTCCGTACCGCCCGGATGATTCACCGGATTTACCGATCTGTCAGTGACACCCGGATGATTCACCGGATTTACCGGTCTGTCAGTGACACCCGGATGATTCACCGGATTTACCGGTCTGTCAGTGACACCC
>JBAXVB010000348.1:0-4404 GCA_037129415.1 Deltaproteobacteria bacterium
TCATGAATTCCCATCCGCCCTTTGTATCCGCTTCCTGAGCAGGTATCACAGCCTGCAGATCGATAGAGGACAAAATCCTGAGTATTGGCTATGCCGGTCAGTTTGAAGGCATCAGAGCCATAAGCAGCTACAATATCAGCAAATTCTTCCTCAGTTGGAGAATAGCTCTCACGACAGTTGGTGCAAAGAGTTCTGACGAGCCGCTGGGCCAAAACGCCCAAAAAAGCATCTGAAAAGTTCAGGGGATTCATCCCCATGTCCAAAAGCCGGGTAATGGTTTCGGGTGCACTGTTGGTATGCAGGGTAGAAAACACAAGATGCCCGGTTAAAGAAGCCTCAATTCCGATGGATGCCGTCTCTTTATCGCGCATTTCACCAATCATGATCACATCAGGATCTGCTCGAAGAAATGATCGCATGACCCTGGCGAAATCCAGGCCAATTCGAGGTTTTATCTCAACTTGTCGCAGCCCATCCTGCGTAATTTCAACCGGATCCTCAGCAGTCCATATCTTGATGCCAGGTTTATTGATGTGCCCTAATGCGGCATGAAGGGTTGTAGTTTTTCCGGAACCAGTCGGACCCACTACCAGAATCATGCCATAAGGCTGAATCAACAACTTTTCCATGATCTTTAAATTTCGCTCATTCAGTCCCATCTGCGCCAGCTTCATGGCTCCTGCCTTTGCCAAAAGCCTCAGCACTGCATCTTCAAATCCGCCCGTTGATGGAATGGTCGCCACCCGAAGCTCAAAAGGTGGAACCCCCTTTCTACGAAACTTTATTTTCCCGTCCTGAGGCAGCCTGCGCTCGGATATATCAAGATTGCACATGATCTTGATTCGGGATAAAATCCCTCTGGCCATTGTGTTCGGAACTTTCAGATATTCCTGACAAACACCATCCATTCGGAACCTGATCCCCGTTTTATTAGTAACAGGCGATGGTTCAATATGAATATCCGAAACACCGCTCCGATAAGCCACCACCAGAATCTGATCCACCAGGCGGACCACCTGGCTGGTGGATTCATCCATAGACTCAACCGCCTCTTCATTTTCTTCATCAAAGCTGATATCAGGAACAATATCATCAAAATCAAGAGACGATTCCTTGGGATCTATTGGCTTCTCTTCGTAAAACATATTAATAAACAGAATGATATCTTCTTTGATTCCCACTGAAAGCTCAATGTTGGGGATTTTGATCAGAGCTTTTATATCATCGGTTTTTCGAATATCCTTCGGGTCATCCACGATGATTTTCATGACACTCTTCCCCCAGTCCAGAGGAACCCATACATTATGAATCAGAAAAGATTTTTTTAGTCTTCGAATGAGTTCAAAAGGAACGGGATGTTTGGGGTCAAAGGATATAAATGGACAGCCGTAAAACGTGGACAGGGATTTGCCGATATCTTCTTTTTTCAAGTGGAACTCTTCCATAAGAATAAATTCCACGCTTTTTCGAGTTTTTTGAGAAATGACCAAGGCCTTCTGAAGCTGTCCTGGAGTAATTAATTTTTGGTGAATCAGATAATCGTACCTCGACCCCGGCGCCAGTTGCATCATAAGGGCGCTCAGTCTCAACTCAATCTTTTTGTCACCTTGACCCATTTCAAGAGCAGATTTATACAATTCAATCGCATAATCCTTTTGCCCCAGTTTTTCAAACTCAAGCCCCATAGTGAAAATAAGCCTGGCTTGTTCAGGTTTCTCAAGAACATGAGCATGAATCAGGTTGGAAAAATGATCCACAATCTGGCGCGGGGTGAGAATTTGAAACAGACAGTTCATGAGCCGATTCACCAGATCTGGAGCAAAAGGATTCTTGGCGAATGCTTTTTCATACTCAATGACAGACTCTTTAAATAGTCCAAGCTCTTTAAGGGCGGCTGCACTTTCCATCAGGGTTTCGGGAGTTTCATCAGCAATGATATTAGCCTGAAGAATGGAAAGCTCTTTCTGGGGGACTGTGCCAACTTCTTCTTTCTCCAGCTCCTGGATTTGCGTACGAAGGGAAGTGGCCCTGCCTTGAATATTCTCTTCTATTTGCAAATCCGATATTTTTGAGTCCGAAAGCAAGTGGCAATAGATTTCCAGACTGGCTTCGAAAAGCCCCATGGACTGATACATCTCAGCCTCACGAATCTTGGTATCCAGATCTGACTGTTTATGGGCGACAGTAGCGCTCATGATTTTAAAAACCTCAGATAGAAAGCTTGAAACTCTTGCGGTTTCAAAGGGTTTGAAAATACTTTGCAGAAACAGCGAAATAGCATAGCTGCTGGAATAGTCATACCAGGGTCTATTACCTGATTGCAGGAAGTGGAACAAAAGGGTTTTTAATTCCCTATTTGGATTATCCTCTCTTTCTTTACAACTTGAGTTCAGATCTTAGAGCAGTGAATTCTGTACGAATGTTTTTTTTAATTTCTTCAAGGGCGGAAAGGACAGCTTCAAGGGAAGGGTTTTGTTCTTTATCAGACACAATCCTGGAATGGAGCGCTGGATCAGAAGAAGGGGCAGGTTTAAGACCCGCCCCCGCTCCGGATTTTTCGGACAGGTACACAGCCATAGGCCTGGAAGGTGCAACGAGTTTTTCCTTTAGTTTCATAAACTGAGCGACTTCATCAACAAGAATATTTCGTCTGACAGTTTCTGAAATTCCTTTGGACAGCAGAAGAATTTCCAGGTCGCGATATATGGATTGCAGCAGTTTGATGGAATCCGGGTGAGTCAAGGCTTTTTTTTGCAGGATATACTTGCCAATCGCTTCCAGCAACTGAAGCGATTTCACCACGATCCCGTCATGTTTAAAAACGGCCTTTAGCCGGTTCAGCTCTTGAATAAACTCTTTTAAAATTGAATCGTTAATTTCCCAATCCATGGACAGAACAATGGATTTCAAGGATGTCAGAGGCGACACAGATGAACTCTCCTTTTCTGAATCACCTGATGAAAGCCCAGTTGAGCTGTCCTGACCCAAAAGACCATCCAATTGTTCCTCAATTTCTGTGCCGCGGACACGTTTTGAATGCATGAAATGCCTCTCCTCTTATAGCCTCTTCTGAAAAGATGCAATCGTAAGGGCAATAACTCTTTTAAGGGTAAGCACCACATTATCCCCATTTAATGCGCTTGCGGGAAATGAAGGGACTTTTAACTGGCGGTTCAGATCATTTTCAAGGGTTTCAAGGGAAAGAATGGGAATTCCAGGTTCGTCCAGATCCCTTTTATTGTATTGCAGAACAAGAGGTACATGAAAAATATCTTTTTTGTGAGCCGCCAGGTTAATCTGAAGATTTTTCAGGGAAATCAGATTCTTTTCCCGCTGGACCACCAATGAATCCGCTACAAATACGATGCCGTCAACCCCCTTTAAAACAAGCCTTCGAGTAGCATCATACTTCACCTGTCCTGGAACAGTATATAGTTGTATTCGAGTCGAATACCCCATGATCTTGCCGACCTCAAATGGAAGAAAATCAAAAAAAAGTGTCCGATCTCCATGTGTCTTGATACTGACCATATCAGAGGGGATACGATCTCGAAACTGCTTATAGATATACTCCAGGTTGGAAGTTTTCCCACCTCGGCCAGGTCCGTAATAAACAATCTTGGCCTGAATCTCTTTATTTTTCATATTGATAAATGCCAATGCAGAAATTCCTTCCTGATAAATCCTTCAATAGATTGTTTATTTAGGTGGATTTCCAAATTTGCTGGATTTTCAATATGGCATCTGCCACTTTCATGCGCAGAAGCCCCAGAATAATTTCTTTTCCAAACACCGAGATGATCAGCAATTCGTTATTCACTTTGCTGAAGTATAAACTTCCTGTTTCTCCCTTATGAAAAAGCAGGGCGAATTCTTCCTGACCCACAATTTTCGCCATTGCCTCAACAGCCCCAAAATTGGCCGCTGAAAGGGCTGCAAGAGAATAAACATCAATCCGGGATTGTCCGTTATCCCCTTGCGCGATGATGTTGCCGGCAAAGTCAATAAGCAAGACACAGTGAACGCCGCTTGCAATCAGATCCGTAAGAAGAATCTGTTCAATTTTATCCAACTGATCTCGCCCCGGTGCGTATTCCGTTAAGTTCATTGATTTTTCATGATGAGGAGCCACTGATTATATCCTCCACCCATTAAGTTGTATATGACTCTGCTACTGACTCTTCCGGATCATTCGCCCATGATCATTGTCTTCCCATATCGTTAATTAATAACTCCCTTATGCTTCGATGTCACAGCAGCATTCGGACTCATACCACAAATCAATCGTGTGGCCCACAGCAAATTCCTTGATATCGGTCCGGGATTTGAACCAGTCTGAAACAAATTCCATGTCCGCTGCATCCGGGCAGGAATACCGTTTGTTTCTGGCAATGATCCCTTCCA
>JBAXVB010000349.1:0-4386 GCA_037129415.1 Deltaproteobacteria bacterium
CAAGTCACTCAACCGGACGTGCGATAAGGCCCGCACGCCGGTTAGCTTTTCGTTATGTAAAAAGCCTCGCATAAATCCTGATTTAATGTAGTTGATTGATAAAAACAAAAATGAGGAAGAGTCAGTTTGATAAAAAGCAAAATCCTGTAATTGACACAGTTGGTTCCGTTGTCACAGTTCTCGCATAAAAACCGCAAGAACTGCACCAATGTCCTTTTGATTTACTTCCTGGACTATCTTTTTTACGGACAACCTAAATACGGGATGGAATAAAAATCAGTTGATGTTTATCCGTTTTGTTATTCCATTTAGCAGCCGTGGACTTCCTGAGATCACGAACTCCTACATGGCTGCGGCTGAATTTAAGTTAAAAGGTTTGATGGTGTGTGCGTCAAAATACTCGAGGTAATTTTCAATGGTTTTTCCAGATGATTATGTAAATAAAATAATTTGTGGCGACTGTTTAACCGTAATGAAACAAATGCCCTACGAGTGCCTTGATTTGGTAGTTACATCTCCGCCTTACAACCTTAAAAACTCAACTGGCAATGGAATGAAGGATGGTAGAGGCGGAAAGTGGGCAGGAGCCGCCTTAGTAAATGGCTATAGCCATTATGACGACAATATTCCCCATGATGAATACGCTATCTGGCAAAGAAACTGTCTTAACGAGATGCTCCGTTTGATAAAAGGTGACGGTGCAATTTTTTATAATCACAAGTGGCGTGTGCAAGCTGGCTTACTCCAAGATAGACAAGACATTGTAAGTGGCCTTCCTGTTCGCCAAATTATCATTTGGAGAAGAAAAGGCGGAATCAACTTTAATCCAGGTTACTTTTTACCAACATACGAAGTGATTTATCTGATTGCAAAACCGGATTTCAAATTATCTCCAAAAGCTAACGCATGCGGCGATGTCTGGGAATTTACCCAGGAAATGAAAAATGAACATCCAGCGCCATTCCCAGTTGCATTGATTGAACGTATAATTTCTTCAACACACGCAAAATTGATACTCGACCCATTTTCAGGAAGCGGAACCACCGCTGTTGTATCTATGGGATTGAAGAGAAATTATATTGGCATTGAGCTTTCACCAGATTACTGCAAGTTATCTGAAGAACGACTTGTAAGAAATGCAATCAGAAGTGAAGTAATCGGATCAAGACAGCAACCCCTATTTATGGAGACTATGTGAAACTTTATACGAAAGAGTCCTTGATCCAAGAATTGAAAAACATTTCAGAAAATGGATGGATACCCAATGCCAGGGCAGGAAATCATGGTGGCATAGGAAACACACTTGAAGACTTATTAGGCATTGCAGAAAATAATTTACCAATACCAAATGCAGCAGAATGGGAACTCAAAACACAGCGCATAAATACAACTTCTCTCACTACTCTATTTCACATCGAACCTTCCCCCAGAGCTATTAAATTTGTCCCTCAAGTGCTACTGCCAAAATATGGGTGGATGCACCAAAATGCTGGCAGAGAATACCATGAGACAGAAATGAGTTTCAGACAAACAATACATGGCTTAACACCAAGCGACAGAGGTTTTATGGTCAAAATAGATCGGAATAACAAGAAGGTCTTGGTTTCATTCGACCGCACAAAAGTTGCTGCCAGGCACACCGAGTGGCTTAATACTGTAAACCATCGTGTAGGCTTGAATGAGCTTGAACCGCAACCATACTGGGGCTTTGATGACCTTGCAAGTAAGGCAGGGACAAAACTTCTCAATTGTTTTTATGTGCAAGCAGATGTGAAAAAGGAAAATGGTGATGAATTGTATCAGTACAAAAAGTTGATGATGTTGCAAAAGTTCAACTTTGATGGTTTTTTAGAGCAAATTGAAAACGGAAATATCCTCGTAGATTTCGATGCAAGGTCAGGTCATAACCACGGTACTAAATTCCGAATGAGGCAAAACTGTTTGCCGTATCTATACGAAAAATCAACAGTAATTTTTGGATAGCCTTGTTGAGTTATTCAGTTGTCAAAGCGCGAAAAACCATAAAACCGAATACATAGTGTCTTAACGAAAACCCTTAGCCATTTAACAATAAACGACAGAGGCAATTGCAAAACTCATTTTTTACTCGTGTTTTCTCCGATTTTCGTACTCTTTTGCCTATTTTTGCAATTGGCTCGACATATTGCTCGATTTTGAAAAGGTAGATTTAGTGGTTTTTAGTGGCTATTATTAGTTTTATAACTATCTAAAAATTAGATGTGTGTAAAATCAATATGTTGGTAGTTTACACTAATTTTGCTCATTAAAAAATCTATGTTGCAAAAAATGGTCAATATCATAAATATTATCAGGTTGTTAATGTGTTTCCATTCAGGCACTACATAACCAGTCGTTGCAGCGGACGGCGAAAAAGCCCGCCGCCGCTGAACTTTATGTTAGGCGTACTCAACCTGGCGTAGAAGGAGAGTTATGAAAATAAAAGTGTTTGTGGTTTGCGCGGTTATTTTTCTGTTTTGTGATATTGTTAATGCTGGGATCAATGATGGATTGGTTGCTTATTATCCTCTCAATGGAAATGCCAATGATGAAAGTGGGAATGGTCATAATGGCACGGTTAACGGTGCTATATTGACAACGGACAGATTTGGGAATACTAATAGTGCATATAGCTTTGACGGTGTTCAAGACCATGTTATCAGAGTTCCCAGCAATAATAATCTAAATTTTGGCAAATCAGACTTTTCAATGAGTGTTTGGATTAAACCTAACAGTAGTAGTAACCCACAAATAATGGGAAAAGATAATCACGCAGGAACTGCTGCTACTACTGGATATCTTTTGCGATATTTGGATGGTAAGGGAGTAAGTTTTGGTGTGCGTGACCCAATTTCAGGAACTTTTGTAGACTCGCCACACCCTTTGGGATACGAATGGACCCATGTAGTAGCATTTAGAGAATCAAATGTTTTAAAACTATACATTAATGGGGTATTTGATAGCAGCATGCCGGAGTCTTCAGCGGTTGATGTTTCAAATACTGCAGACTTTAAAATAGGTAGATTTGACGAGTGGTATCAACCATCATTTCGTGGCAATATTGATGATGTCCGCATTTACAACCGTGCCCTCTCTGCGTCAGAAATACAGCAACTTTATCAAGGCCAAGTCACATGTTCAACTGGGGTGGTAAAGTTCACCGCCGGAACACCTGCTAAAGCTGCTGATGTTAATGCTAACTTTGATGCACTGAACTGCCAAATTCAGGCATTGAAGGCAATTGTTTGCAAGAATGATCCAACGGCAAGTGTATGCCAATAAACGCACACGGCCTAACATTTGTTTGTATTCTGATGTGAAGAAAATTGGAAATTATTGTGAAATAAGGCCAGGGTAAAAACTAAACTTGGAGTCCGTATTAATGACCATTCCCGAAATCATGCCTAATATTCAGGCGCTGAAACGTGTTGATAAATTCTTGCTCATGGAGTTTTTACTCCACGAAATCGCTATAGAAGAATGTATTAGCTTGGATACTGTTCAGGCAAATGTGCCAAAAACTGTAGATGCTTTACAAGCCATAGCGAGATTAGCACAGCCGTTGGGACCGGAAGATTTAGCGCGTAATTTCGATCACTATAGGAGTAGGTTGACATCCGATGATTCTGCCGGGTAGAATATTTGTCGACACATCGTTTTTCATTGCATTGCTCAACAGTCGCGATGCTGACCATGCAGTGGCCATATTGTTACAAGAACATACCGTCAAACAGCAAACCCATAAAATTACCAGCGAGTATGTCCTGCTTGAATTGTGCGATGGATTGGCAAAGCTTCGCCATCGAAATCTTGCAGTACAAATTATACACCTGTTAAACGGGGACAATCTGTTTGAAATTGTTAGAACTTCTCATGAGATTTGGCGAAAAGCATGGAACTTATACATGGCACGCGCAGACAAGGAGTGGGGACTCACAGATTGTACGTCCTTCGTGATCATGGAACGAATGGGTCTTGATTCTGCATTTACCGCAGATCAACATTTCCGGCAGGCCGGATTTCAAGCCATGTTGTTAAACCAAAATGATTGAGTTCAGCATTCAGAAAAAACAGAAAATAATGGATAAATCTCAATTTGCTCGGCCTAACAATACGTTCCAGCGGAGCGCGGAGGACAGCCTTTGTTAATTCAATGTTCGTAGCCGCCGCGCCCGCTGAACGCGGTGTTAGGCACCAGCGAATTATCCTTGACAACTCAGAAATGTACCTATAATGACTAACAGCACAGCACAGCACAGCACAGCACAGCACAGCACAGCACAGCACAGCAACAAGCTACAGCAACAAGCTACAGCTACAGCTTCGGCTGGCTACGCTTGACGATGCTGAAGTGCTTCTGAAGTGGCG
>JBAXVB010000035.1:0-22109 GCA_037129415.1 Deltaproteobacteria bacterium
ATTTCCCTGCCGCAACTTTTTGTTGCAGTTGGATTATTCCATCAATCACCATCTCTGGCCGTGGTGGACACCCTGGTACATAAACATCTACTGGTATCAAGGTATCAATACCCTGTACGGTCGAATAATTATCATAAAAACCACCCGACACCGCACATACGCCAAACGCAAACACCCACTTGGGCTCCGCCATCTGATTATAAACCTTAACCAGTATGGGCGCTTGTTTATGACTAATTGTTCCAACCACCATCAAAAGGTCGGCCTGTCGCGGGGAAAACCTCGGGAGTGCAGCCCCGAATCTATCAAGGTCAAACTTTGAACTTGACACTGACATATATTCCATTCCGCAGCACGCCGTGACGAACGGATATTGAAAAAAAGAATACTTTCTACCCCAGTTATTGATGGCCTCCAGCGTCGTCAGAATTACGCTGCCACCCAATAACCGCGAGTCGTCTTGCGGACTCGACGGGTTGTGGATTACGTCGGGGGAGGACAATTCTTTTCTATTCCATAATCCCTTTATTCCCATTCCAGCGCTCCCCTTCTCCAGACATATATCAGGCCAATCGCTAAAATTGACAGAAATACCATCATTTCCACAAAACCGAACATTCCGAGTTCCTTAAAAAGCACAGCCCAAGGATATAAAAAAACCGCTTCAATATCAAAAATGACAAAAAACAGCGCAATAAGATAAAATTTCACGGAAAACCGCAGCTTAGGCGATACAATCGGGCTTTCCCCGCATTCAAAAGGCTCCATCTTATCCGCAAATTTCTTCTTGGGCCCGATGAGCGTAGTAGCAACAATCATCCCCACGGATGTTGCGGCCGCCAACAATATCATTATTAATACCGGAATATATTCGTTCATAGGTTTAACTTATTTTCATCATTATACAACCGTTGATGTGCCATGGTAAATCCGTTTACACTTTTATCTATGGTCAATTAGCATAAACATCCTCTGAGCAAAAAGTTTTTATTCTTTATATCAAAAAATATGTGATGTCAAATAATTTGATGAATTATTTTTTTATTGTGTTCAGATTTATTCAGCAGCACTGCACCAGTGCCGCCTTCTTTATTTTGCCAGGCATCGGATGTCTCTCATTTGAGCATTCCCTATGGGCCGCGACTGCCTTGTTCCATTGCCGTTGTAATGTGAACGAGCATAATTTGCATTTTTGAACCCGACCCCAACCATCCAACGCTGAAGGAAAGAACTCAAGGAGAACGTGTATCATGCCTGTTCATGGCATATCAACAACAACTTAATTACGAATTAAAAAATAATTCATAATTCCGTCCTGCCTCTTGAGGACGCAGCGTCAGATGCACGAGGCCTGAGCTAAGACTTTTTGCTTATGTTTTTCTACTGGAGACTTAACTATTACACCATGTTTAATATACAAATCACCTATCGTCATATCGTTTATTTTTTTTATATTGCTGTTTTTTAGCATAAAACTCTTAATATCATTAACGAAATTATCATTTTTATTAAACAAAATGACTTTGGATACCTTCACAATTTCCTCTTTATCCAGAAGTGTTTTTAATTTATCTACAACAAATCTGACAGAACTCAGGCGGTCTGCCTCCAATTTTTCTGCGGAAATCAGAATATCCCATCTACCCTGAATATCTTCATGTTCAAATGCGGCAAGCAGATAGACTTCTCCTTTCTCTTTTTTGATCATATTTTCCAACCGCCTTAATTTTTCAACATACATAAAACTTCTCCTTATCTGATTGCCTGCAAAAGAACAGTAACTGCATTTATCATATCATCTGTTCCACTCTTACTTTCCGAACCCACAGGTTTATATCTGTTTTCCGGTTTCCATGAACTGACAACAGACCATTCAGCCAGAAAGTAATTTTTTATTTTGTCTTCGATCCCGGAGAACATTAATAACGTATCCAAATCATGTGTCTTTAAAGATTGGCGATTCTGAAATTCCCTGTTGTTTTCGGGGAAGCCTTTCCAGTTTAAAGTGTTACATATCTTAGCTTTTAAGGCGAGTTCAACTGAGTAACCGCATAAATAGGTGGCCGCATCATATCTCTTGTTAGAATACAGAATATGGGCATCTTTTAACCTTGCTTTCGCTACCGCCTTTAAATCTTTAACCGTAATCATAAGTTCAATTTATTTTATTGACGAAATCAGAAGAGTTCGTATGATTGTGACCTGCAAGCCTCCACAATTGTCTTTAAAAGTTGTTTAGGGATTCGGCAGGCATTTGTCAATGGCTTTTTTGGGTAAAAATATATTTTTTAAAAAGTCGCCACCTTGCAGAATCTTGGGAGTTGTCCTGGGAGAATACGGACAGGAAGCATGTTGAATATCTGGGTGGATCAGGTGATCCGGTCTTGAAAATAAAATTTCCGTGACTACCTTTCAACATCATGATTGAGGTAATTGCAAAACCCATTTTTTACTCGTGTTTCTCTTATTTTCTTCGATTTTCATATCCTTTTGACTGGTTTTGCAATTGGCTCGCGTAAAAGATATTTTCTGAAAAGTCGCCAAAGCCAGAAGAAAGGCATCAGTTCTTTTTCATTTCTCTTGCAGTATAGAAATCATTTCTATATATTCATCCCATGACGACAAAATATCGCTTTGCAAATTTCAGGATTACGCTGCGGGAAAAAGATCATAATCCTCCTCATGTACATCTCATGGGGCCTGATTTTGAAGCGGTAGTGAATCTTGTAACGCTGAATGTTATGGATGGTTCTGCACCTTCAAAAGTTCTGCATCATGCATTGAAATGGATATCAGACAACAGAGAGGAGTTGATAAATCAATGGCGCATGCTACACGGATAACCCGCCCAAGATTAATAACTGTAAGTCCTGCCGATGATTATTGTCTCAATGTTTGTTTCTTTGACGGCTCCAGCGGCATAGTAAACCTAAAGGATTTCATTTTTTCTTTGCCTGGACTTGTTCCTATTCGTGATCCTGTTGCATTTTCGGGTGCTGTCTTGGGAGAATACGGCTGGGAAGCTGAATGGCCTCAGTTTGACATTCAGATTGGCGCAGACACGCTCTTTGCTGATATGCTTGATCAGCGTTCAGAAACTCCTGCAGATCGCTTCACTGTTTGGCGAATCAGAAACAACCTTTCTCTTTCTGCTGCAAGTCGTGAACTTGGCGTTACGATACGTACATTAAGCGCCTATGGTTCTGGCGCACGTCCAGTACCACGTACCGTTCAGCTTGCCTGCATTGGCTGGGAAGAAGAACTGCGGAGAAAAACCGCATGAAAATGAACAGATGAGCGGATTTTTCAGCGAATCCCTGGTTTATTTTGAGATTGGTAAAATGATGAATATCTGGGTGAATCAGGTAATCGGTCTTGAAAATGAAATTTCCGTGACTATCTTCCAAAGTCATGATTTAATCGAATTCGTTACACGCTGAAAATTTGACAGGGCCAAACACTTTCTCAAGTGAACCCTTATCGGGTCTATACCTGGTCTATTTGAAAGCTGTCGCCCTGAACATGTCCATTATTCTGTTTGCCGGGAGGAAACGTGATCATTGAGGAATTAAAAGATAAAATCGAAGAAAAACATCACCTGATCAACAGCATGCGAAATGAAATCAACAAAGTCCTCGTCGGGCAGCGAGACCTGATTGACGGGCTTCTGATGGGGCTGTTTACCAAAGGACACATTCTTATCGAAGGCGTCCCTGGGCTGGCCAAAACCAGCGCTGTCAAGGCGCTTGCGGCCACAGTCCGGGCGGAATTCAAGCGCATTCAGTTTACCCCGGATCTCCTGCCCGCAGACCTGATCGGAACTGAAATATACCGACCAGGCACCGGGGATTTCACCATCAAAAAAGGCCCCCTTTTTCACAACATTATTCTTGCCGATGAAATCAACCGGGCGCCGTCCAAGGTTCAGTCCGCGCTGTTGGAAGCCATGCAGGAAAGGCAAGTGACCATCGGTGAAAACACGTTTATGCTTTCCGATCCATTTCTTGTTCTGGCGACTCAAAACCCCATTGAACAGGAAGGAACTTATCCCCTTCCAGAGGCCCAGGTCGATCGTTTCATGTTCAAACTGGTGATTGATTATCCAAGCAAGACCGAAGAAAAAGAAATCATGAACCGAATCGGATTTGAAACCATTCCGGAAGTCCGTCAAGTGATTGATCCTTCCCAGCTCAATGAAATCGTAGCGTTGATTCGCTCGGTTTACATGGACGAAAAGCTGAAAGATTATATTGTCAATATCGTGTTCGCCACCCGAAAGCCGAAGGAATACCTTATGGATATTTCGGATTATATCCAGTTTGGCGCTTCTCCACGGGCAACCATTTTTCTCAGCCTGGCAGCCAGAGCCTTTGCCTTTCTCCAGGGAAGGGCGTATGTAACTCCCCAGGACGTCAAGACCGTGGCGCCCAGCATTCTGCGCCATCGCATTATTCTGACTTATGAGGCGGAAGCCGAGGATATTACCACGGATCACATTATCGGGCAGGTGTTTGATTCGGTTGAAGTACCGTGAAAAATTATGAATTATGAATCGAAATAATTCATGATTCCTGCGTGACTGCTTTTAGGAATGACTGATGCTTTCGCCTGAAATTATAAAAAAGATAAAAAAAGTTCACATCCGAAGCGCTCGCATGGTCAACACCATGATGGCTGGTCAGTACAGATCGGTATTCCGCGGCTCCGGGATAGAGTTTGAAGAAGTGCGGGAATATTCTCCGGGTGATGATGTGAAAAGCATCGACTGGAAAGTCTCCGCCCGTATGGGAAGACCATATATCAAGCTGTACCGTGAAGAACGGGAACTTGTGGTCATGCTTCTGGTGGACATGAGCGGATCAGAAGGCTTTGGAACCACCGAGAATCTTAAAAAAGAAACAGCAGCGGAAATTGCTTCGATCCTGGCATTTAACGCCATCCGTAACAATGATAAGGTCGGGGCGATTCTTTTTACGGATCGGGTGGAAAAATATATTCCCCCGAAGAAAGGCTCCGCCCATGTCTGGCGGGTGATAAAAGAGCTGTTCGCCTTTGAGCCGGAACACAAAGGCACGGATATTGGCGAAGCTGTGGCGTTTCTTGGAAGGGTATCCCGAAAAAGGACGATCTCGTTTTTAATGTCCGATTTTCTTTCTCTGGAACCGTCCGCAACCTATATCCGCCGGATGAAATCCATATCTGGCAAGCATGAACTCATCGCCGTGATGCTCTCTGACCCCGGAGAGTTCCATCTGCCTGAGGCTGGGATTCTTACTGTTCGTGATTTTGAGACCGGTCAGCAGTTTGTGCTGGATGCCTCGGATGAGTCCACCCGCCGCAGTTATCACGGGAACAAGATCATGGACTACGCCCACATACTGCAATCCCTGAAAAATGCCGATATGGACTGTATTGAAGTCCATACAGATGGGTCTGTGGTAGATGCGCTGCATCGATACTTTCGAATCCGGGAAAAGAGGAAACGGTAATGCAAGCAACCGACAAACCCATTCCGATGACCGACATCAACGATATCAAACCCCTGGAAAATTTGGTGGTTGACTGGTCATTACTACTTTATATACTGGGCGCGGTCTTGATTCTGGCGGTTATCGGAGCAGTTGTATATTTTTGGAAAAAACATCGGAATCAGAAACGGATTTCTGTTGAAGTCACAATTCTCCCTCATGAAGCGGCGCTCAGGCTCCTGGATGCGCTTGCGGATGTTGAGAACATTGATGGTAAAGTGTTTTATTTCAGCCTTTCCAACATTCTGAGAACCTATATTCAGGCCATCTATAATATCAATGCGCTGGAAATGACCACTGAGGAACTGCTCCCGAAGGTTGACCTTCTGAACCTGAACAAAGAAATGCACCATGGACTCAAATATCTGCTCCGATCAACCGATCCAGTCAAGTTCGCAGGGGTTCCGGCGACATTAAGCAAAATGCAGCAAGACCTTGCTTTTGTGAGAAGTTTTGTAAATCAGACTGAACGATGATGAACTCGTTTAAAGTCAAAAATGGATATATTTTTAAACAAAGAAATTAGTTAATTCTTTTGTTTTTAAGGATATTATGTTTCAATTTGCATCACCCTATTTCTTGTTGCTACTGACCCTGTTTCCGGTAGTGATTTATTCCCGGAAACGCCGGAAAATGTGGCCGGTTCTGAACCTGTCTTCCCTGATGCCGATCCGGGATATTCAGCCATCAAGTATGCTCAGGATCGCAAGGCTCCTGCCAGTATTGAAATATGCGGCGTTATGTCTGATGATCGCGGCCATGGCCAGACCCCAGTGGGGAACCAGACAGGTCAGCGTTTTAACAGAAGGCATCAACATAATTCTTGCAGTTGATCTTTCTGAAAGCATGGCGGCGCTTGATTTCAAGTATAAGGGCAAAATCGTCAACCGCCTGGAAGCCGTCAAAAACGTGGTTCAGGACTTTATCGCCAAACGAAACGGCGACCGGATCGCTATGGTGGTGTTCGGAACCCACGCCTATACTCAGTTGCCGCTCACACGAGACTACAACACCATTGCATCCATTCTTGAGAGATTGCAAATCGGGGCGGCAGGCCCGAACACCGCCATCGGAGATGGCATCGGCATTTCGTTGAAACGATTGGAGGATGTCAAAAGCAAATCCAATATTATTATTCTGCTCACCGATGGACAAAGCAATTCCGGTGAGCTGTCTCCAGGCATCGCAACAGAATTAGCCGCTCAAAAGGGAATTAAAATCTATACCGTTGGCGTGGGAACTCGCGGCCAGGTGCCATTTTTGATAAAAGACCCGGTTTTCGGAGAACGATATGTGCATCAGCAGGTGGATATTGACGAAAACGCCCTTAAGGATATTGCAACTAAAACCGGAGGGCTGTATTTCAAGGCGGAAAATATCGAGGGATTGCAGCAGATTTACAACACAATTGATTCACTGGAAAAAAGCGAGGTAAAGATTAAAACTTATGCAGAATACAATGAACTCTACCGGTATCTACTGATTCCGGCCTTTATCCTTCTGGGAACCTGGATCGTTTTGACACATACCCGATTCTTGAGTGTGCCATGAAATTCAACCAAATTGAAATGCTTTTTCTCTTATGGGCAATCCCGGTTTTTTTTCTGGTGGTTGTTTACGGCATGAAGACCCGGCAAAACATTCTGACCCGTTTTGCCTCCCCGAAGAGTCTTGGCGCCATCGCTCCGGACGCGAACTCTGGACGGCGATGGATCAAAGCCGGACTTGTTCTGTGTTCTCTCCTGTTCATCTGCCTTGCCCTGTCCGGCCCCCAGTACGGTTACTTATGGCAGACAATCGAGCAAAAAGGTGTCGATATCATCGTTGCTGTCGATCTTTCCCGCAGCATGCTGGCGACCGACATTCAGCCCACCCGTCTGGACAGGGCCAAGCGTGAAATCTATGATCTTCTGACCATGCTCAAGGGTGACCGTGTGGGTTTGGTAGCCTTTGCCGGAACCGCATTCCTTCAGTGTCCGTTAACTTTGGATTATGAAGCCTTTCATATTTTCCTGACTACACTGACACCTGATTTTTTACCCATCGGAGGCACGGACATTTCAGGTGCGATCACGGCTTCTCTTTCCGCCTTTGACCCGAAGACGGCTTCCGAGAAAGCCATAATTCTGATAACAGACGGAGAGAACACCGGCAAGATTGATTCCATGGAAGCCGCTGAAAACGCCCGCAAGGCAGGTGTAAAGCTGTTTTGCATCGGTGTGGGAAGCGATGAAGGCGTCCCCATTCCCGCGGAAACCGGGGGAATCAAAAAGGACCGATCCGGAAACATCATTTTGACCCGACTTGATGAGGAAACATTGAAAAAAATGGCAATCCTTACGGGTGGGACATATATACGCTCCGTCGCCGGCAGCATGGATCTGGATGTGATTTATACAAATGAAATCCGCGGAAAAATGGAGGCATCAACTCTTTCAACGGATAGAAAGCAAATATGGGAAGATCGTTTTCAGTGGGTGCTTGCTTTTGCCATCTTAGCCATTGGGGCCGAATTATTTGTGCCAGTTGTTCGAAAAAAGGCCGCCGTACTTGGGATGTTATTTCTGTTGTTATACAGCGTACCGGTTCATGCTGAAAATCCTTTAGGGTCCGGCATCGATGCCTACAACCGGGGAGAGTATGACAAGGCGCTGAAACTCTTTATAGATGCTCAGCTTGATCAGCCGGACAGACCGGACATTTTATACAACATCGGGAACGCTTATTACCATACCGGCAATTACGAGGCTGCCGCAAAGAGCTACAAAGAAGCCCTGCAAACAGAAAATAAGCTGCTTCAGCAAAAAGCTCATTATAATCTTGGTAATGCCAATTTTCGAAAAAAACAATACGAAGACGCCGTCAAAAATTATGAATCAGCCCTGAATCTGAACCCAGATGATATCCAGACTCGGCAAAATCTGGAATATGTCAAACAGGTCATGGAACAAATCAAGGAGCAGGCCAAGGATCAGAAGAATCAGCAGCAAAAGGACGATAAGAAAGACAAGAAGGATAAGAAAGAGGATTCCGAACCAAAGGAACCGAACCCGGATCAGTCAAAAGAGAAGCAGGACCCGGAGAAGAAATCGGATCAGGAAGAAAAATCCCGTGAAGGCCAGGACGGGCAGTCCATGCCGGATGAAAAGAATGCCACAGAAGACAAGCCTTCACCAGACTTCGGAAATGAGACAGATCAAGACGGGCAAGCTTCCGACACTCCGGAAGAAACCGCAGGAAAAGAAGAGGAACAGAAAAAACCTGAAGACAAGAAAGAGCAAGGGGCTTCTCCATCAAAGCCAGCCGGTGATCCGGAGAATTCCGAAGAGAAAAAAAGAGCCGAGCAAATTCTGAACCGCCTGAAGGATCAGCCCGGAAAAGCAATGATTCCAGCTTACGGAAAAACCAATGTGGAGAAAGACTGGTAATGTTAGGCAGAACACGGATTTGCTGGATATTTGTGATTATTTTTGTCGCTTTGAGCCTCTGCATCCCGGTTCATGCAGCAGAGATTCAGGCGGTTGTGGATCGCACCCATATCGGGCCTGGGGAATCCCTTGAACTGACGGTGTCGATTAAAAGCGGAGATGGTACGGTTGATATCTCGCCCATTCGGGATTTCAAGGTTCTGTCCGGTGGTACGAGTACCAGCGTTCAGATCATCAACGGACAGATGTCCAGAGAAGTGAATCATACTTACACGCTAATTCCGTTAAAAGAAGGACGCCTGGTTATCCCCCCCCTGACGGTGATGTCGGACAAAACACCCCGGAAAACCGCTGAAATTGTCGTTACTGTCAGTCCTAATACCAAGGAAAAAACAGGCGGCGAAGATGTATTTGCAGAGGGACAGGTTTCCAATTCAAGTCCATATACAGGCGAGCCATTCATCTATACTTTCAAGCTGTTCAATGCGGTTCAGATTACCAATGCACGGCTTCAGAAACCCGAATTCTCCGGTTTTATGGCAAAAGAGGTGGACAACAGCCGTAAAACCTACAGAACCGTCATGGCGGGCAGAGAATATCAAGTCACTGATCTAACCATTTTACTGGTTCCTCTTGGCGCAGGCCCCAAAACGATTGATCCAGGCAGCCTGGAATGCGATATAGTTGTGCGTCAAAACACACGAAGAGGTCCCTTTGGCATACTGGATGATTCGTTTTTCGGACAAGGTAGGGTGGAGCCCCGGGTCATCCGGACAGAACCGCTAATCGTCACAGTCAAACCTCTACCCCCCTTTAATGGCAAAGGGCAATTCTCCGGGCTTGTGGGTACGTTTCAGATTCAATCCGAGGTGGATAAAATCACATTGAACGTGGGTGAATCCGCCACATTATCCGTAACCGTCAGCGGCACTGGTAACATTATGGATGCGGCACCCCCGGAAATTTCCATTCCCGATGCATTTAAGAGCTACAAGGATGCGCCCCAGGAGAATATCCAGCCCGGCATGAATGGTTATACCGGAGAAAAGATATTTCGCATTGCGCTGGTTCCCTTAAAAGAAGGCAAATACACACTGGAGCCTATTGCTTTAAATTTTTTTGACGTGTCCAGCGGCCAATATAAAACCCGGTTAACCGCTCCGGTTCCAATCACAGTCCATCCATCCAAGGAAAAGGATAAACTGGAAGTCTATTCATCACCGACCTCAGAGCCTAAACTCATGAAGAAGAACGTGGAATTCACGGGACGGGATATTCTTCCCCTGAAAGAAGACATGGATGCCCTTAAAACACAAAAGGCCATTTCCGCTGCCTGGTTTTGGGCGTTTCTTCTGGTGCCGGCGCTACTTTGCCTGGGAGTTAAGACCTACCTGATGCGCACGACAAAAAAGGATGATCCGTCCAGCCTGATGGCGCTGCGTGCGGATCAGGCCCTGAAGGATGCGTGCAAGCCCGATGTTTCAGCCGATGAGTTTTTAACCTGTTTGTCCCGGTCTTTGATTTCAATCCTGTTATCCAGGGCCGGAGTAAAAGGTGAGTCCCTGACATACATCGAAGCCGAAACTATTTTAAAGTCCGCAGGGTTTTCGGAGGAGGCAGCCAAGTCCTCCACCCGCTTGATTGAGAGAATCGATTCCGTCAGATTCAGCGGCCATGATCTGGATTCTGAAAGCCGTGAAACCCTTCTTGCAGAAACCCGTGAATTGGTAAGGATGATATCGCGATGAAAGGGTTTAAACACATTCTTTTATTGATTATGCTGATCCTTTGCTCAGGACGTATCACCGGGGCCGGCGAAATCGCTCAGACATTTCTGGATGGCATAAAGAATTACAAAGAAGGCCGGTTTGCCGAAGCAGCGGCTAATTTTTCCAAGGTTGCCGATGAAGGGATAAAAAACGGCAAGCTCTTTTACAATCTTGGAAATTCCCATCTTAAAAACGGGGATATCGGCAATGCCATTTTATGGTACGAGCGGTCATTGAAACTATCGCCAGATGATCCGGATCTCAAATTCAACTACGAATACGCACTATCCCTCACCCGTGATGAAAAAGGGGATAAGGAACTTCCCCTTGTCCGGATATTGTTTTTCTGGAAATATCTGTTATCGCAGACATATATTCAATGGGCGGCGATCTTTTTCAATATTATCTTCTGGTCCTTGATGACGGTCCGGGTTATCCAAAGAAAAGACCGCTTCAAAACGTTGAGCCATCTGATACTGATCTTGGGGCTCATCTTCACCCTGACGGCTGTTTACAATGATTATGAGGCCGACTTTATCAAGGAAGCTGTCATTCTGCCGGCCAGGGTATCAATTCGTTCCGGGCTGACCAACGATGCAACGGAACTCTTTGTGCTTCACGCCGGCACAAAAGTGAAGATCGACAAGGAAAAGGATGATTATATCCGGATTTCTTTTTCTGAAGGCAAGATCGGATGGATAAAAAAATCCGATGCAGGTGTGATTTGAATAAGACTGACCATGTAAAAATTATTTTAAATGAATCACGGATTCAATAACCGGATGACAAACCTCTCCTCTTCAACAATAAGGTCCGGCATTGTTCCGTTGTGCGCCTGCATGCTCTTGACTATTTTGCGGGGAATGCCCATACCCATATGCTCTAAATATCCATAGTCACGCATCACATCTTTGATCAGTTGATTTCGCGCCGCCCGGCAACCGACAAGCATGCGCTCAGGTGTAATTCCATTAGGCAATCGGCCAGGTGATCCAAGTCGATCTGCATAGACAGACACTTCAATATCCGATCCTGACAAGAGATAGTCCCTGTGTACTAACGCATTGACGATGGTTTCACGAAGCGCTTCTTCAGGATAGGGCCATCTGTCTTCGCGCCGCACCCCATCTTTGAGGTGGGTCTCAACCCCGGTATTTCGTTTAATAAATTCCACCATTTGCTCCACCAACCCATTTTCCAGCAAACCTTGAGACCCTGATAAGGGAACCATGGGTCCCCGTATCGTCATGCGTTCTTTTGCGGTATAGTCTTTCTCCCTTCCGGAATAAGCCACAGCATCCATACCTGATTGGGGCAGAAAACGGTTTGGATTTTTACCGAAAAGCAGCAAGCCGGCAACTGTAGGCACAGTTGCGCCACCTTCATCAGATAGAACTTCGGTATTCACCAAAAGGGCGTTCCACCCCTCAACATCTTCATCCAGTGGAGTCTCTTGTGATCTTATTCGCTGAAAATAACCCTTTAAACGCCTCAAATCCAAATCATTAAGAGTTGCACCGGAAACTGGTCTTGTTTCCAATCGGAATGCGCCTCTTTGCTGAAACAATCTCGCTAACTCCTCAGGACTTGCTTCGCGGCTTTGGGTGCCAACGCGAATATAGTATGTACGATGGTTGGAGTGCCATACATTATGGACTGCCCAACCGCGCTCCACTCGCACCACCGCCACATGCCTGCCTGGATCTACATCATGGATCACTTCGTAATAAGGGATAATCTCTGGACGGATTTTATCCCGGCAAGCAGACATTACCCACTCTTCCAAATTAGCACGAGTGATCCCGGCAACACTACCATCATCCACACCGAGCAAAATACGACCACCAGAATGATTTGCAAAGGCCACGATCTCTTTGGCCAAAGCACGATTGTCCAGTGTATCACGTTTAAACTCTGTTCCGGAGTTTTCCCCGTTTTTGATCAATTCCAATAAATCAGTGCGTGTCATCTTATTTTTCCTGCTAAAAACCATATTTGAGGCGTCTGGTTTCGAAGGCTTCTTGCCCACCTTCCAGTATCTCCTTAACCAGTTCGCTGACTATAGGTGTATCAATCGAACCCATATTTTCTGAATTTAAGCTGGCCCGGCCGTGTTCTGCTTCGCCGACGGCCGACAAGCCCACAATCAGCTCGGCATCTCCCAGGACTGGTATATTGGCATTGTGGGTGGCGAAAATAAACTGCCGGCGACGTTTTTCCTGACGCATCTTTGGAACGACACCTTCGGTGATGAATCGGTTATCCAGATCATCCTCTGGATGATCGACCACCAACGGCGCGTTGGATTCCAATAAAAGCAGCAGCAAGACAGCCGTTGCTTTCTGGCCGGTCGACAATTTATCCAGCGGTTGCCAATTGGCGTGCTCACTATCGTTGGCCAAATTCAACAGAAGTGTCGCTGTAGGCTGCAGATCCAGCGCTTCAATCTGAAAAAATACGTCCGATCCTGCCGTAGCGATTTTCTCAGCCTGTGAAGGTGAAAAATGATAAATTTTTACTAACTCATCACGCCCTTTGCGGCAGGCATCGGCAAATACTGTTAATGAAAAATCCGTCATACAGGTCAGTGTGTCGATTGCCTCTGAAAGGCGGCCTCCAATCTGCTCGCGCATCATTATAGCTATCGGTTCACGGTTACCCGCCGGTACAACTTTCACCAACACACGATCTTTGAGCTTGCGGCTGACTTTCTTGGCCGCGCGTTCCAGTCTGCGGAACACTTCGGCTTTAGCATCTTCCCATTCCACCAACAGATTGTGGCGTTCTTCCTGAAACGCATCCATATCTCTTGAAAGTGTTGCCTTGCGATCCTTTAAAGGCCTCAATCCTTCTATTTGCCTGCGTAGGCGGATAAACGCTTCGCCGTCAATTTTCGATTTCTGCAAATCACGCAGTATCTTTTCATAGGCTTCTTGAACCTGCTGTTTACGAAGATTCCAACGTTGACGTATTTCATCCATTTCCGTGGCCGCACGTTGAACAGCCTTACGGGATAGAGCATAAACCTGTTGCATTTCCTTATCCAACCGTTTCAGAACTCCATCTGCTTCAAACAGAATCTCCTTTCCGGGAAGTCCATCCAATGCTTCTTCAGTAAGGAAAGCCCTGTCGATGGGAATCTCATGTTCCAACATTTCGATGATTTCCACAAAAGGCCCCATACGATCCTCAGCGGTTTTCAGGACGATCTCTTCCCGTACGAGCAGGCTCTGTTCTTTGAGAGTATCTTCCAGACCGGCTTCTTTGTAGTTTTTTAACGTTTCCTCCAACGCCGGCAGCCGGGCCAATTCTTCGTCTATTTGGCTAATTTCCTTCTCAGTCTGCAGAATACGAATGCGCGAGCGCTCAAGTTCCCCTTGAATAGAGCGCTTTCGGGTCACCAGGTCGTCATCGTGTTCCAAAAAACGATAGAGGAGGCGGGTCAATTTTTCAGGGCACCTGGTCAATTCAGAGATTTCATACTGTCCATAAACCTCCACGCGCGGCAAAATATCTGTTGGTGTCAAACTCAATACTTTTCCAGAGTCATCACGCACCACGGGCGGATTGGGCACAGTGCGCTCGATTAGATAACGACGCGGAGAGGGTTGGTAGGCCTGAACCAACAAAGAGATTTTCGTCCCGCATTTAAGTACATTGCGAACGATGCCTTCATAAGCTCTTTGGGCATCCGCGCCAATGGGTTCCAGCCCCATCACATAACGCAGACTCTCCACAATGGTGGATTTCCCGGTCCCCCGGCCACCCACCAGTACATTTAAATTCTCATTAAAGTGGATTGCCGCCCCGTCCAGGAAGCCCCCACTTTGCCAGGCAACCGCCACGAATTCCGTATGGTCTTCCGGTTCAGGATCAGAATTCAACCGAATACGGGATTCATGGTCAAGAAATGCCTGATGCAGTCCGCCCACGGAGATGCGCGACATCTTGATCCAACAGGAGGCTCCGGAATGGGTCATATCCTCGGGGCCGGATACATCCCTTGCGTTAATTACTGCAACAGGTCTATGACGTTGATAATCCGAATTTTTGTTCAACAGGATCGGTCGAATATTTTCCGGTGCATCCTTAGCAGGACCAGGCAACGAACAGGCAAACAAACGTTCGGATTTCCATGTCGCTGCCCGGACTTGGTTGTCAAGTATGTGCAGCAATCCCTTTTCACCTGCCACATGAGCGGCAATGCAAACACAACCCCAAGCCTTCGACTCGCGCAACAGTTCCTCAACATCGTATTTGATGTTTGCTGGCGGATTTGCCTGGTCGTGAATACCACAATCGCCTAAAACGCCATTGCAGCGATCCATTGAGGCCTATAGTTCAAACAAGAGCAACATATGAACGCCATCTTTGGTCTCCACCTCGACGCCAGGAAATACAACAATACCGGCCGATCTCGCCTGCTCAGTCAATAACTGGCCGGTGGTGCATCGCTGATGGTCGGTTATGGCTATGACCTCGATACCATTTTCCTTGCAAGATTGAATCAGGGCAGTATTGTAAGCCGCTTGCGAATCAAAAGGCGTGGTCTTTGAGTGCCGTTGAGCATACGAATATGGATTGACTTGCAACGCGCAACGGTAAAACCGGGCTCCGTCAGGCAGCATCAAGGCTTTTTCGATGGATGGGGGTAGGTTCATTCGGCGATTCCTATTTAGTTCATTTTTTAAGTCTTGCTCTAATTATCTGATAGCGATTCGCATTTCACAAAGAACACCACAATGCCTTTGGAACGACCTACCCGGATGATCCGTTGCAGAAACATATATCCGCTCCAACATCTCATCAAAATAATCGGAACCAATGTTGACGAATGCTTTCAATCGTTCATCATCCATGGTAAAGCCCTTGACCAGATACTCATTCAAGCGCTCGGTGGCCCAGCGGCGGAATTGGGTGCCCCGAAGAGACCGCACGCGATATCCCACGGCGATAAAGCAGATTATAAAATTTTCGAGTGCGGGAAACCCGACGCGATCCTTCGTGATGAACTTGTAAGTAATCCTTACAAGTTGCCGCCTCGTCCAGTTCACCTTCCCTGTATATGGATTTGAGATGAGTTGTTACATTTTGCGGGGTGGTTTGATACAGCTCAGCCATGACGGCCTGGGTCATCCAGACGGTTTCATCCTGAAGGCGGACTTCTATGCGCGTTTGTCCATCTTCTGTTTGATAGAGCAGAAATTGACTCTTAGCAGGCAGTAACTGATTTCCGATATCGATAATTTTCCCGCTCATTGGCGCTCCGCTTCTTCTATGAGTTGTTCCACATGGTTTTCGGCTTGATCTTCAACTCCTGCCTGATTTTAGCCACTCATCCCGGTAAACAATCTGTATATACGGCTCGTTGATGGCTTCTCTTCTTATGTCCATTTTGAGTTCATTGCTTGCATTTTGGTTTTTTCCACCGGAATCAGCAGTATCGGTATTCTACACTGGCTGCATACTTTATGGGCCACGCTTCCGGCCCAGAATGCCTCCATCCCCGATTTGCCGTGGGTGGCCAGTACAATGACATCAGCCTGTAACTGCCGGGCAATGGCGACAATGATGTTTGCCGGATCACCGCGCCGGACATGGGCGCTTGCATTAAATCCTTCGCTTACCAGAACATCCGCCAAAGACTTGAGATAGGCCTCGGCATTCTGAACAGATAATTCCAGCATTCTGGACATGGTTCCAGGCAAAAATCGGCTCGTTACCGTCATCTGACCGGATAGGCTGCCAAACCGGGGAACGACCATCGCCAGGCGAATACTTGCTATGCATGCTTTAGCCAGAATTTTGGCAACCGGCAGCGCCTGTTCATGATCCAAATCGCCATCAAGCGGCGTCAGCACTGCTGTGCAGGAAAATGCCGTGACTTCTTCGTTTTCACCCGGACGAGCGATCAGAACTGGAATTGATCCCATCGAAATGACTTTCTGAGCCATGTTTCCCAGTATCAGGTGAAGAGCTCTGCCGCGACCGTGGGAACACATCACAATCAGGTCTAAATCCAATTCACCTGTATGCTGCACGATGCTTTCCGCGACATTGTCAACTTCTGTGGTATGCACATGACACTCAATCCGCAGCCCTTGGGGAAACCATTGCCGGGATATCGTTTTCAGATAGGCTGCTGCTTCCGCCGCATCTCTCAGGTGAGGTTGTCCATGAATTTCTCGCGGAGCGTTTTTTTCGATGATATGAACCAAGGTGACACTTGCATTAAATTTTCCGGAAAGATAAGCGGCTGCCGGAAGCGCTGCCTGGGCCAGCAAAGAACCGTCCAAGGGTACCAGAATGTTTTTGAACATGATATTACCTGCAAGGGTTGGGATTAAGATAGGGGCGACCGTCCGGTTGCCCTTACTACTGGTGATCATTATAGCTTAACACTCCTTCACAGAACCCTATAACCTAAAACTTTTTAGGTGAATATTTGAAAAAGTAGATAACAATTAAGTACGATGATGATTGCCGCAACAATACTTGCAAAAAATGTGGTCTGGGGCTGATTCACCAGATCCCCCATGATATCTCTGCTGCTGGTAAACATCACAAGCGGAATAACGGCGAATGGAAGCCCGAAACTGAGTACTACCTGGCTCATGACCAGCGTATGGGTGGGATCCAGTCCCGCCCCGATAACAATCAACGAAGGGGCCATGGTAACCAGGCGGCGAAGCCAGACGGGGATATGCCGCTTAAGAAATCCCTGCATGATGATCTGACCTGCACTGGTTCCCACTGTTGATGAAGACAGCCCTGCAACCAGAAGCGACAGGCCGAAGAACCATCCGGCGGCCCTTCCCAACAGCGGCTCCAGGGTTCGATAGGCTTCTTCGATGGTTGCGATGTGGGTAAGCCCCGTTTTGTGAAACGTAGCCGCCGCCATGATCAGCATGGCGGCATTGACAAAGCTTGCGCCTCCCAGAGCGATAACCACATCCACAATCTCATAATGATACAGACGATTTAACTGACCGCTGTCCTTGACCACAATACGCCCCTGAGTCAATGCTGAATGGAGGAAAATGGCATGGGGCATAACCGTAGCACCCAAAATTCCGGATGCCAGAACAATGCTTTCGGCCCCATTGAAATGCGGTATAACTGCAAAGTACAGAACATTGCCCCAATCCGGTTTGATAATAAGGGTTTCCGCCACATAACACAGCGTTACCACTCCCACCATTGCGGATATCACAGCTTCAAGCGGCCGAAAACCGTACCGCTCAAGACCCAGAATCAGAAATGTAGAAAACGCTGTAAGAAGCGCTCCACCAAAAAGCGGTACACCCAGCAGGAGATTGAATCCCAGAGCTGCACCCAGAAATTCCGCCAGGTCTGTGGCCATTGCCACCAGCTCCATCAAAATCCACATACCGATGACTACTGGTTTGGGAAAAGTCTGCCGGCAATGCTCGGCCAGATTCATGCCCGTTGCAATGCCAAGCTTTGCCGAAAGGGTCTGGATGAGCATGGCCATAAGGTTGCTGACCACAATCACCCAGATCAGCATATACCCAAATTGCGCGCCGGCAGCGATGTTCGTTGCAAAATTTCCAGGATCGATATAGGCAACACTGGCGATAAACGCCGGACCCAGAAACGGAAACAGACGCGCCAGACGGTTCGTTTTCTGGGGGCTGTCCAGAATGTCCAGGGCTGCGGCTACGGTCTTTGATCCGGACCGATTCCGATTGTCATTTGTAAGCTCATTGTCCATGTTTTAAAAACGCTGTTATGGTCGAAACGATGATCAATGCATTCAATCAGGCACAACTCCATATTTTGTAACAACAAAGCAGGTATTGCCATTGGTGGATAAAACTGAACTGTATTCCATATCCACCGATAAACGAGTGATTCCACCTGCAAGCAGAAGACCAGAAATATGGATTTTTAAATCGTCGGAATATGTTGATTCTTCTTTTTCGCACTCTGGTCTATCAATGGTTAGCATGGCGGCGTTGGTCATTTTAAAAATTATCAGGGTCGGATACGTCGGATTGTACTCATAAACAAAATCCGCCCAATACGATGGGGCATACAACCATTGCTCGAGAGAAGCAAGAACGGGTATAAGTAGCACTAAATTTCCATCTAATGTCGCCATACATCTTGTTGACGCCTGTGTAACCGTGACATCCTTGGGACTGCCCTCTGCACCTGTTGCGGTTACATGTATGGTGGCGGTTCGGGCTGATGTGCTGGCGTTCGCTGTGAAACTGCAATTGATGGTTCCGGTATCGGTTCCGCTGGTGCCCGATGTGATCGTAAGCCAACTGCCGCCTGAAATCACTGTGGCTACCCACGGCATGGTTCCAGTTCCGGTATTTGAAACGCTGAACGTAGTTGCGCCTGCATCTTTAGCCACAGGCCGGCTGACCGGACTCACGGAAATAACCGAATGATTCAGTGGCCAACCACCCCGAACGGCGCGGACGTAATAGCTATTGCTCTTATTGTAGCCGTTGACATCACCGAAGTAGAAATTCACGGTCCACGCGTCGTAGGTAACGTTTCCACAGGTAGTACTGGACCAATACCACGATGCGGACGTATCAGGAAAGTACATGGTATTGATCGCCGGACTATACTGGATGTTGTCCGCCAGGCTGCGTAATTCCTTGTTGTCAGGCAGCCTCCAGTCCGTATGGTCGCCAAGATTCAGCCCCGCACAATAGGCCAGCGCCTGCTCCCATGTCTTATTGGATGAACCGGCTTGCTGCCACATTAGTCCTGTAGAAGTATCAGTAACCGTGCCATCACCATTATCCGTATAACTGATGCCGGCAGTCGAAGTATCATCCAGTGATCCGCCGTCCATGGCATCGAATGACCTAACAACCAAATTACCCAACGTTGCGGCCTGTCCACCCCGAACAGCGCGAACATAGTAGCTATTGGTCTTAAAGTAACCGCGGACGTTGCCGTAGTCGAAACTAACATGCCAAGCATTGTCGGTATATTTCGTGAGGGTAGTACTGGACCAATAAGACGATGCGGCCGTACTCGGAAAATATCCGGAATCTATCGCTGGCCCTGGGGATGGAATGCTGTAATTAACTATATAGGCCAATTCGCTGATAGTGGGCATTCGCCAGTCGTTATAGCCGCCATAGTTGGCATCATTCAAGACTTTAATAAAGTCTTCGGTATCCGTGCCAATGCCCGGAGTTCCAGCATTGCCGCCATTGGTAGTTGGATTGCTGTCGTACCATGTATAAGTGTTATCAGCATCATGGGGGTTGCTGTAGTCTGGATTGCCATCCTTGTTATTTTTCATCTCCCAGACCAGGCCGGTAACATTGTCCTTCACCATAACCCACGACTCAGCCGAATCCAACAGCGCATTGCCGCTGCCATCCAGCTTGGTGTATGACATTGGATTGATGGTATATTGGGCGTCCTGACCATAAAATGGTTGGTCAGATGAAGGACAAGGAATCTCGACTGTGGCATTATAACACTTCGTCTGGCCGGTATCCGGAACATGAGATGCCCACACATCTGCTGTGAACAGCGATAAAGCAAAGCATACAAATATCCACATAAGCTCTTGTCTTTTCATGAAGTCTCCTTGTGCAAGTTTGTTCGTGTGAGATTATGGTAAATCCGGTAGAACCAGTAGTATTTGGGGGGACTTACCTGTTTATTTTCTATTGACTTTCTGCTAAGTTTAATACATTATTGATCCAATAGTCAATATTTTATTGACTCACACCCTCTTTCTCACTATGTTCGCGTAGTCAAAGAGGACCGACGGCGTCCGAGACGTTTTTTAGCATGCCGGGATGCTAAATTCGTCAGTGAGCGCATTGCACACGGTCTGTCACGGAGTAAGAGCAAAAACGAGCTGGAAGGAAGGTTATATCCCTTGAACAGAATCTTTGAGGCCAGTGCATGAAAAATCAAACTGCGGCCAGCATATCCATGATGAAAAAAATCCAGACCCTGCTGGACATCAAAACAGGCGAGGTCAAGGTTACCTGAAGGCGCTCTTCCTGCTGCCAGGTGGAGTACTGCTTGGATGCGTCGCTATGTCCTCCGGGGTGGGCCTCGTTCCCAGGGTCGGCCTGGCCATGTTCGCGATGACGGTCGGTTGCAAGATGTACGATTATGTTCTGCGCAACGCCATCCATGATCCGGCCTTTCAGGTACTCTACCACCCCCTGCCCCTGGTCAAGCGATTTGCGGTCCTGACCAGAGCCGAACCGGGCGCGGCGCTGATCGGCGGGGGACTATTGTTGATAGGGCGACTTTATTTCGAAATCGATGCGGCTAATGTAGCCCTGATCGTGATCGTCATCTTGGGCGTCCAGATGGTGTTCACATTTTCCCTCGGCGAAAGATACCTGGGCCAGCTCATGGAAGCGCTAAAGAAGCGCCGCATGGAGTTTTCCGAAAGGCCGGTGTGGGATGAGGGCGGTCAGCACCTGCTTCTTGGTTTTTTGAAGAGCAACCACCCGCATGAGGTCATCTACGCCTTAAGCCTGATGGAGAAAAACGCGCCCCATACCCTCTCGGAGCATCTGCCGGACCTGCTCTTGCATTCATCGCCAGAAGTACTCACGGAGGTCCTGGCCAGGATTGAACAGCTCAGACCTCCCATGGCTCTGCCCCTGGTGCGGCAGGAATCGTCCCTGGCGACTTGGCTTCTAAGCTGTCTAAGAGCGCTGCCGCCGTGTCAGGATTTCGGTCTGCTCAGCAGGGCGCTGGAAGAGGAAAGTCATCGCTGCCGGAACCGTATATTGTCCATGGCATCACTGTTCGGGCCGATCCGGATCAGGGGAGGCTTGCACAGGGGCATTACCGGCGATGACAGGGTCCGTCACGCATATACCCTGGAAATGCTCGATTCTTTCCTGTCCGGTGATTTGAAGGAGTTGATTTTCCCGCTGCTTGAAGATCTGCCCCAAAATGAGCGTTCCAGGAATGAAACATTCGTAACGGCAAGCCGATATGAAGGGGAATGGAAATAGCCTTGTAGATGAATTCTCTTAAATCGGATACTTCTATGGATATTTTCAGATGAAAGGAGCCACCGACATGAATGATGCCTGTCTCAACCATCTTGCTGGTGGATACATCGCAGGACTCGCCTTTTTTTTTCTGAGCGCATGCGCCTCCGTAGGGCCTGATTACCATCCACCCGCAAAGGCGATATTCTCACAATGGCAAACCCCTCTGCAGGGAGGTCTTGCAGATGAACCCATCGATCGGAAGGCGCTGTCTCACTGGTGGAGTCAGTTGAATGACTCCCTGTTGTCGATGCTGATAGATCAGGCTGTGGCGGAAAATCTCGATCTGAAAGAAGCTTATTGTTCGCCCAATCAGCGATGCAGTTTCAGGAATTTCGACAGAGAGGATTT
>JBAXVB010000350.1:0-4379 GCA_037129415.1 Deltaproteobacteria bacterium
GCATGATCTCGAAGCTTTGTACGCCAATAGGCAGTTTTTTCATGGTCGCTCCTTGTTCTCACAAAAGAAGAGTTTGAATATTTATTTTAAAATACTCTAACCGGAATTTCACGGCGGGTCAAGATATCCATAACTTGCCGCCTGCTGACCAGCATCAAGTCGGGAATAAATTGTCTTTTGATATCCTGATTTGTGTCGCCTGTCTTGGCTTTGGATGGCTTTACTCAGGCTGATCGCGAGTAGGTTGAAGGCAATCCAGACAGCCTTTATGCAGCAGGTGGACAAGCGATTTGGGCAGTCTTCCGATATGTTTTATGCGCTTGCCGCCATTTTCCTATCCTGTTTGCCGCAGTATTCGGTTTTGCGCATAGGTCTATAAGTTTTGGAATCTTGAGTTCGGATATGTCTAACCATTTGAAAACAAGAGATAATTTCAATTTTCTCTGATTTTTAAATAAAAGTCTCAAATTCAACAGGTTACGATAAAATGCCAACAGTTGTGGACCTATGCGGGTAATCGGACAAATTGAATTTTTGCTAATGCTTCTGATCATGTCTTTCGAATTCTTATTGACAACTGATTGTTCATTCTGACATTAAGAACCATAAGCGTTTATGATCACCTCTACGGCAATGAAAACAAAACACTGGATTCTCAAGGGTTCAAAAATTTGAGTGGACTATCAGTATGCATCTGTGGCTTATAACGGTTTTTCACTGTTAAGTGGTTCTTTAAAACACAATTTTATTAGAAAGGAATCAGGTCATGTCAAAAAAACGATATACGATTCAACCATCCTGCCCGGAATGGGATCACGACTGTAAGCTGCAGCATTCTTAACGATTTGGTAACGAGTCCCAATGGGCTTCTTGATTTACCACTTTGTTATGATTGTGTTCAGGTGAACGCTGTTAATCAGAATGCGTCCTGAACCATTCAATAACAAATTAATTTTAGGTCGAATAATATTTTAGGAGGAAATTTATGGCGGTGATTGACTATATTATGGATGGACATGTGGTGGTTGTCACCCTGAATAGTGGGGAGAATCACTTTAATCCATCTTTTTTGCAAAGTTTTCTATCTGTTCTGGATGAAATTGAACATGAAACCGAAGCTACAATGCTTGTAGTGACATCGTCACATGAAAAAATATTTTCCAATGGTATTGACTTGGAATGGCTGGTTCCGGTCATTCAGAAGGGAGACATCCAAGGTGCAAAGTCATTTTTTTATCTGTTAAACCGGCTATTTAAACGAATTGTTACTTATCCTCTACTGACTGTTGCTGCAATCAGTGGCCATGCCTTTGCAGGTGGAGCCATTCTGTGCTGCGCATTTGATTTCCGGTTCATGCGCTCGGACAGAGGGTTTTTCTGCTTTCCGGAAGTGGATCTGGGTATCCCTTTTTTACCTGGGATGAATGCCTTGCTAAAAAAGGCCATTCCCATGTATAAACTCGAAGAAATGGAATACACCGGAAATCGTCTGACAGCAGTTGCGTGCGAGCAGCATCACATCATTACCCAGGCATTTTCCATTCAGGAGCTGATGCCTCAGACCTTGTTATTCGCAAAATCCGTGAATAAGAAACGCGCTGTGATTCAGGAGATGAAACTTAGGCTGAACAAGGACATTGTCCACGCCATTGATGTCGAAGATGTGCCATATATCGAATCTGGTAAATTCAATATCGGATAACCTGTCACGCCCAGTTGATCAAAACGCAGCAGCATGAGACTGGGCATGGATTCTTATTCCACACATTTTCGGGCATGGTTTGCAATTCATATAGTTCTTAACCTCCGGATTTGAAACCAGATAAAACGCGGCAGACTATACTGCGAACGGGTATAATCTGCGCTTTCCTTATGCTCCCTCTCCCAGCGGGGGAGGGTTGGGGTGGGGGCAAAAGTTAAGATTATTACCTTTGACAGTACAACTTCTTTTTTAAAATCATCAAAGGAGCCAATGATGAAATTCCTGATAACCGGCGGAACCGGGTTTGTCGGATCTTTTCTGACAAAGCAGTTGCTGGAAAACGAACATGAAGTTACGGTTATTGGGCGATCATCGGCGCCTGTCGTTCGTTCTGGGCGCTTCCATGCGATTTCTGCGGATACGACCCGAAAAGGTTCCTGGCAGAATGCACTGAAGGATGTGGACGCGGTGATCAATCTGGCAGGAATGTCCATTTTTCACCGCTGGACATCAGCCTATAAGCAACAGATATACGATAGCCGCATTCTTACCACCCGCCATGTCGTCGAGGGAATGACTGGAGATCGGCGGCCTCAGACCCTGATCAGCACATCTGCTGTTGGCTACTATGGCAGCAGAGGGGATGACATCCTTACAGAAGCCGAACCCTGTGGCGCGGATTTCTTGTCACGGGTTGGAAAAGACTGGGAACACGAGGCGTTTGAGGCCGAGAAAAAGAATGTCCGGGTCGTTGCTGCGCGTTTTGGCGTAGTACTGGGCAGTTCTGGCGGCGCGCTGAAGCAGATGCTGACACCATTTAAATGGTTTGTCGGTGGGCCAATGGGCAGCGGCCAGCAATGGTTTTCCTGGATACACATTGCGGACCTGCTGGCCGGTCTGACGTTTGTGCTGGAAAACTCAAATATACAGGGGCCGGTGAATCTCTGTTCGCCGGCTCCGGTTACCAGTGGAGAACTGGCCAGTATTTTGGGTGCTGTGCTGCACAGACCTGCCGTTATTCCTGCACCTTCAATTGCGCTTCGGTTCATTTTAGGGGAATTTGCCGAAACACTACTGGCCAGCCAGCGCGCTATCCCCGAAAAACTGCTCAACTCCGGCTTCGTCTTCAGATTTCCCGACCTGAAAGATACGTTAGTCGATCTGTGTCAGTCTCAACCCCAGTCACAATCCGGCTAATTTTTCGATGATTGAAACACCATTTGATGTCCATCCCCTGAAGCTGATTCTGTTGGACTATAAGGATATTGCGCCTTCGATGACGGTCTCGTCCGGAACCACGACTGGCATGTCACCAGAGTTCTGAATAACGACGTTTCCTTTCAAAACAATGCGATTTCCAAAAAAAACATCGCCTTTGACAGTAAGCGATTCGCAGTTCAGCAGAGACGGCGGACCATAAGGGAATCGTTTTCCGAATTCATCGATTTTGCCGTAATATTTGGGGTCCATATCTATTTGAATCTGATCCAACTGGCGTTCCGGGTTTACCTCAAGACCGCAGGCATCTGAATAAGTAAAGCAATCAGATCGAATGGCCAACAGTTCGTTGCATTTTTTCACCGGATAAAAGCGGGATCTGGGGACAACGACGGCGGCCGCACCTTCAAAAAGCGAGATGGCTGATCCCATGGCTGTTTCGATCTGGTAAACCGCGGGACTTGTATCGTCACGCGGATTCAATGCCTTGGGATTCAGGATCATGGGCAGACGAACATTTCCCTGGATATCAATCAGCTTTTTTACATATTCCAGGTTGACCCAGATGTTGTTGGTATTAAAATACCGGTAACTGGTAATGTCTCTGCTGATATCCAGCTCATCATCAGGGCACTGGGCGACTTCACGCAAAATAAGTCTTCCATCCCGGTGAAAGGCCAGATGTCCGCCTTTGAAATCCACAGGGGTCCGCAACGACACTTCCATCATAAACGGAAGCGCTTTTTCAGAAAAATATCCCAGCAGGGTTTCATCCATTGTTGCGCCAAGATTGTCCGAATTGGCGATAAATGCATATCGAACCCCTTCTTTCAGCAATTGATCCAGCACACCGGAGGTGTAAAGAGCGGCATAAATATCCCCATGTCCCGGGGGATTCCATTCCAAATCCGGATTTTTGGGCCAACTGGCTGGTGAAAAATCGCTTTGCATGATTTTGGGAAATTTGTTCTGAACAAACAACAGCGGCAACTGCTGAAGGCTGAGCAATTTCAAGGTTGCCTGCGTATCTGCATGGGTATTGAAGCTGTTCATAAATGCCAGGCGAATGCGGCGGATCTCAGCTTGCTGGAGAATGATTTCCAGAAAAGTTTTCCCGTCTCTGGCTTCCAGCAGGGATTTGGCGCAGGTAAGACCCATGCTGGTTCCCAGTCCGCCGTTAAGAACAATCATGACTGCGTGTGGCAGCGCTTTTTTGCCTGCGTCGGCAAAAGCACCAAATTGAGCGGCATCGGCGATTTCACTGGATTCAACCGGCCGAATATCTTTGTTGAATATCAATCCTTTATCACCGGTCAACACTTTTTCGTAGTACCAGGCAAAGGTGTCTGTTACAACGGGCTGAAGCCCGGCTGTTTTCATTTTTGAGATAAATGCAGGAAGATGTCCGGATTCAACAGTCATTTTATTGCAAGCTCCTCTGATTCATGAATAACGGTAG
>JBAXVB010000351.1:0-4372 GCA_037129415.1 Deltaproteobacteria bacterium
ACCCCATCGTTTACCGTAAGCCAGGACAAGCAGATGTTTTACTGCTTTGGCTGCGGAGAGGGGGGCAATGTCTTTACCTTTGTCATGAAGCAGGAAGGAATCGCGTTTCCGGAAGCTGTCAGATTTCTGGCCAAACGTTATGGCGTCGTGATAGTTGATCATACCTCAAGTCCTGCTTTAAAAAATCAGATAAATGAAAGGGATATTCTCTTTCAGATCAACCGACAGGCCATGGAGTTTTTTCATCATACACTGTTGGATCCGCAAACCGGGACTCCGGCGCTTTCCTATCTCACCAGTCGCGGGATGCCTCACCGTGTTCTCACTGACTTCCAACTTGGATATGCACAGCCGGGCTGGAACCAGTTGACGAATTATTTTTCAGGAAAAAGCGTGGCCTTGGCTCTTGTGGAAAAGGCGGGTCTTATCAGTCGCCGCCAAAGCGGGAATGGCTATTATGACCGTTTTCGAGATCGCATCATCTTCCCGATTTTCAATACATACCAACAGGTGGCAGGTTTTGGGGGAAGGGTTCTGGATGATTCCTTGCCCAAATACCTGAACTCTCCGGAAACACCGCTTTACAGCAAGAGTCGCTCGCTTTATGGCCTTTTTCAGGCAAAACCGTTTTGCCGGCAGACCGGTGAAGTGTTTATTGCCGAAGGCTATATGGACCTGCTCTCGCTGCATCTTCATGGCATTCAGAATTCAGTCGCTACACTGGGCACGGCCATGACTGAAGAACACATTCGGCTTCTGAAGGGAGTTTGCCAGAAAATCACACTGGTTTATGATTCGGATCAGGCCGGAATCAAGGCTGCCCAGCGGTGCATCGAGCTTTTCAAAGCCCATCACCAGCTTGAGGATATTCGCATCCTGGTGCTGCCAGAAGGACATGATCCCGATACTTATCTTCAGCAATTCGGGCAGGAAGCCTTTAGAAACGCCGCTTGTGAGGCCTCCGGGGTGTTTTCCTTCCTGATGGATGTGGCTATAAAAAAACACGGATTGTCCCTGGAAGGAAAACTGCGGGTCATCCACGAGATGCAGGAGCCGCTATCGACACTGACTGATGGACTGACCCGGATTTCGGCAATCAAGGAAATTGCCGAAAGAACCGGGATTGATGAGAGCGCGATACAGGAAAAGCTTCGGGAAAACTCTCAGAGCAGACCTTTCAAGGCAAAACCTGCCGAAAAAGCGCCCGATGCTGGAAATAAATTTGAGAAGCACCTGATTGCCATGATGCTTCAATTTCCTGAAATCATCCCGGTGCTGATTGAAAAAAATCTTATCGAATTTATTTCAGATCCTTTGCTAAAATCCACAGGAAATGATATATTGGCCTGTTATCGTGATTTTGATAATGCATCGGAGCAGATCAATGACCTGCCTTCTATTGTTTTGATGGCTGCGGACAATGATGAAAAAAAACGTCTGATTGCTGCGTTTTCCATTCAAAAGGAGGAGTGGGGCCTTGAGGGCTGCCGTAAATTGATTGAACAAATTGAAAGAAATCAAAAGCGGGATAACCTCAGGTTATTGAGGCAAAGAATGAAAGCTGCTGAAGAAAGTGGCGAACAAGAGTTGCTTCAACAACTAACAAAAGAATGTTTAGACGGTCAGGTGTCCGCAGGAGGCAGGTAATTATGACGAAATCATCCGTTATCAAACGGAAACTCGATAAAAAAATCACATCAAAGACCATAACGGATCTCATTTTAAAGGGAAAGGAAAAAGGATCCATAACCTATGATGACATTAATCGGGCGCTGCCTGATGATATGATTACCTCTGAACAATTAGACGAAACGTTGATGATTTTTGATGAATTGGATATTGATATTTTGGAAGAAAAAGCCTCAGGCTCAAGCGAAAACGAAGCAGATGAAGCGGTGAAACGGGCCAGAAAAGAAACAGCCATGACGGATTTTGGGGCTGTAACCGACCCGGTTAAGATGTATTTGCGAGAAATGGGACTGGTAACCCTTCTCAGCCGGGAAGGGGAAGTGGAGATCGCCAAAAAAATCGAGGCCGGTGAACAGGAAGTTTTGAAGGCTTTGATTGATACGACCACCGGCATTGAATGTTTGCTAAATTTAGGTGTCGATATTGAAAACGGCGCCTTGCGTCCCAAATATGTCCTGAAAGACATTGATGAAGGCGATGCTTATGTGGATGAAGTGGTTCAGACAGAAAAGTTTTTAAACACCATTCGCCTGATCAAAGCATTTCATGAAGAAAACAAGGTATCCCGCGAAAAAATGTTCACTTCGGAGCTGGATTCTGATGAAATTCGCAAAATCCGGCGCGGTATTGCAAGAAAAAATACCAAGATATTTGACATGTTGAAAGACTGGCGGCTTGAGGGAAATGTTGTTGACAAGATCGAGCAGATCATTCGCAATCAGATAGATTGGTTCGATGCCATGAACAAGATGCTGGCATTGATATCGGATGCCTTGAGTGTGTCCGTGCCGGAACTTGTCAGTCGATTGAACACTGTTGAGGATTTTTCAGATTGGATTCTGCCGCGCTGCCGACTGAATATGGATGAGGCTGGTGTGTTGTTTTCGGATTTGTTCGGATTCAATCAGCAGATTACCGAAAAGGAGCTGACTGTAAAATCAAAATCTCAGGCATTGAGAAGAATTCTCTCGGATGTCGATGAAGGCCGATATAAAGCCAAAATGGCCAAAAGCGAACTGACCAAGGCCAATTTGAGACTGGTGGTCAGTATTGCCAAAAAATATACCAACCGTGGGCTTCAGTTTCTGGATCTTATCCAGGAGGGCAACATCGGTTTGATGAAGGCAGTGGATAAATTCGAGTACCGCAGAGGTTATAAATTCAGCACTTATGCCACCTGGTGGATACGTCAGGCCATTACCAGAGCTATTGCCGACCAGGCCAGGACCATTCGCATTCCGGTTCACATGATTGAAACCATCAATAAACTTATTCGCACCTCAAGGTATCTAGTTCAGGAACTGGGCCGTGAACCCAGGCCGGAAGAAATTGCCGAAAAGATGGAAATTCCCCTGGAGAAGGTTCGAAAAGTATTAAAAATCGCCAGAGAACCGATTTCACTGGAAACTCCCATCGGGGAAGAAGAAGACAGCCATCTTGGGGATTTTATTGAAGACAAGAAATTTATGCTTCCTTCAGACGCGGCAGTCAGTTTGAATCTGGCGGAGCAGACTCGAAAAGTTCTGGCCACCTTAACCCCCAGGGAAGAAAAAGTACTGCGGATGCGTTTTGGAATTGGAGAAAAAGCAGATCATACACTTGAAGAGGTTGGCCAGGACTTTGCCGTCACACGCGAGCGCATTCGCCAGATTGAGGCAAAAGCCCTCAGAAAGCTTCGGCATCCCACAAGGAGTAAGAAGCTAAAAAGTTTTATTGATATGTAAAGCTTGACAAAAATTGATCTGGAAGTTAAATATAGAAATCAATGGGCCTATAGCTCAGCTGGAAGAGCCACCGGCTCATAACCGGTCGGTCCCTGGTTCGAACCCAGGTGGGCCCATCAATAAGATTGAGGAGGCGTGGAATATTTCCACGCCTTTTTTTCATTTTCGGGGGTGAGCAACATGCCGAACGTTCAGGATATTATCAATTTGATGGAAGACTTGGCTCCCTCCAGCCTTGCAGAATCATGGGATACTGTCGGTCTGCAGGCAGGAAGAAAGGACTGGCCTGTTCGTACGATATTGGTGGCGCTGGATCCATTGCCGGAAGTGGTTGCGGCAGCCTGCGATCAGCATGTTGACATGCTGATCACCCATCATCCGCTTTTGTTTAAGCCCCTTAAAAATCTGGACTTTAACTCGCCTATCGGTTCAATCCTTTATCAATCCGCTGTCAATCAACTTGCCGTTTACTGCGCCCATACCAATTTGGATAAAGTATCCGGTGGTTTGAACGATATCCTTGCAAAGCGAATCGGACTTGATTCAGTGGATGTGCTTGCGCCAGGTGAAGATGCTGAATCCTGCAAACTCGTTCTGTATGTTCCTGCCGATTATGAGCAGCAGGTCCTGAACGCGCTGTTTCAGACTTCTGCCGGAATCATTGGCGATTATTCGTGTTGTGCGTTCAGAACCGCCGGCAAAGGCTCTTTTCTTCCGGGAGGCTTGGCTAGGCCGTCCATCGGAAAAGCCGGCGAGATTTCTCATCCGGATGAAATACGGATTGAAACCCTTGTAAGAAAAAAAGACGTTTCTGCTGTTCTTGCTCATGTCAGAAGCCATCATCCCTACCAAACCATGGCTTTTGATGTTTATCCCCTGTTGCCTGTCGAGAGCAGACACGGTTTTGGCCGGACAGGTGCGATAACCGGGCGCATGAATCTGTTTCAATTCGCTCAAGA
>JBAXVB010000352.1:0-4358 GCA_037129415.1 Deltaproteobacteria bacterium
ATGCCACAATTTATAGCGGTATAGCGGAATTAACCAAACCTCTGAGATGTTGAACGAACAATAAGTAATGATGTTAAACAAAAGACAAAATTCATCACCCCAGTGATAGTCACCATGATCATTGCCATGCTGGGGTATTTCCATAAAAAGAAATGGCTGTAATCCTGCGAGAAAGCGCTGGAAGGTAAGAGGCAATATCTTAGCGTCGATATCAATACCCGTCCCTCTAATTCCTCATCCGCCGGAAAGCAGGGTGATTAGCCGGACTTCATTTCCGTTTTCAAGTATTGCGTTCGCATCTTTCCGCTGTCCGTTTACAAATACCATCAGCTTCAATTCGGTGGGAATAGCCAGAAGCGCGATCAGACTGCGGATCGTGAAACCCGCGGTCACCTCCCAATCTTTTTCCTCAACATATCGACGGATGATTCCGGCAGGCACTACTCGAATCAGCATAGGATGTGTACCCTCAACCCTCAACCCTCAACCCTCAACCTTTCCCCTGATATTTACCATACCCGCCCGGCTTCTTCCACCATACCACAGGCAACCAGTGCGGATTTTACGGGAATGCCCTTGACCATATCCATGTCCATGAGCCGGTAAAAAGCATCCTTCATGCCGTCAAAATTGATTTCAATGCCTTCAGGCTCGCCGTCCCGCGCCGGCTCCAGCATTCTGGGGGTCAGCACATCATCTGCCGCAGTCCGGCCGTAAAGGTAATTGATCAGGCGTTTGAGATAAAAAACCCGTTTTCCAGCCAACATCATGGCATCAATGTCCCAACCATAGCCGGCAACCGTGTTAAACAGCTCCACCCATTCCGGAATTGCGATTTCCCTGTCGGCAAACTGGCAGAAACATGCGCTGTTTTCGATGGAGCCCAGCGCAACGGCAATGACGGCGCTCTCCGCCTTGTTCTGATCGGTTTTGGGTTCCAGTTCATATTCAAAGCCTATTTCCGGATAAAAGCAGGCCCCCATTTCCATAAAAAGCATGGGAAATGCCACATGGCAGGCGCCGCGAGGGCTGATTGCGTAAGCCAAGGCCAAGCCATGCCCGCCACCGCGTGGGTCATGGGCCGGAACTTCAAGCCCTTTGGAATGGGCGGTGTAGTCGCTTGAACCCTTGCCGATATGCCGGGCCGCCGCTGCACTGCCTTCGGCCAGGAGGCTGCCGAGTCTGCCAGTTTTGGCGGCAATGGCCGGAATAAGCACATCAATCACCGTTTCCATGTCCCCCCACACTAAGGGAATCCCTTCCGTATCGTCCGGGGTGATATCGCCTCTTTCATAAGCCTCCATGGCCCAGGCAATAGTGACCCCGGTGGAAATTGTATCCAGACCCAGATCGTTGCAGACCCTTCCGGCCTTGCATACGGCAGCCAGATCCATGGAACCGATCATGGATCCCAGGGAGACGATGGTCTCATATTCAGGGCCTGGGCCATCGGGGATAGCAAAAGAGCCTTCCATGATGGCGACGTTTCGTTTGCAGGCAATGGCGCAGTAGGCGCATGCGCTGCCATGTGTCAGGTATTTTTCGCTAAGGACGCTTCCGGTAAGGGATTCAGCCATTTCCTGCCAGAAATTCGAGGTGAAGTTTTTGATTGGCACATCGCCGCTGTAAACTCCGCCCTCCAGATTGGCGGCCGTACCGTTGACATGCATCACATCGGAGGCAAGAGCATCCTTGATTCTGGGATTTAGTTCCTGCCGAAGTATCTCAAAGGCTTCCGAGTTCGCCAGCTTCATGGTTTTGGATGAGGCTTTAACTACGATGGCCTTCAGATTTTTTGATCCCATCACCGCCCCGAATCCCGCCCTGCCAAAGGCATGATGAGCCTCATTAAGGATCATGGCGTATTTCACCTGGTTTTCCCCTGCCGGTCCGATGACAAGGTTGCGCCAGGTTTTTCCGAATTTTTCTTTCAGACTGCGGTTGACCGACCCAATGCCTTTTCCCCAGTAGGCTTCGGCGCTTTCAATGCGAATGGCGCTGTCTTCAATCACGAGAAGGGACGGCTTTGCGGCCTTTCCAGTCAAAATGATGCCGTCAAAGCCGGCATACCGGAGTTCCGGCGCAAAATACCCGCCGCAGGAAGAGTCTCCCCAGTTGCCGGTCAACGGCGATCTGCCGGCTATGCTGCTGCGGCTGGCGCCGGAGAGCTTGAGCCCGGCAAAGGGGCCGTTCATTAACAGGAGTATGGCTTCCGGGGACAGGGGATCGGCCTGAATATTCCCCCGTTTCCAGAAAAGCCGAGCGGCCAGACCGCTGCCGCCGATATAGGACAGGTAATCGGTTTCCGGCAGAGTCTCGACTTCGATCTTGCCGGCAGTCAAATCCACGACAATGATTTTTCCGGTGTTTCCATACATGACAGTTGTTTCCCCTGTTTTAAAAAAAGTGATGACGCATTCAGAGCCTGGAATCTGGGAGCCGCGTTATTTCAGAATCTTGTCTTCCCATCCCAGGTCTTTGAGAACACCGACATATATTTCTGCAACTTTTTTTAGTTTGGGAACCAGCTTCAGCAGTCCAACAGCCGATCCTTTGACACGAATTTTTTTGCGGGTAATGGCCATGACCGGGTTCAGCTTGTTGGACCATGATCGGTGTGCGTCATCCGCCGAAAGACTCATGGTCATATCCGGTTCTTCAGATGGCTTTCCTGGTCCGACGTTCAGGTTGCCACTACGGCAGTCCACCCAAAAGCTGCAATTGGGTCCATCCTCTGTATAATCGAAGAGGATAAGCTGATTGACTTTTTTTAATCCGGATGTCAATTCATCATCGACCATGGCGGCTTGAAACAGTTTGACAAATGCCTGAATGGGTTCGTTTTCATTTTTCCAGTATTCCATAATAAATCTCCTTTTACATGTGGATGTGGAGTACAGACGTTAGTGGGCGACCGGCCGGTCGCCCCTAAATGTTTCGTGGTTTAAAAGTATTTCCACGGTAAAATGAAATATTCCTTGTCTGTCTTGATGTTAATACGCTTTAAGAAACAATTCCAGAACATCCGAATCTGCAAGATACCGTGGGTTGTAGCTGATCTGGGAATCCGAAGCTGCAAGGTCAACAGTTTGCTGAAGCTCGTCTGGATCATTCGGAACATTAAAGTCCCTAAGGGTTTCAGTCAGGCCGATGCCTTTTTTCAGGTCTTTTACGGCTTGCACTGCAGCCAGTGAAGCTTCTGCTGGAGACATGCCATGTACCGCAATTCCCATGGCATCAGCTACCATGACATAGCGCTCTGGAGCGGCATCCACATTGGCCGCCATTACCACCGGCAGCATGATGGCGTTGGCAAGTCCATGGGGAATGCCGTAGTGAGCGCCAAGGGCATGGGCCGTGGCGTGAACCGCGCCGGTCATGACATTTCCGAAGCAGAGTCCGGCAAGGGTGCTGGCGATCAACATATTGCCTCTGGCGGTGATGTTATCGGGTTCATTGACGGCAAGGGGGAGATATTTGAAAATGAGCCGAATGGCATGAAGCCCGCAAGCATCGGCAATGGGTTCCGCACCGGTGGAAGTGATGCCTTCCACCGCGTGAGTCAGTGCATCCATGCCCGTAAAGGCCGTAATTTTAGGCGGAAGCTTTACGGTTAGCTCCGGATCCAGCATGGCAATATCTGCATTATAGGGATGGGTCACCTGCAACTTGACCTTGGCGACAACATCCAGAACCACAATGGCCGTGGTGACCTCGCTGGCGGTACCGGCCGTTGTCGGAAAAACGATGTGGGGCGGAAGCGGTTTTGCGCCGTCCCACAGGGCGGCCTGCTCTGCAAAAGGCATGAAATCATCAGCGCCATCGCCGATCAGGATGTTAATGGCTTTGGCGGAATCCATCACGCTGCCGCCGCCAACCACGACCATGCAGTCGGCGCCTTTATCCCGGTAAAATGCTGCGCCTTCGTTAATCAGGTCAATCCTGGCATCCTGCACGATGTGATCAAAAATACCAACCATAAGCAGTCCTGATTTATTCATGGCATCCGCCACCATTTGCGCAACGCCGGCATTCACAACGCCTTTGTCCGTGATTATCACAGCCCTGGTTCCGCCCAGTTGACCCATTTCAAAGCCCAACTCGGACCGAATGCCTGGTCCATACATGATTCTGGGCCGGTTGGCCCAGAAAAAAAAAGGATTCAATTCGATATCCGGGTATTTCATGGACATCCTCCCTTTTAATGATATGTTGATTGATGAGATATTGCCAACAAAAGATCAATACCATTGAATGTGATTCCATCTGTGAATTGTATTTCACATTGCAATCATGCATTTCCGCATCAGTCAAGATAAAGCGATTTGTTAAGACTATTCGGCTCGAATAATATTGAC
>JBAXVB010000353.1:0-4333 GCA_037129415.1 Deltaproteobacteria bacterium
CGAACATTGCGTTGCCTGGCGATCATCAGAATAATGTGAAATCCCTTAAATACAACGTAATCAGCAAATGAACTGGAGGAGTACGAATATGTTCCTGAAAGCGGTTTTCCCTGGAAAATACATCCAGGGCGAGAAGGCTTTGGACCAATTACCCCATTGGGTCAATTTGATGGGTAAAAACGGGTTGATATTAGCGTCTCGTACTGTTAGAGAAAATATCCTTACCAAATACAGCAATGAATTGTCCGCGAACTCGATTTGCATTGAGCCATTCCAGGGTGAGTGCTGTGAAAACGAATTGAGTCACTTGTCTCACATTATCAAATGCAAGCAGGTGGGCGTACTTGTCGGCATGGGCGGCGGTAAAACTATCGACACAGCTAAAATCGCCGCTGACCGGGCGCAAATCCCGGTAATCATCGTTCCCACCATCGCTTCGACCGATGCACCATGCAGTGGCTGCGCCGTCATCTACTCGGAGAAAGGCATTTTTGATTCCGTGTATTATCAAAAAATGAACCCTCAGGTGGTGCTGGTAGATACGACTATCATAGCCGAAGCTCCGGCGCGATTTCTCATTTCCGGGATGGGTGACGCGCTGGCGACGTGGTTCGAAGCCAGATCATGTGATCGCGCCAAATCGGCGAACGAATGTGGCGGATACAGCACAATGGCGGGGCTTAATCTCGCCAGACTCTGCTATGACACTTTGCTGATGTACGGCGTATCCGCTAAAATCGCCGCCGAGCAACACATTGTAACACCTGCCTTGAACCGCATTATTGAGGCGAACATATTGCTAAGCGGAATCGGATTTGAAAGCTCTGGCTTGGCGGCAGCCCATTCCATTCACAACGGACTTACAGCATTGGAAGAAACCCATGCGTTCTACCATGGCGAGAAAGTGGCCTTCGGCGTTTTAACAGGTCTGCAGCTTACGGACGCTTCACCACTGGAATCGGAAGCAGTGTTCTCTTTTTGCGAAAAAATCGGCTTGCCGACCACGCTCGCCGACATCGGATTGCGAAACATAGACCGTAACAGACTGATGATGGCGGCTGAAAAGGCCTGCGCTCCAGCGGAGGGTATCCATCACGAAGCAGGCATTATCACACCTGAAAAAGTCCTGAATGCCATGATCGTAGCAGACGCTATGGGTAAAGCAAGAAAAAGCATTACAAGTTAGCCGGGAAGCCGTGATCCGTAACAATTCCGGGGTTCCTGAAATTTTAACCATTCACTTTTATTAGAGGAGACCGATGTGATTATTCAATCGCTGGTAGTTGGGCCAATTATGGCAAATTGTTTTATAATAGGCTGTGAAAAGACACGAAAAGCTGCTGTCATTGATCCCGGCGATGAATCGAGCCGAATCCTGATGAAGCTGGCGGAACATAAGCTGACGGTTGAGTACATCATCAATACACACGGCCATTTCGATCATGTCGGCGCAAACCGAAAGCTGAAGGAAGCCACCGGCGCAAAGCTGGTAATACACGCGCTTGATCAATCCATGCTAAAAGTCCTTTCGGAAACTTCCGCCGCATTTGGACTGTCTGTCGAGAATTCACCACCTCCGGATCAAACGGTTCAGGACGGTGATATCATTAAGTTCGGGGAGATCATTCTTACAGTCCTGCACACTCCAGGACATACGCCTGGCGGCATATCGCTGCATACAGACGGGGTGGTGTTCGTTGGGGATACGCTTTTTGCGGGGTCCATTGGCCGGACCGATTTCCCAGGGGGAGATTTCAATACCCTGATTTCAAGTATCAGAAACAAACTCTATTCCCTGGGGGACCAGGTGATTGTCTATACCGGACATGGCCCGGAAACCACCATTGGCAGGGAAAAGCGCTCCAATCCTTTTGCGTCAATGTAGAATTGTAAAAAGGGCAGCCAGATGGCTGCCCTTCGATTCTTATGTACCAATGAACTGAAAAAAGTGGAAATGCAGTCCTTACATGGCCAAGCCGATCTTTTTACCCAGCTCAAAACAGGCGGCAAGCGCCTTTTCATCAGGTACGTACTGAACCTTCATTCCCGGATCAATCATTTCAAACTTCATGCCTTCAAGTTCCTGGGTTAGGAGCTTGACGGCTTCACCGCTCCAGCCATAAGAGCCGAAAACAGCCCCAATTTTGTTCTTGGGTTTAAGGCCCTTCATATAGGTCAAAAAATCTCCCAAAGTCGGGAACAGTCCGTTGTTTAAGGTCGGAGACCCCACAATAACGGCTCTGGCATCCAGCACCTCCGCCATGATATCGCTTCGATCCCATTTTCGAAGACGCATGGGATGAACAGCAACACCTTGCTCGCTGAGGCCACTGGCAATGGCATGCGCCATTTTTTCAGTACTTTGCCACATGGTATCATAGACGATAACAGCCTTTCGAGCCGTATCCTGACGGCTCCACCGGATATATGCGTCGATGATTTTGCCTGGGTCTTTACGCCAGAGAATACCATGATCCGGACAAATCATGCGGATGTCCAGCCCCATAGCCGTAATCTGTTCCACCAGTTTGAGAATCAGCGGAGAATATGGAAGAAGTATATTCGCAAAATATTTCTTGGCATGGGGCATGATGTCGTCATTCATGCAATCGTCAAATTTTTCAAAACCTGCATAATGCTGGCCAAAAGCATCGCTGGAAAACAAAATCTTTTCTTCATTCAGATAGGTAAACATGCTATCGGGCCAGTGAAGCATCCGGGTTTCCATGAAAGTCAGCGTGTGATGGCCCAGACTCAAGGTTTCACCATTTTCAACGGCATGATAATTAAAATGCTGCGGATAATGCAGAGACAGGTTTTTCTGCCCCATTTTTGAACAGAACAGGGGTTTGTCCTCGCCAACCCGGTGCATGACCCTTGTAAGTCCCCCCGAATGATCCATTTCGGTATGATTGCTGATCACCACATCAATCTTTCGGGGATCAACAATCTGAGAGATATTCTGAATCAACTCATCTGAAAACTCTTTTTTAACCGCGTCAATCAATGCGATCTTGCTGTCCACAATCAAAAACGAGTTATAGCTGGTTCCAAGATGGGTGGAATACCCGTGGAAATCCCGGATATTCCAATCATTAACACCGACGTCATAAATTCCTTTTGCAATCTCAACCGGTTTCATAATCGTACCTACTCTTTTTCGAAATCAGATTTGGCAGCCCCGCATACTGGGCATTCCCACCCATCCGGAATATCCTCAAAGCTGGTTCCTGGTTCTATGCCACTGTCTGGGTCACCCATCGCCGGATCATAAACATAGCCACAAACCGTACATACATATTTGTCCATTCGTATTTCCTCCTGGTTTTATTGTAAGAAAGTGCAATAATTTATAAATAATGGCTTATCCCACGCATTTCATGAACTCCATCACCTTTGCTTCGATGTCATCTCGTAAGTGGCGCATGGCATTCAAATCTTCAGGCTCAGTAAAATTCCACAACTCACTATGAATGTCATCCGGAACCGCAACAGTGTCGTAACTGCCCATCAAGACAACCAGATCGGGCTTTTCCGTTGCCAGCACAGCATTTATAGATGTGGTCTGGCGAAATCCCATATCAATCCCCTTTTCCTGCATGGCTTCAACCATGATGGGATTAAGCTTTTCAGCCGGCTGACTGCCCGCACTGAACACATCCAGCTTGTCCCCTGCAAGAGTCTGCGCAAATGCGCCAGCCATCTGGCTGAGACAAGCATTATCCCGACAGACAAACAGGACTTTCTTTCTTCCCCTAAAAGGCTTAAGAAGGGCGCCAACCGCAGTTTGAATATCCGTTCGCAGCGATGTAAGTCGTTCCATATCACCGGGTTTCTCGATTTCCCGATAGGTCAGGCTTCCGACATACTCGGCCCCGACTGCATCATAAAAATATTTCATGGTCAGGTGCAACCCCTCAAACAGATTTTTACCACGGGTTGCGCCCACAGCCAGAGTATATCCCCTTCGCCATTTCCGGTTGGGGTCCGTTAAGTGGAGTTTGTATTTTCTGGCCCAGAGGGTCTGACTTCTATCAATCAATGCCTTGAGTTGAGCCGTTGTATTGTAAAAAAAAATGGGAGTTGCAGCAACAATAACATCGGCTTTTCTGAGCAGCGGATAAATCTCGTGCTTCATATCATCATCAATCGGACAAACCCCTTTTTTTTCACAGAGAATATATTCCATGCAGGGTTCTATCTTTTTCTGACATACCTCAATCATCTGCGTTTCGGCACCCAGTCTTTGCGCTTCTTCCAGAAATGCCGAAAGCAGAAACCGGGTGTTCCCCTTTTTTCTGGGGCTTCCCTGAAGTCCAAGTACAAACATGTT
>JBAXVB010000354.1:0-4325 GCA_037129415.1 Deltaproteobacteria bacterium
CCTCATGTCAATAAGCTTGAAAAGCAGTCGCCACACTCATTTTCTCTTGATAACCTGTTTTTAGGAATAAATTATGGATATTGGTGATAGAATTATTGCAGTAGTACATGAGTCTTATTGGCCAACTGCAACTGGAAATTTCTGTACGTTGAAACCTATAGCGGATATATCAGGCGACGAAATAGAACCATCAGAATTCCGCAACAGGGGTAGAGTTTGGTGGAAAGTGAGAAATGAAGACTTGGGCTACACCACTCTCGGAAGAATTATTTCTGTTGAGATAGAGTTAGCCAAAGGTTTTGACGAGTCTGATCCCAATAAAGATTTTTTTCAGGTTTCTTTGGGAACTGTGACAGGAGCTGAAAGTTATATTGCTGAAATCGTAGGAACGGATGCCTCACTTTCTCCAACATCTCTTGTTGAGACCGGACGGCTAAGATGTAATCATCCAATTCGAAATGGGGCTGTCTTTTGCAGATTTGGTACATTAGTAATTGGCCCCTTCACAGCAACGGGAATAGAACCGATTAAAGATGAAAAGATTGCCGTTTATCTTAATCTTTCTCCCTGCTGGGGAGGTCATCCCTTACGAAAGATGAAATATCAGGAGTTTATTAACATAGCTCAACCACGTGTTGTTCCAATGATAATTTACACTGAAACTCATGAACGAAACCAAATTGAAATTGAATATACTTTTATTCCAAAGGATAGACTTGAAAGAGTACTATCGACTGACATTGGAAAAAAAATTGATCTGCGATCTGACAAAATGGTAGTTAGTGAAGTTGTAAAGGAGTTGAAATGGTCACGCGCTGATAAACAAGCTCTTACCAGGCTGGTCGATGAGATACACCGTGCAGATCCAGGTCTTGACAGGGTTCACAAGAATAAAGATCGCATTCTGGAAATTGCCAATAAAGTTGAGGAAAACGAAAAAATCATTCGTGAATTGCTTGACACCTTGCTCGAAGAAGAGAAATTACAGGCGTTACTTCAGTATCGCATTAAAGAGCAAGCTGATTATTATATAGAACAGAATAGAAAAGACCTTGATCGCCAAGCAAATGAAAAAATATTTCAAAAAAAGAAGGAGCTTTCTGATTTAGATAAATCCTTTAATGCCCTCCAATCATTAATTGAAACAGAGAAAAAAAAGAAATTTCGAGAATATGAACGGACGTTAAATAATAAAAAAACTGAACTTGATGAATTATTTCGGCAAAGAGAAGATGAAATATTAAAAAAAGAAAAAGAGTTTATAGGAAAGCAAGAGTATTTTTCAAACCTTGTAGGTAAACTAAATCAAAATCGTGATGAAATAGTTGCTCAGTTGATTGGTTTAATGCCGATTCTCCAAGAAATGGGATTTCGCACAACGGCGGATAAACCAGATGAAACTGCACTGACAGAAAAGAAACAAGAGTTAACTAAAACTATCAATATTTGTCCATATTTACCTTTTCATGGAATTCCAAAGTCGTTATCAGAATCGGAATTTATGGATTACTGGATAAAATGGGTTAATGGTTCCGGATTTTCGTATAATGAAAAAGATCTAAGAAACTTCCATGTCTGTACCAAATCCGAGAATTTCAATATATTGACAGGCCCAAGCGGTATCGGTAAGTCATCACTTCCACGATTTTATTCTCAAGCTTTACATGGGAGTGCTGAAGGGAAAATGCGTTATCTTTCCATATCAGTTAAGCCCGGCTGGCTGGACAGCCAGGAATTGATAGGATATTTCAATGCTCTTGACGGGCGTTTTCAACCATCAAGTAGTGGTTTCTACCAATTCCTTGTTGCTTCACACAGTGAGTCGCTTGAACCTGAAAATGGCGTTTACATCTGTTGTTTGGATGAGATGAATTTATCTTATGTCGAACAATACTTTGCTGATTTTCTTGTTCTGCTTCAAGCACCCATGGAGGATCGACAGATAATATTCTTCGATAGAAATCTCTGCCGTATTGATGATCCATACAAAGACTTCCACCAGATTCATCTTCCTTCATCCCTTCGTTTTTGTGGTACCGTAAATGTTGATGAAACCACGAAGTTCTTTAGCCCGAAAGTTCTTGACCGTGTGCATATTATTGAAATGGAACCTGTATCATTATCAAATATCAACTCATGGAATGAGCACCAACCAGACAATTCAGCAATTGGCACACCCATTTCAGCACGCATTTACTATTCATGGTCACAGGAACCCGGACTTGTTCAGGAATATGTATTAAAGAGCATAAACGAAATTGAATGTCTTCTTTCCGCGATGGGATTGAGAATATCACCGAGAACATTTAAATCCATTTGCAGATATGTTTCAAATGCCAGAGGGGTTATGGAGTCCGATGAAGAGGCTATGGATTATGCAATTTTTCAAAAGATACTGCCCGGGTTGAGAGGACACTCCACTCAGTTCAGAGAAATGCTTTTCAAATTAATCGAAATAACCGAATCGAGAAATTACAACCGGTCTTCATCAAGAATCAAACTCATTGCTGAAGCTCCGATCGCAATGGATTTTTTCAATTATTCTATGGCATAGGAATAAATGCGGTTTATCATCCACAAGGGTATCAACAATCTGGTTTCTGAACAGATTGATCTATCAACGCATCGAGTATTTTTATTGAATGAAGCACTGGAAGAAACGGATTCCTTGAGCTTCACAATAGAAGATTATCCCGAACATGTTGATTTTCGTCTTCATATTGGGGATAAACAGCTTCCTGATGCTATGAATTATAGACAATTTATGGAATGGGAAAAATCTCAATATCTCTCCAATTGTATAGGCAAGGTACAAATTGTTCTCGAAGTAAGAAGTAAAGATTCGAATATTTGGCAGGCGGTCTTTTTGGTTGAAGCTTTCTGTTATCCCAGTAAAATCAACAGGCAACAGTACAAAATAATGCTCCAGGATATTTCTATAATATCCAGGGGTCTCCTGCTTGATATTGTCTCCAAAACCAGCTCTTTCTTCGGTTGGGGAGCCACGAAGTCTGTCGATGAATTATCCGGTGTTGAAGAATATCTCCTTATCAATCAATTCCTGAGCCAATTTGAGCCTATCCTCGAACGAATCAACAGAGACCCAGGCAATCGTTTAACGGTTACGAATATTCAATCGCTTTGCTATGGCCAAGAAAATTTCACACCAAAATCGCTTGCACAAATGAGTCGTAGCGGATCAGATCCCAGAAGAAAAGGATATAGAAGGCCATTTCAATGTGAAATTCAACGAAAAGAAAAAACTTTTGATATTTGGGAAAATCGGCAGATATCTGCATTATGTAATTGGGTTGCCGATCGGTCGTCTCTCGTTGCAAGTAAAGCTCAAATTCAAATTGATACCATAAAAAGGGATAAACAATGGAGGAGACTTGCTCCAAAAGGAAAAATCTCGTTATGGGACCTTGAAGATGCTCCGCGAATAACTCAATTGGAAAGATCAATTGATTCTTGTCGCAAAATACAGCGACGGCTATCTCTATATCCAAAACGTTTTGTTTTCCTTGAAGGAGTCAGCAAATCAAAACTTGATTTAAAGCCAACGCCAAAATTCATGAGAGATCTCTTTTATTCGCATGCCTACTCTGTAATGATCGAATTCATAAGCAATAACGGTTTGATATTTGATAACGGAATACTTGAACAAAAGCTCAAGGACACTTCAAAACTTTACGAATACTGGATTTTTCTCTTAATCTTTTTTTACCTAAAAAAACGTTTATGCTTATCTGCAACGACAGAAGCACCTTTCCTGAATTCTACAAGTAACAAAGATCGATATGCTTTAAATATCAATTCCGGTGATCACATAATTTTTTTGGCCCAAAACGGTTTCAAAGTCGCGATTCACTACGAACCAACCTTTTTCACAAAAACCGAAGCTGAAAAGATCGGTAGTAGATTTATTCGTTCAACATTAAGGGGCAGTAAACCATTAGTGCCTGATATTTTCATCGAAATATTATCTGGAACAAAAGAGTCTCCTAACCTTGAATATGGTATAGTCATCGACTGCAAGTACACTTCACGAATTCTGGAAGTACATTGGAATGACGTAGAGAAATATCAGAGTCAACTTTTCGAGAGTATAGGGCTTCGAAATGTTGCAGATCAGTTATGGATTATCCATCCGGGAGAGCGGCCATATTGGCAGATCAATGTGCCTTATGGTTCGCCTGAAGACCTCGTCCGAAGGCAGAACAACACAGTTCAGGGAGTTTTGTCTCTCGCACCAACCGTCAACGAGAAATCTCAAGGATCACTCGAATACCTTTTCGATCAACTTGATGATTCGATTGGAAAAA
>JBAXVB010000355.1:0-4321 GCA_037129415.1 Deltaproteobacteria bacterium
AGGCTGAAAAAGCACAGACACTGCCGGAGCTTCATAAGGTCAAACAGATGTTGGCAGCGGGGTGGGGTGGAAGTGGGCAGATATTGATGAATGATATTATTTGCTGCTCGCCGGCTCCACCCAGGGACTTTTCGCTTTTCCTGCAATTTGCTAAAGACCTGAACCAGTATGATACAAAATCAGATCCTGATCTTTCATCAATCCAGACCATAATTGATCTAAAAATTGTTCTAAACAGTCACATCTTTTCAATAAACTGTTCCAAAGATGATGTCCTGACCGTTTTTCTACATCTTTTTTTACAGTCGGATTATGGCAAACACCTCAACCGAAACATAAGTCGAATCATTAAAAAACGGTTTAAGCAGGCCAAACTCTCAAAGGACTTGGTCGAGCAGATCAGCGAAGGAATCTTGCCAATATTATCTCGGAATCTGCATATGCCCAGAAGTGTCGAAGAACTTGAGCTTTCCGTTCGCACCGCCAATTGTTTAAAAAATGCTGATATTTTTCAAATTTATCAGCTTATCAGTAGAACTGAAGATGAAATGCTGAAGATCAAAAACTTTGATCGCAAATCACTAAACGAAATCAAAGCGGTTCTGGGTGAAATGAAACTATCTCTGGGGATGAAGCTGGAAGTTTGTGATGCTCTCGATGAGAGTGATCTCGATAATTGATGGACTTATTTTCACGGTATTTTAGGGAAACTACCTTTCGCTGACCTTTCGCAAGTGATTTGGATAAAAGATGTACTGGTTCAAAGAAAAAATAAGCGAAAATAGTGCTCCCTCAATTAGCAAAACCCTTATCCCAGTGACGGGCTGCTATCATTAAGCTGAAGCGTGATTTGCAACAGAAAAATACAGCATAAGTTTAACATACCCCATCAATTATGTTGATCAAAAATGCGGGTTTTTCCATCAATTATTGTGACCATTCTCATCGAGGACGATATACACCAAGGAGAGTAAGCAGGGCTACGAGACATGGAAAAGCCGGATTAAAATTAGGATATTCAAGCAGCCATCGTAAAGCGATGTTTAGAAATATGGTCACGTCCTTGTTTAAGTATGACCGTATTACGACGACGGATGTTAAAGCAAAAGAACTTAAACGGTGGGCAGATGAACTGATCACTTTGGCAAAACGTGGTGATCTTCATGCTCAGCGTCAGGCGATTGCGATCATAACTGAGAAACTTAAGGAGCATAGTTAAAACCTTATGGAAACAAACCTGACTAAATGGTTTACAGAAAAGATTCATCTGGGTGAAATGACGATTCACAACGAACTGGCGATTGTTCCTTTGTTTTGTACTGGATATGGAGGCCCGGAATACATCACTCTCAAAACCGCTTTGTCATGCGGACTGACCATTGGTGAGGTCAACGAGGGAGGCAGTGTGCCGGAACTGAAGGTAATCAATCTGACCGGAAAGAATGTTCTTATCATAGATGGAGAGGAGTTGGTCGGGGCCAAACAGAATCGGGTATTGAACACCAGCATTCTGATTGCTGCTGGAGCAAGTATCGTCATTCCTGTGTCCTGCACAGAGCATGGCCGATGGACATATCGGTCTGAGAGATTCGAGGACTCCAATGTGTGCATGTCTCCTTCAATGCGCAGCCGTAAAAACGCATCGGTGTCATCCGCCTTGAAATCATCCGGACAATACCGGTCAGATCAGGGCGAAGTATGGGAAAGCATCAGTGAACTTCATTCCAGTCACGGTACTGCCTCGCAAACCGGTGCGATGAAGGATGCATACGAACGGAAACGCCAGGATAACGATGCATACCAGAAGGAGTTTCCCTGTCAGGATGGACAGTGTGGAATCGTTGTACTGATCAAAGGGCGGGTGGCAGGGGTGGAAATGTTGTCCAATCCCGAAATCTATCATCAGTTGCATGACAAGCTCATCAATAGCTATGCCATGGATATTCCCATGTCCCGTCCGGGTAAAAGCGGCCCGGTCATAGTAAAGGTTCAAAAAATCCTGGACAGGATCAAGAATGCAACCGAAGAGCAGTTTCCATCTGTCGGAATGGGAGAAGACTGCCGTTATACAGCGCGGGGGCTGATGGGATCAGCACTGATTGTCGATAAATGGCTTGTTCATCTGGCATTTTTCCGTACTAACCGTAGAAATCAAGGGACAGCATCATGATAGGCGCAATTGCAGGTGATATCATCGGTTCGGTGTATGAATGGAATCGAATCAAAACCAAGGAATTCCCGCTGTTCAGTCCCCGGTGTTTTTTCACGGATGACAGTGTTCTGACCATTGCACTGGCAGATACGATTCTGACCGGTGTGAATTATGGTAAAAAAATGAAAGAATATTATCGCCGTTATCCGAATGCTGGTTATGGTGGTAGGTTTCACTCCTGGGCGCAGAGCAGGGACAGCCAACCTTACAACAGTTGGGGAAACGGGGCAGCGATGCGCATCAGTCCGGTTGGTTTTGCCTTTGACAGTCTGGAATTGGTACTGGAAAAGGCCGAAGCGTTTACAGCCATCACTCACAACCATCCCGAAGGCATCAAAGGCGGTCAGGCGACTGCTGCTGCGATCTATTTGGCCAGAACCGGCAAAACAAAGCTGGACATCAAAGACTATGTTGAAACGACATTTGGCTATAATCTATCCCAAACACTGGATGAAATCCGGCCGAATTACCGGTTCAGCGCATCCAGCCAGAAGACCGTCCCCCAAGCCATTATCGCTTTTCTGGAATCAACCGATTATGAAGATGCCATTCGAAACGCCATTTCACTGGGCGGTGACAGTGATACCCTGGCGTGTATAACAGGCGGAATTGCAGAAGCGTTTTATGGTGGTGTGCCGGATTTTATCCGAAATAAGGTAATGGGTATTCTGGATGATGATTTGAGGCTGGTTACAGAGAGATTTCTGAACAGTTTGACGTGTTCTGAGTGACAATTCTGTTCAATCTCAACAGTAATGGCCGAAGTCACAAGCGGAATGCATTTATATACTTGAGACCGCATAAATTTATGAATTCAACAAATTAGGATCGCGCAATCGTTTTGCATGATATTTTATAAGATCGTGCAATATGAAATTTTCATTTTCACAAATCTATCCGGTCTCAAGTATAATAACCGATTGTTATTTGGAGTACATGAAAAATGGCTGAATATGGTGAATGGACCCGCAAGGGCTCAACTCTGAGTGATGTAACTGCTCAAAAAGAATATGGCTTTGACCGGGACTTTATTGTGAAGGGCATCAAGGCCGGCAAACTGGAATATCGGGAAGGGTCGATATATGGCAATCCCTGGCTGAGGATTTTAAGAAGCCAGCTTGAGCAGTACATCACGGAGGAACTTGGAACTGGCTATCTATCCGATATGAAAAACCGGACCGAATTACGCAAAATCAAAAAGGAAATGGCCGATTTGAAAAAGCGGCTGGATGCGCTTAAGGCACGAAAGGCGGAAATCGAGCTGACCATGGGGAAATAGGCACCCATGCCAGTCCCGGATAGTATTGACATCACCCTGATAATCCGTTACGACTGCCTTGTTGCCTCACAAAAAATAATGATCGTGCCCTATGTGTTGAAGCAAAAACAACTTTCTCCTCATTGTTCTATCAAAATGAAAGGCTGAAACCAGATGAACCAGCTATTAAAACCCCAGATGGAAATCTATACTGAGACCGGCATTGCCTGCCGGATTGAAGAATTTTTGGGAGGTGGCGGCCAAGGGGAGGTTTATCGGGGTTTGATATCGGAAAGTCCGGTTGCTGTAAAATGGTATTTTCCAGAGCAGGCAACCACTGTTCAACGAACAGCTCTAACGAATCTGATCCAACGTGGAGCGCCCAATGATAAATTCCTGTGGCCAATCAGCATCGTATCAAATCCGGACATTCAAGGTTTTGGATATGTGATGCCACTTCGGGACAGCCGGTTCAAAGGCATTGTGGATTTAATGAAGCGGCGGGTTGAGCCCACGTTCTGGACCTTGATCACTGCTGGATTTGAACTGGCGGACAGCTTTTTTCAGCTTCACGCAAAGGGATTGTGTTATCGGGATATGTCCTTTGGAAATGCTTTCTTTGATCCAGAAACCGGAGAGGTACTGATCTGTGACAACGATAATGTGACCATAAATGGGCAGGATATCTGCGGTGTGCTGGGTACCCCGCGTTTTATGGCGCCGGAAGTGGTGCGGGGAGAAATCCGGCCATGTACCCAAACGGATTTGTTTTCTCTTTCCGTCCTGTTGTTTTATCTTCTTATGATTCATCATCCCCTGGAGGGCAAACAGGAAGCCTCAATCAGATGCTT
>JBAXVB010000356.1:0-4319 GCA_037129415.1 Deltaproteobacteria bacterium
GGCTTTGTTAAATTCAATGTTCGTAGCCACCGCGCCCGCTGAACGCGGTGTTAGGAAAACTTAAAACGCAGACTGTGTCCCATCAACGGCTCAGGGCCGCTTCATACCTTTCGCTTGTGTTTTTTACCGAAATGTGATATTAAGTAAAGTTATCCCAAACAAAACAGACGTACAAAGCTCCTAACCAGCTGTTGCACCTGACTTCGCAGGTGAACTTGGTGTTGTAAATTAACAGCCGCATAATCCTGCGATTACGGCAAAAAGGGAGAGATGCAAAACCGCTTGATGTCCTGGTGTCACAGTTCTCGCAATGAAACCGCAAGAACTGCGCCACTGCACTTACAATTTAATTTTGATTATTTCTTTTTGGTTATTACGGCATTTCGATACAAGCAAAAGCAAAACCGAAACTTGCAGTTGTTGAGTTGGTGTCATGCCATTTGCAGAAAAAGCAAATGTCACGCCACGGGGACTATCTCTTTTACGGACATTCATAAGATGATTCTCAAATTGTGGTTAATATGTTGATATTTTGGGTGAAGGTAGAAAACGTGAAATCAATATTTCGTGTAATCGGGTTAGTTTTTTTGGTTGGTGGAATAGCGGCAGCATTTAATTACAGTTTCAACTTTGAAACATCGGTAGCTGTAACAAAATTTGGCATCAAAGGATTAGACAGAGTCCATAATTTAGCATTGGCAAGTCAACAACAGAATGGGATTATACTTAGTATAGGTGCTGCGATTATTGGATGTTTTTTGATTTATTTTGGACGTAATACAGCAGTCGAAATTGCGCCATCGGGTAAACAGTGTCCATACTGTGCTGAGATGATAAAGTTAGAAGCAATACTGTGTCGGCATTGCGGAAAGGATATAGAACGTGAAATCGTTACTGAACATCACGATGTCGGGAATGCTGAATGAACAATTACAGACTGTTTCGGATAAACTTCAATTTGATGTCTATCCGCTTTGTCATTCCGTTTAACGCCGTGGACTACCAAAGTTCACGGACTTCTAAAACGATGCGGCTGATGAAGTGCAAAAGCCTGGGGGGGGTGTCGATGTAGTTGGTGTTTGCCGCAGGCTTTCTTGCGTTTGTCGCAGACTTTGCCGCCGCCAGCTTCCTGGACGTTTGCCGCAGGCATTACCGCCAGCATCTCGCCAGTTCTTTGACAATTGGACAATTAAATTTTGCAGCAACTTTCAAATGTACGGATTCTGTACAAATGAGATTCCGGATGTCTGTGGGAGAAGAGTCTGTCCACAGATGTCCGGCAAATTACCCACATGTGGGAAGTTTGTAAAATTTACAAGTTTGAAGCTCGCAGTCTTTCCCCGGACATCGAAAGTGGATACAAAATACACAGTTTTACAACATGGCCGCCTGTAATGCCGCAGGTGCGCCGTTCAGGTGCCGATGCTGGTGTCGGTATGCCTGCCAGAATTAATACGCTGTTCTTTCGCCTCAATCTTTTCCGCCGCATTATCAAGAGTCTTTCCCAGGTAAACGCCAATTTGTTTACCGGCAACCTTTTTAAACGCTCGGAAATAACCGCGAGAGCTGGCAACCGTCCAGCCAGCAATGTTTAACCCATGTTTAACTTTCAATTGTTTAACTGGACTGTTTAACGCTGGATTGTTTAGCTCGATGTTTAACGCAAGCTGATTGTTTAGCTGATTGTTTAGCTGATTGTTTAACTCTTGAGATGCAATTAAATCTTGTTTAGCTTTGTTTAGCTGATTGTTCAGCTCATAAATGCTTAACTCAAACTCGTCCAACTCAATCGCATGAGACTCAATACGACTGAACATCTCTTTGTTTAGCTCGTTATTTAACTCAAGCATAATAGGTGCATACTGCTTGAACGTGGCAGCTTGCATTCCGATTCCATTCGGAAGCTCTGTTGATAGTCGCTCAAACACTTTTTGCCATGATTTGGTTTCACCATAAAAATGGAAAATGCGCTCTTTGTGTTGTGTTAGAATTTCTGCTGATGTCATAATGTCCCCCATGATTGTTTAGCTTTATTGTTTATCTGTTTTGTTTAGCTGTTAAACATTTTTGCTCAGTTTTTATAAATTGGCTCATTATTCGAGCAGGTACCTCAGTCAGTTCATTGCTTGCCAACCATGGATAACCGAAGAATAGATTGACAACGTTTTTTACGAAGTAACAATCAGACTGCCTGAGAGCGCGTCAGTTCGCCTGCAAGCAGTCAGTTGGTGTAGATTGCTTAGGTGGTTCTCGTAAACCGCCAGCAACACGAATCATGACGTTTCAATTGAATAGTCCCAATTGCACCTGTTCTTTAATTACAACCGGTTGAATAACTTCACCATTGGCAATCGCCAGCAGTATTTCACCATGGCATCTTTTTGGCGAACAACTGCAAACCAAGTCTTTGCCGACAAGCTCAGTCTTCACTCTCTCGACGAGTTCCGGTTGAGTCGCCAGCCAGGCAGCAAATTTCTGAACACACTGCTTACGAGTTCCGTGTTTCGGATATTCATAAATATTCCCGAACGCAGTACCTCTGCCAACATAAACGGCAGATGTCGGTAGATTCGGGTGATGTCGATTGAGCAATTTTGGCATAATGTTTTCCTTTTATGATTACTGTGGAAAAGAGTCATCCCAACGAATGATGATTTTGAAATTTCTACAAACAATGCTTACAAGCTTAATGCACAAGCAAAAGAAAAAGACACAAGCAAAAGACAACAGATAATGGTAATACATGGTAATACGCATGAAAATCATACTCTTTAACATGAAAACGGTTAATTCTGAAAAAGCCGATTAAACTCATTACCTGTAAGCATTTCCGTTTGATTCTGCAATTCTTAAAGAGTATGGTTTTCATATCCTTATTCACACATTAGAGTATGATTTTCATGCGTATGCAAGAGTATGATTTACTGCGCGAGTTTTGCGCTCGCACCAATTCTTTGTCCCTGATAACCGCGTCTCACATCCCGTTCACGACACCTGATAGGTGGTGTCTTTGGTGTCCACCAAAGATAGTCATCTATCAGCGAATACCTGGCTCTGTCATGTTCACCGAGTCCGCCTCGATGGACAATCTCAATAAAGCCTTTTGCCAGCAAATTGTCTATTGCAATCGACACCTGTTGTTGGTTCAGTCCCCAAACTTTTTTGAGAGTGCCGTATGGCATTTCAAGATTCGTTCCGTCGAGAACATGAGATGTACGTTTCGTTTTCCTGTCTTTGTATGTTTCGTACTTTCGAGCATTAAGCAGCGCAATCAACAAAAAAATTCCAGACTTGTTTAAGTCCTGAAAAGCAGTTGACATAATCATCGTTCTATAGATGAAAATGCCGCTTATGTCGCGTTTCCCCGAACCGGCCTGCATGGTTAACCTACTCTTGTGCGAGCACATAGCCAGTCCAGATAGTCTGTCAGCGGATAACAAACTTTCCGTCCGATTTTGAAACGATTCTTCGGACCTGTTCCGTGATTGTCCATGTTACTGAGAACCGCAGCGCATGTTCCGTCGATGGCCTGACGTTCTTTATCCGAGCGGAAAATGTGACTCTTTCCCGCCAGCAACCTGTATACTTCTGTTCTGAAATCGTTATTCATTTTGGCTTTCTTTTTCTATTAATATGTTTAAAACGCTTTACGCAAATCGTAAATCTTAGCGCAAGATGACACCACATACAGGTGATGTCAAGTGCGATAATGTGTATGTAGTGTTTTCATCGTCTATTTCGCTTATTATTTCTGAAAGAACTTAGCAATAAGTCTCAAGCAGGCATTGACGAAAAAATAGACAAAAAAGAGTTTTTTCTTTCAAATTGCATCATCAGTTTCTTTGAAAAACAAATGAAATACTTTGACTTACGTTGTGCAAAGTGTAATTTTGCCGAAGATGAACCAGTGAGAATTTACAGCAGGTGATTTCAGTCGGGAGATTACTCACGCCACTTTATGGCGTAGCGCATCTTGAGTGAGTAGCTGGTGTTCATGCCATTTGCAGAAAGCGCAAATGTCACGCCACTGGACAATCGGTTAAAGCTTGGCAGTTCTTGCCAGGATGAAAAGCCAGTTTGATAATTCTGAAAGTTTGGAAGAGAATAGCAGTAGCATCTACAATAAAATAGTTAGGTACAACTTAGTTTAGTTTGGAACAAAATCGCAGTAACATTTACAACAAGGCGATGAAGCTGACAGAATGCTCACATCTATTTAAGCTCTGTGCGACGTTCAGAGCTGGCATTCTGCACCTTATCTTAGACGTTAGGAATTGCCGGAATTTACGGCTTATGACAATAAGAGAAACGGATAATCC
>JBAXVB010000357.1:0-4292 GCA_037129415.1 Deltaproteobacteria bacterium
TCGCAATAAATAATAAGGAATTCTGTCAGTTATAATGGGGGCTTGCCCCCAAACCTCTTTGAGTTTGGACATATTGCCTCCAGCTATAAAGTATATGTTTTGCTAAATCAGATAACATATACTTTATAGTTTTGGAAGCCTAAAACTCGATTATCAAGTTTTTTGTCTATAAAAATGTAAGCGCCTGATTTAATAGGATACTGAAAAAAATCTTTGTTTTTTTAAATACAAAAATATCAACATGTTACAAAAAAAATTTGAACATCAAGTAAAAGCCTCTTTTTTTGCCTCTTTTTCCGATTTTTATTGCAATTGAGACCATTTATGGCAACATATACTTGAAAAAGGCACAAAGCTGTGATATTTATCTCATTTAATATTGGGCAGTTATAGTAGCCAACCGCCATTTGCGGTCATAGATTCCAAGGGTTCATATTTCTATGTAATAAGCTTTCAGGAGAATAACAAATGTCTTCTTTTACACATATAGATTCACAAGGCCGGGTGCGGATGGTGGATGTATCGGATAAACCGCTGACCCTAAGAATTGCCGTTGCACAGGGGATCATCGCCATGAAGTCTTGCACCTTCGACATGATTCAGAACCAAACCGCGAAAAAAGGTAATGTTCTTGAAACCGCCCGCATCGCCGGCATCATGGGGGCCAAGCGCACTTCAGACCTGATTCCAATGTGTCATCCATTGAACATCAAGCATGCTCAGATCGACTTTTTTCCAGATACTGAAAAAAGCATTATCCGGATCGAAGCATCCGTGCGCATCATCGATCAGACGGGGGTCGAAATGGAGGCGTTAACTGCTGTATCCATTGCCGCCCTAACCATTTACGACATGTGCAAGTCAACCGACAGGGAAATGACTATTTCCGATATCTGCGTTCTGGAAAAAGCCGGCGGAAAAAGCGGTACCTACACCCGGTCCTCATGAATACCCAGATGCTCATTATCTTTTTTGGCGGAACCGCCGCCGGTCTTTTTGCAGGATTTTTGGCTGGCTGGTTTTTATCCAGAGCCAGACTGAACTTCCGATACTATAAGTCCCTGGTCGAAGACCGCTCTGAAATCGCCTCTTTGATTGTCCAGCCCCTTAAAGACACGCTGGATCGCTATGACCACCACGTTCAGGAAATGGAGCGATCCAGGCAAAACGCCTACGGCGGGCTTTCTGAACAGATACGGTCTCTGATTGATACCCAGGCCATTCTTCACCAGGAAACCGGCAATCTGGCCAAAGCGCTTAGGGTTCCCCATGTTCGCGGCAGGTGGGGTGAAATGACCCTGAGGCGGGTGGCGGAGATATCCGGCATGGCGGATCACTGCGATTTTGTTGAGCAGAATTCAGTGAACGGGGAGGAAGGACTTTTGCGGCCGGACATGATTGTAACCCTTTCGGGCCAGCGCCGGATTGTGATAGACGCCAAGGCGCCTCTTTCCGCCTATCTTGAATCTCTGGAGGCGGAAACAGATGCGGATCGAAAACGACTCCTGGAAGCCCACGCCCGGCAGGTTCAAGCCCATATTCAGAAGCTGGCGGCAAAAAGCTATTGGGCGCAATTTCAGCCATCTCCGGAGTTTGTGATTCTCTTTATTCCCGGAGAAAATTTTTTCAGCGCCGCCCTTTCTCATGCCCCTGATCTCATCGAAAAGGGCGCTGGGGTAGGGGTGATTCTGGCAACTCCCACCACGCTGATTTCGCTGTTAAAGACAATAGCCTTCGGATGGCGGCAGGAAGCAGGCGAGGCCAACGCCCGCGAAATTCATAGCATGGGATGTGAACTCTACGATCGGATTTGTATTATGGCCGGCCATTTTCACCACCTGGGAAAGGACATCGACCGTTGCGTTACCACCTATAACCAACTGATTGGCTCTTATGAAAAGCGTGTAGTACCCGCAGGCAGAAGATTAACGGATATTGGTGTCTCGGCCAAAGGGAGTGCGAATCTGACGAATGGGGTTCCTGTGGAAAAAAGACCCGTTCAGATCATCCAGGAAGATAAGGAATGAAGACAAAATGATTAAAGCCGCTAATACGATTATTTATTGCAGCAAATGGGAAGAAACGGTCCGGTTTTACCGGGATCAATTGAAATTGTCTGTCAGCTTTTCCACGGACTGGTTTGTGGAGTTTTCCCTGAACGCGATGTCACGGCTCAGCATTGCAGACGAAAAACGCGCTTCCATCAAAACTTCTCATGGAAAAGGAATCACCATGTCATGGGAAGTGGATCGGATTGAGAGGGCATGGGCGGATACCCCAAAAAGCGGGTTAGAGCTGACGGAAATCCAGAAACACCCCTGGGGTGCCCGCGTTTTTTATCTCTTCGATCCGGAAGGAAATCGGATCGAGTTCTGGCAATCGTCTGCTGACCTGACTTAAAATTACTGCGTTCCTTCGACTCCCTGTTTTATTCAGCCTCTGGTGGTATGTATCAAAAATACTTCAGGAGAAACACTCATGCCTTCTTTTACACATATCGATTCACAAGGGCGGGGGAGGAACTTGTCATGTATAGCAGTGGGGATGGTCCTGTTCCTATTCGGCTGCGCGCCCTTCAATACACCGTCTGTTGTTGAGAACCAGCCGGTCCTTGTCAAACTATCCCCTTCGGCATATCCGACTCTATCCGATGATTTGAATTATGAGGGGCTGAATCACGGCATTCAAATGAGTCTGTCGTATTTAAGAAAAGTTCCCAGGGACCGCGCCTTTGTTTTTGGCGCAGATTCCTACACTGCGGCCCATCTGATCCGATCTCTTGAGGTTTTTCAGGAATTCATTCAAGGCGAACCCTCCGCAGATCAAATTACTGACATGGCTCGAAGAGATTTTTATGTTTACCGGGCTGCCGGAGTTTCTGAAAAAGTACTTTTTACCGGCTATTACGAACCGGTATTAACGGGAAGCCTTGAGGAAACAGCCATTTACCGCTATCCCATCTACAGCCGGCCTGACGATCTGGTTACCGTTGAGCTGTCGGCGTTTTCCGCCACATATTCGGGAGAAACCATTGTTGGCCGCTATACAGGGCAGACGCTCGTTCCCTATTATGATCGTAAAACCATCGAAAACCGGGAAATCTTCAAAGGCCATGCTCTGGCTTGGGTCAGTGATCCGGTGGATCTATTTTTTCTGCATATTCAAGGTTCAGGGAAAATAATTCTGGATCAGGGTAAAACCCTGAACGTCCATTACCATGCTACAAATGGGCATCCTTATCGAAGCATCGGTAAAATTTTGATTGATCAGGGGAAAATTCCCAAATCGGAAATCTCCATGCAGGCTATTCGCGCCTATTTGAAATCCCATCCCCAGGACCGAGAAACTGTTTTAAACGCCAATCTTAGCTATGTTTTTTTTAAAATCGAAACGGACGGCCCAATTGGAAACCTGAATGTGCCGCTAACTCCAGGCCGCTCAATTGCCGTTGACAAAAAAATCTTTCCGCCTGCAGCCCTGATGTACATTCAGACGCAAAAACCCGCCATGACTAAAGCGGGACAGTTGGGAACTTGGGAAGAATTTGGAAGATTTACGCTGAATCAGGATACCGGCGGCGCCATTACCGGCCCCGGCCGAGCGGATGTTTTCTGGGGAAACGGCCCTTATGCGGAGCTGGCAGCCGGACACCTTCAGCACCGGGGGGACATGTATTTTCTCATTTTAAAACCAGCAGCAATGTAACTGTTCACTCCCTCTCCCATCGGGAGGGGGCCGGGGGGAGGGGCTGACCGGTTACGCAGCGATTCCATAACAGCTATACCGTTTTGCTCACTTTACAATATCCATCAGCTTTGCATAATCGCTGACAACATCATATTTGACCTGATCTGTGGTGATACCAGCGAAGAATTTTTGAGCGCAGTTGATCTTGCATTCCTCAATTTTCCTTAGCTCCATGGAAGACATGGAGCCTTTGGTTTCGGCGACAAAATAGATGTGTTTGACCGTTCCTTCGTATCCTTATTAAATTTCATGTGATGAGCGTCTCATTCTTTTCGCTATCATCAGAAAAATACATTTTAAATACCATGTCGGACAAAAGCAAAAAAGGCAGATTACCTCTTCGTTCAAAAAAAATGGTTATCGGTTACCGTTTGACAGCTAAGGATGCATTACAAAATAACTTGAGCAATTTGCTATAATAGTCTATGTTGTACACATGTCAATCACATTAGAGCAAATCAAAATACGACATGACCTGTTAGTCTCAGTGTTTGAGAATGATCAAAATAAATGATGGAAAAATGGCGTAAAATTTGCAAGATAGG
>JBAXVB010000358.1:0-4284 GCA_037129415.1 Deltaproteobacteria bacterium
GTCATCATTGTCAATACTTGCAGCTTTATTGAGGCTGCCGCCAACGAATCCATAGATACCATCCTGGCTTTGGCCGCATTCAAAAAAAGCGGAACATGCAGCCGGTTGATCGTAACCGGATGTCTTCCGGAGCGTTATCGGGAGGACATTGTTGCAGCCCTTCCGGAGGTAGATGTATTTCTGGGGACTGGAGCATATAACCAGATTTTCGAAGCGGTTCAGGAGAACCAGTTTCTTTCGGCCTGTATACTTCCGGACCCCGATGGGATCACTGTGGAAAACTCTGGTGTCGCCAGGGAATTGACAACGGGGCCCATGGCCTACCTTAAAATTGCTGAGGGATGTAACCGTTGCTGCACCTATTGCATTATCCCCAAGCTTAGGGGCAGGCAAAAAAGCAGATCTATGGAGGATATTGTGACGGAAGCCGGAAAACTCGCGGCTTTCGGAGTCAGGGAGCTGACGCTGGTATCGCAGGACACCACGGCATTTGGACAAGACCTGAATGATCCAGCAGATTTATCACAGCTCCTGAACCGCCTGTCCCAGATACCCTACGATATCTGGATCCGCTTTCTGTACGGTCACCCCGAAAGCATTACCGATGCGATGATTCAAACTGTGGCGGATCATCCCCTGATCTGTCCCTATTTCGACATTCCCGTCCAACATGCCAGCGATAGCGTGTTAAAACGTATGGGGCGGCACTACGGAAGAAAGGAGCTGCTCCAGTTGTTTGAGAGCATTCGGGCCACGGTGCCGGAGGCGTCCCTTCGCACCACTGTGATCGTGGGCTTTCCGGGTGAAACGGATGCGGACTTTGAACTCTTGCTCTCCTTTGTCAAGGAAGTCAGGTTCGATCATCTGGGGGTTTTTATCTATTCGGATGCGGACGACCTGCCGTCTCACAACCTGCCGAACCCGGTTCCTGCCACTGTCGCCAGGCTCCGTCACAACCGGTTGATGACTGTTCAGAAAAAGATATCCACAGAAAAAAACCGTGGCTATTTGGAAAAAATTATTCCGGTTCTTGTTGAATCAACACCGGAAAAAGGGGTATATGTGGGCCGAACCCGTTTTCAGGCGCCTGAAGTGGACGGCGTTACCATCATCCATGCTGATCAACTGGAGATCGGCGATGTCATCCGGGTTCGCATTACCGATTCGCTGGCTTATGATCTGATTGGGGTTCCTAATGAGTGAATTGAAAAATCGTATCCTTGATATGGTCAAAACCGATTTGGCCGAGATCGAAACCGCGCTGGTCGAAAATCTCAAGCCCAACGTCGAGCTGGTTTCAACCATCGCCGGACACATTCTCTTCAGCGGTGGAAAACGCCTGCGCCCCCTGTTGATGGTGCTTTGCGCCAGAATGTGTCACTATCAGGGTGGCTACGACAAGACTTTTTCCATCATCTTCGAATACCTTCACGCCGCCACCCTGCTGCATGATGATGTGGTGGACGGGGCGCTGATGCGACGGGGAAAGCCGGCAGCCCACGGCCTTTGGGGCGGTGCCGCCGCAGTGCTTACCGGAGATTTTTTGCTGGCCAGATCCCTTGCAATTGCCGCTGAAACCGACAATATCCGGATCATCCGCACCATTTCGGATATCACCGAAAACATGGCTCAGGGAGAAATCCACCAGCTCATGCGAAAGGGAGATATTCACCTCTCCGAGGCCGAGTACCTGGAGGTGATCCGCCGAAAAACCGCGGTGCTGTTCCAGGGAGCATGCAGGGTCAGCGCCCTGATTGCCGATGCTCCGGAAGGTTGGGAGACCGCGCTTTCAGACTATGGGTTTCATCTGGGAATGGCGTTTCAGATGGCGGATGACCTGCTGGACTATACCGAAGACAGCCTGGCTCTGGGAAAAACTGTCGGAGCCGATCTCAAGGAAGGGAAGTTGACCCTTCCGGTGATTTATTCCCTCAATGCAGCAAGTGTCAAAGATCGTAAGCGCATGGAAGCAATTATCTCCAATACGGAATTTTCGGTTATGGAATTCCATGAGCTGGTTGAATATCTTATAGCATATCGCGGAATTGACTACACCTGGCAAAAGGCCAATGCCCATATTGAGTCGGCCAAAATCGCCATTGCGCGGTTTGAGCCTTCTGTTCCTCGGGAGATACTGATGGATGTGGCGGATTACGCGCTGAAACGAAAAAGTTAAAGGTGACCAAGATGCGAACAAAAATGAACTGCCTCTTGTTGGGAATGCTGCTGTGCGCGCTGATGATTTGGCAACCTGCTGTATGGGCGGAAGATCAGCCTTCACTGAAAACTTTTGAGGCCGTCGGCACTGTCAGAATTCAGGGCGAAAAAATCGTTGAGGCCCGGGAAGCTGCGATCTCCAGCGGACTATCTGCTGCGATAGATCGGGCTATTCTTGAACTTATTCCAGTTGAAATTGCCGCTGCGAATTTTTCTGCAATCACCGAACTCTGTTACGGCAACGTCAACCAGTTTGTTCAAGGCTATAAGGTACTTGCCGAATCCAGGGGCAGCGGCTTTTATCGCGTCATGGTTCAGGCCAGTGTTTCTTCCGGGGGCATACAGAAACAACTTACCAATGCCGGAATATCCATGGGGAAAAAAAATCAGCCGTCCATCCTGCTGATGATTTCCGATCGGTGGATGGACAGTACTGATGTTCAGTATTGGTGGGGGCCAGGCGGCCCTGTCACTACAAAACCGGCCGCCGAGACCTTGCTTTCCCGGATGCTCAGCGAAAAAGGCTTTGGAATCGTCGGCCATGAAATTGTTGCTGGGTCGGAGGCTATGGTTCCCGTGCGTCAAAATTCTAATCCGGGAAATGCCCTGGTTGCCGAAATCGGCGCCAAGGCCAACGCCGACATGGTGATTGCCGGAAGCGCTACGCTCCAGCGGGTACCTGCCGTACAGGAAACAGACCCGAAAACCGTTAAAGCCATCATGTCGTTGCGCGTGGTTCGTTCGGGAAGCGGAGAAGAACTTGCCGCTGTCGAACAAACGGCAGTTGCACCCAATGCCGAAGACCCGGCCGGGATTGATCAGATGCTGGCAACGCTCGGAAAGACCGTCTGTGAGGAATTGAGTAAATTTATGACTTCGGCCTGGCAAAAACAGGCCCGTAAATCCGCATCCGTCGAACTCCTGATTGAAGGCGCCAGCCATTTGGGAAATTATTCGGCATTTCGATCCGCCCTGAACAAGGTTTCGGGCGTCAAGAACGTCCAGGTGAAAGAAATGAAAGCCGACAAATACACCCTGATCGTCGAGTATCCAAACGGAGCCAAGCAACTGGCGGATGCCCTGACACTGAAACCATTCGATGGATTTAGCATAACAATACAGGATGTTACCCAGAACCAGATGCGAGTAATCCTGGTTCGTGGACAGCAATAAAAAAGTTATCCATCAGGATTAATTACGAATTATGAATAAAAAAACAACCGGCATTCGTGATTCGTACATTTTTTTCCACCATTGTTGAGATTTGAAATTGAAATATCCCAGACTGACGATTAATGTTCCTAATTTTATTACTGTTGTCCGAATCCTGCTGACGCCGCTCTTTGTCATTTTTCTGCTAAGAGACATGTTCCAGATTGCAATTCTGATTTTCACGATTGCCGGCATCAGCGACGGACTGGATGGCTTCATCGCCAGGTACTTCAATCAGCGAACAGAACTTGGGGCCTACCTGGACCCCATTGCAGACAAATTCCTGCTGATAGCATCTTTTGTCACACTGGGCGTTCAACAGCACATTCCGGGTTGGCTGACCGTGATTGTCATCAGCCGGGATATCGTTATCGTGATGGGCATAGCTGTTTTGACCGTCATGGACATCAAGATTCGTATTCATCCCACCCTGGTCAGCAAGGTGACCACCTTTGTTCAGTTGTTTACAGTGTTTTTGACGCTTCTCTATCCAGAAATGCCATCGGAGCCATTAACCAAATACGTGATGTTCTGGGTTACGGCCGTTTTAACCACGATTTCCGGGCTTCATTACATGATGCTTGGCCTCAACACGTTTCAGAATGGGCAACCGACAGATTGATTCGCTATCGGATAAATTGCCGGCAATGGCGGATAAATGCCAACGATAGTGGATAAATGAAGGACAGATGATGATGAAATGCTGCTTCTGTTTTTTATCACGGTTTTTGTTGACATCGAACGGACCAGATGGTAACAATACACATTATTACAGGCACGTAGCTCAGCGGGAGAGCACTACCCTGACACGGTAGGGGTCGTTGGTTCAAACCCAATCGTGCCTACCAATTAAAA
>JBAXVB010000359.1:0-4269 GCA_037129415.1 Deltaproteobacteria bacterium
GGGATTGATCTGGTGATCTATGGTTACGGCATGAGCCAGTTTGATGAACTCCATACGCTGAATTCGTACTGTGGGGGAATCCCGGAAAAAAAAGCATGCACCAACCCCTTGAATTACAAAATCAGTTGGAACTGGGACATGGTCCTGAGAACTCAAAAACGCAGCGCATCCCTGATCAAAGACCATCGACAGATTGATATTCCCGCAGAAGATCAGCATGACAATCCGTTTATTCACGAAATAGAATTTCCTGGACTCGGCAAATTGGAAGCCTTCCCAAATGGCGATGCAGCCCGTTTTTCAGATTTACTGGGGGTTAGGCAGACCATTCGTGAAACCGGGCGATATACCCTTCGCTGGCCTGGCTGGTGCGATTTCTGGAAGCCTCTGAAAAAGTTGGGATTCCTCAGTGATGATCCGGTTCCGGGACTTGCCGGTGATATTACCCCTCATCAGTTCTTAACCCGAATGCTGGAGCCCAAGCTTCAGTATCAGGATGATGAAAAAGATCTGGCGGTCATGCAGAACATCTTTACAGGAATCAAGAACGGGAAAAAGAAAACCATCATATTTAATGTGCTGATTGAACGGGACTTGAACACCGGACTTATGGGCATGGCTATAGGCGTCAGTTATCCAGCCTGTATTGTGGCGGAAATGATCGCAACCGGCGTGATTCCGGAAAAAGGGGTACTCTCTCCGATCCATCACATTCCCAGCGGCCCGTTTCTATCACAGCTTCAGAATCGGGGGATCATCATCGAAGAAATTGTGGAAGAATAACCGATATTCCATTCAGGGCAAGATCGCGGGGTTTCAATCAGGGACATATCGCTCACGTCCCTGAGATGTCTCTACGCCGAGCTAAAGATTCCGGGAAGAAGATGATGGGCTGCGGAATTTTCCGTGCATCTGGATACTTCTGTCTGAGCGAGTAATCAAAACCGTAGCAGTGGTATCCTCAGTATGAAGGACAAGAAGAGACCCGAAATCAACTTTGTCAATCATGGCTTCAATTGAATATTCCTCGTAGATGGCATAAGTCTGACCGATCTGAATCCCATCTTCCATCCCTTTGTTGATAAAGGCTACATCGTCATTCCCAAATATCATGCTGCTTTCTTCGGACATAAGAATCTTCCCGTCAATATCGTCTATGCCCGGAACCAGTTGGATTTTTGAAGATCGCTGCTCATAAGGCAGAAGAATATCGTTTACCATAACGGAGCGAAACGATTTCTCGATCTTCGCAACTGCAAAACCTTCACGACTTTCAACAATTTTAATCAACCCCGTCTTGTAATACTGAACCCCAACAGGTTTATTCGATTCAGTATCTTTTACCGGCATCGGCGGGCGATACACTGCATAAACATCCCCCACCTTCAAAATCGTGTTTTCAGAAGGCGTTACATAGATGCTTTCATCCTGACCCAAAATCGTTTTTTGAACAATCTTGTCCCCCTTGATCAGGGCGATTCGACCTGAAGCCTCAACCCGTTGCTCCCTGATAAATCCAATACGATGAATTGAGGAGTAATCGAAATACCGGGGTTCCACGACCGGCTTGTGAATCGGGGATGGAATCCCGATCTGTTCAGGCGTTTCCGGCGGTAGGGTGGTATCAAGGGTGTCTCCTTTTTTGACCGTATAATAAGCACCTGATTCCAGTTCGATTGTAGATGGCTCTTCAGCAGATGCGCCAGCCGTAAATCCCCATAAAACGAATACCCCAGTGATAATAAACCACCATTCAATCAAAAACAGGGATTTTATTCTCATATTTTCCTCCGTGAGTCTGGTGAATATGACTCCTTAATTTGCACGAATACTCTGTTTTTTTTGGTTTTTTACGTAGCGTGAATGAAATCCCTTTGTCAAGTGTTTAGTAACGACACAGCCTCCTTTTCCCGTATAAAATCACTATGCCGCCCCTATTCTGTTGATTCGTCAATCATTGTGGGCTATATTATTAAGAAAGTGACAAGTCGAGAGCAGAATCCCGTTAGACCATTTTTTATGGAGATTAAGTCATGAACCCGCTTGCAGAACAATTGAACCAGGATATTGAAAAAGGCAGTCCCTGCATCCTGGAAATGCTGTCCACCATTGGAAAAAACCTTTACTTCCCCAAGGGAATTCTAAGCCAGAGCGCCGAAGCAAGGGAAAAAGCTTATAAACTCAATGCAACCATCGGAATCGCCACTGAAAAAGGCCGTACCATGTTTTTACCATCGGTCATGAACGCCATTCACGGAATTCAGCCGGAAGCCGCCTTGACTTATGCCCCGTCTTTCGGGATACCGGCATTAAGAAAGTTGTGGCAGGAATCGCTTTATCAGAAAAACCCATCCCTCCAGGGGAAGGCCATCAGTCTTCCAGTGGTCACCAACGGGATCACCCATGCCATCAGCGTGTTTGCGGATGTATGGATAGAGCCGGGAGATGTGGTGATTTTTCCGGACATGATGTGGGGCAACTACAGCCTGATTCTGGATGTTCGAAAAGGCGCCAAGCTTAAAACCTACCCAATGTTTTCCGAAGCCGGGGGATTCAACATAGAGGCATTTGAAGAGACGGTCAAAGCCGAAGCCGCGCTTCGCAGCAAACTGATCGTGGTGCTGAATTTCCCAAACAACCCGACCGGATATACAATTACAGAATCCGAGGGCGACCGGATTGTTGAAATTTTAACTCAAGCAGCCCAAAACGGCGCTCAGGTTCTGGCTGTAATGGATGATGCCTATTTTGGACTGTTTTACGAGGATGACACACTTAAGGAGTCCTTGTTCGCCCGCCTTTGCGGAAAACACCCCCGGCTACTGGCCATCAAACTGGACGGTGCAACCAAGGAAAGCTTTGTTTGGGGTCTTCGGGTGGGCTTTGTCACATTCGGCGCCACCATTGAGGGAGACAGCCATCCGGTTTATGAAGCCCTTGAAAAAAAGACCGCAGGAGCCGTCCGGGGGTCCATAAGCAATGCATCTCATTTAAGTGAAACCATAGTGCTAAGGTCCATGCAGGACCAGAACAATCCTTCAGAAAAACAGGAAAAATTTGAAATCCTCAAACGCAGGGCAAACCGTGTAAAATCAGTACTTCAGGACCCCAAATATCAGGATGCTTGGCAGGTCTATCCCTTTAATTCCGGCTACTTCTTATGTATCCGCCTGAAAACAGTCAATGCTGAAAGCCTTAGGCTACATCTGCTGAACAACTATGGAGTTGGCCTCATTTCCATCGGGTCGGAAAATCTTCGGGTAGCTTTTTCCTGCCTGGAAGAAGCTGATATCCCGCTTCTCTTTGATACGGTTCTTCAAGGCGTGAAAGACCTAATGACCGATAATCCAAATAGATAGACAGGATTTCATAATTCATAATTCATAATTCCTTCGTACTGGACTTCAACCAGAAAAAGCCCATGAGCCGGCGCAGTCGCGCCGGCCAGATTCCTGTCCCCTGAAAGCAAAATGCGCTCCATATCTGCAGAAGGCCTTTTCCCCATTCCGATGCGAACCAGCGTGCCAACAATGTTGCGAACCATGTACCGCAAAAATCCATCGCCCTGAATGACAACCCGCAATCGGTCATTTCCATTTTTGATGATTTCCGCCCGATAAATCGTTCTGACCGTATGTGTGCGAGGACTTCCAATGCCCTCAAATGCTTTGAAGTCATGAGTTCCGATTAGGCAACAAAGGGACTCGCTCATGGCCTTGACATTCAACGGTTTCTGGATATGCCATGAAAAATGCCGTTCCACAACAGAAGGTATCGGATGGTTCAGGATTTGGTAATGATAAGTTTTGGCCAAAACATCATATCTTGCATGAAAGGCATCCGGTACTTCACAGCAATCACGAACGACGATATCAATTGGAAGAAGGCCGTTTAGAGCACGCAGGAAGGTTTTCTGAGTCAACTGGGTATAGCAGTGAAAACTGGCCGTCTGTCCCAGGGCATGAACCCCGGCATCCGTTCTGCCTGATCCATTCAGAATGACGGGCTGCTGGGTGACCAGGCTGAGAACCCGCTCAATTTCCGCCTGAATGGTGGGTTTTTCCACCTGGCGCTGCCAGCCGAAATATCGGGTACCGTCATATTCTATAACGAGTTTAAAGTTTCTGGACAGAGTCGGCATCACAGCCGATCGCACCTGGTGTTACCCAGTTCTTCCTCAAGAGCATCGTCCATATCCTGAATAAATTGATCCAGCGAACATCTTTTGCCACAGCCCCTGCAGCTTAGAACCGCTGATCGTCATGTTTT
>JBAXVB010000036.1:0-22085 GCA_037129415.1 Deltaproteobacteria bacterium
GGTTCTGCAACCCGGCCAGGGGATATTGTCAAAAGCTTTTCTGGTAAAACCATTGAAATCAACAATACAGATGCCGAAGGAAGGCTGATTCTGGCGGACGCCCTGTCGTACACCATTCAGACCTATAAACCGGATGCAGTTATTGATATTGCCACCTTAACCGGCGCCTGTGTGGTGGCCCTTGGTGAAAGAATCGCCGGCGTGTTTTCGTTTGATGACAGGATGTCTGAAACTCTTATTGCATCAGGTCTGAAGACGTTTGAACGGTGCTGGAAAATGCCGCTTCCGGAAGACCATAAAGAACTTTTAAAGAGCGAGTTTGCAGATATTTGCAATATTACCGGCTTAAAATGGGGAGGCGCCATCACAGCCGCGCTTTTTCTATCCGAATTTACAGAAAATATCCGATGGATGCACATTGACATTGCCGGCCCTGCATTCGTAAAAAAGGAAACTGCTTATTGCGGCGTCGGCGGAACCGGCTTTGGGGTCAGGTTGCTCTGCGACTGGATTGAGAAGGCAGTCAGTTTACCTTTCTCGCCAAAAACATTATCTGAAAGTCTATGATTAACGAATCATGCAGTGGCTGACCCATTTTTCAGCGATTGTCCGGTATTCCACAAGATCGCTTTCGGTGATGCGGTAGTCATGCGATTTAAAAAAGTCAGGTTCCAATACATGGGAAAGCCGCAACCGCTGAAGCACATACATATCAGATCCTTGAATCAAACCACAAATTCTTTCCACAATGTGCTGATCAATCAGCGGTCTGATGCAGGTGGTTCTAAACTCATGAGAAATTCCTGATGTTTTTATAAGTCGGATACTGGAGCTTATCGCATCCGTGTTGCAATCTTTCTGAATATATTGCGGGTAATGTTCGGGGATTGTCTTGATGTCCATGGCCACATAGTCAAGCAGTCCCATTGAAATCAGTTTCTCCAGGACATCCGGGCGGCTTCCATTGGTGTCGAACTTGATGGGATAACCCATCTGCCGGATGGCCTGGCACACCCGGATCAAATCCGGATGAAGGGACGGCTCGCCGCCGGAAATAACCACACCCTCCAGAAACCCTTTGCGCTTTTCCAGAAAAGTATATGCAGCCTGCTCTGGCCATTGCTCCAGAGCCATCCCTATTGCCAATTCAGGATTATGGCAATAGGGACAGTGGAAATTGCATCCGGAAAAAAAAAGGACACAACCGACCTTTCCCGGATAATCAATCAGTGTACTTTTTTGAATTCCTCCGAAAACCATTTATAACCCTACAGCAACCGCCATGGGTAAAGGTTCGGCATAATCCGCCGCATAATGGATGGAGGGTTTGGGAACTTGCAGATTACAGGGTTTCATTTCCTGAGTATTCAGATCGAAGGTGTTGCGGATGGCGAACTCAGCCTGTTTGCCGTTGTTCCACTGCTTGACAGGCCTTAAATAACCCACCACACGGGAATATATCTCGGTTTCCTGACCGCAATCCTCACATATTGCCTGCTCGCCGATAAGATAACCATGCGATGGACAGACGCTGAAAGTTGGTGTCAGGGTAAAATAGGGAAGGTGAAACCGTGTGGACACATTTCGAACAAGCTGTTTGACTGCTTCGATATCGGTAACCTGCTCTCCCAGAAAAATGTGAAGAACGGTTCCACCTGTGTACTTGGTTTGAAGCGTGTCCTGAAGCATCAGGGTTTCAAAAATATCCTGGGTATAATTGACAGGCAGTTGGGTTGAATTGGTGTAAAATGGCGCTGCACCTTCCTTATAATCCGTTTCATTGGCGCAGATAATATTGGGATAGCGTTTCTTGTCCATCAAGGCCAAACGGTAGGACGTGCCTTCCGCCGGCGTGGCTTCCAGATTGAACATGTCTCCGGTTTTCTCCTGAACGCCGGAGATTGTGCTGCGCAGAAAATCCATAACCTCAAGAGAAAACACCTGACCGGCCGCTGTGGCGATGCCCTCTCCGATAAAGTTGACACAGGCTTCATTCATTCCAATAATGCCAATGGTTGAAAAATGATTCTTCCAGTAAAGGCCAGTTCTGCTCTTGATGTCTCTCAGATAAAACTTGGAATAGGGATACAGATTTTTGTCGGTGAATTTTTCAAGCACTTTTCGTTTGATATTCAGGCTATCAACAGCCAGCATCACCTGCGCGGACAATCGGGACAGAAAATCGTCTTTGCTCTGGGCAAGAAATCCGATCCGGGGAAGATTGATGGTAACCACTCCAATTGAGCCTGTAAGCGGATTTGCACCAAAAAGCCCGCCGCCCCTCTTTAAAAGTTCACGGTTATCAAGCCTGAGTCGGCAGCACATGGATCTGGCATCTTCCGGAGACATATCGGAATTGACAAAATTCGAAAAATACGGAATCCCATATTTTCCGGTCATTTTCCAGATCATTTCCAGGTTGGGGTTATCCCAATCAAAATCCGCCGTGATATTGTATGTGGGAATGGGAAAGGTAAATACCCTGCCTCTGGCGTCCCCTTCCATCATGATTTCGGCAAACGCCCGATTGATCAGATCCATCTCAGCCTGAAAATCGGAATATGTCACATCTTTTTCGGTTCCGCCGATAACCACGGGCGCATCCCGAAGTGTGGAAGGCACCTGAAGGTCAAGGGTAATATTGGTAAAAGGGGTTTGAAATCCCACACGGGTAGGAATGTTGATATTAAAGACAAATTCCTGAATGGCCTGTTTAACCCCAAGATAATCCAGATTGTCGTATCGAACAAACGGAGCAAGAAGTGTATCAAAACTGGATATGGCCTGGGCTCCGGCTGCTTCGCCCTGGAGCGTATAGAAAAAATTAACGATTTGACCCAGCGCAGAGCGAAGGTGCTTGGGTGGAGCGCTTTCCACTTTGCCCTCAACGCCTTTAAAGCCGGACTTAAGCAAATCCATCAAATCCCAACCCACACAATAGACCGAAAGCAGGCTGAGATCGTGAAGGTGAATGTCCCCAAGTTTATGCGCATTGCGAATCTCCGGCGGATAGATACGATTTAACCAGTACTCTGTGGTTACATCCGAGGAAATGTAATTGTTGAGCCCTTGAAGCGAATAGCACATATTGCTGTTTTCTTTGATCTTCCAATCCAGCTTCTGAATGTAGTGTTCCACAAGATCAATGCTGGCCTTTGTAGAAATACTGCGTATATGGGAATGTTGTTCCCTGTACAGGATGTATGCCTTGGCCGTTTTATGAAACGGGGAGTCCAAAAGAACCCGCTCAACGATATCTTGAACCTCTTCAACCTCCGGATGCTGTCCCAGTCGAAGCTCATGAGCCAGGGTTAATACGCGAAGGGTTAATTTTTTGGCTTCGCGCTCTTCAAATTCAGCTGTTGCCTTCCCAGCCTTGGCAATAGCCGCTGTAATTTTGGCTGAATCAAACTCGACAATTCGGCCATCACGTTTTTTGATATTTTCGAACATGAAATCACCTCAGGTTATTCAGAAAGTCACTGTGTCTGCAGCAGGATCGGGTTTGTAAAAAAAACGAACAGAATGGCTGTTTTATTGAACAAATCATCTAAAATACATCCGGCATTTTCGAAAGATTATTACAAGATGTGGTAACATGTCAACATTAAAATCAAGATATTGTGTGTGGAACGAAATCTATCGGCTGTTTTCTGAAATCCGAAAAAAGTTAATTATTGATAAAAACTTCATTTTGTTATTAATTATGAGGCCGATAAACTCGTCTCGGCGTAAACCGCCTGGCAAAATTTGTTTGCAGTTAACTACGTAACTTCAGGAACGCTGATTTCATGCTGAGAACCGCCATTTATCCCGGATCATTTGACCCAGTAACCAACGGACATCTTGATATTATTGAAAGAGGGTTTAAGCTTTTTGATAGAATCATTGTTGCGATCCTCCACAATCCCGCCAAAAAATATCTTTTCAGTGTAGATGAGCGAATGGCGCTGCTTCGAGAGAGTTTGAAAAAATTTCCTGATATCGAAATTGAGGCATTTGCCGGACTTCTGGTTGACTACGCTGTTCAGAAAAATGCTCAGGCCATCCTTCGTGGTATGCGCGCAGTGTCTGATTTTGAGTATGAATTCCAGATGGCATTGATGAATAGAAGGCTCAACCGAAATGTTCAGACCGTGTTCTTGATGACGGGACTTCGCTGGATTTTTACCAGTTCTTCCATAATCAAGGAAGCCGCCAGCTTCGGCGGCAATATAAACGGGATGGTTCCACCAGCCGTTCATCAAAAACTGAAGGAAAAATTTGGCAGATAAAGAAAATCACATCGTGGATGAAGATGAATTTGACGAAAAACCAGGCTTCTTTTTCCCGCCCGTTACAGGCGGATAATTTCCGCAGTTACAGTGAGTTTGACCATGCGACTTCATTCCCATAAGATACTGCAGAAGGTAGAGCAGTGCATTTTGCGCCATAACATGTTCAGCAAAGGCGATAGCGTTCTGGCGGGAGTGTCCGGCGGACCTGATTCCGTCGCCCTGCTTCATATTCTGGTTCAATTGGCCCCCAAATGGGAATTGACGATTGGAATCGCTCACCTGAATCACTGTCTGAGGGGAGCGGAATCGGACGATGATGCGGCCTTTGTCGCCGATATGGCCGCACATATGAACCTTCCCTTCTACAGTGAAGCCATCAATGTACGAAATGATCCGGCATTGCGAAAACTTTCGCTCGAAGCGACCGCCAGGCAGGTTCGGTATGATTTTTTTGATCGCATAAGCCGCCAGAACGGATATCATAAAATTGCGACTGGCCATCATCGTGATGACAACGCCGAGCTGATGCTGATGTTTCTGTTCCGTGGCAGCGGCCTCCTTGGCTTTTCTGGAATTCCCCCTGTCAGAGAAGGCAGAATCGTCCGGCCTCTTATTTCCACCAGCAGAAATGATCTTGTTGCATTTCTCAATGAAAATGCGATAGCATACCAAGTTGATAAATCAAATCGCGACATGCGGTTTTTGAGAAATCGGATGCGTCATGAAACAATTCCCTATATCCAGGCATGCTGTAATCCGGGAATTGTTGAAACCCTGAACCGATTTTCCAAAATTGTTCGATCCGAAGACGAATGGATGAATGAAATCATCCAGCCCATTTATGAAAAAGCACTTGTCAGCGCAGGCCAGTTTCAGGATGGGCTCCGAGTGGTGTTGGCAATATCGGTGCTGACGGCATTGCCCGAAGCGGTCAGACGCCGGGTGATTCGTACTGCCATCGTTCAAGTCAAAGGGGATATGCTGAGAATATCTTTCTCTCATATCGAGGCCGTACTGGAGCTGACTGAACGACTGCAATATCCGGCTCAACTGATGTTGCCGGATGGAATTCGAATTCGACTGGATAAAAGTCTTCTGACTTTTTATCAGGTGGACGAATTTTTACGCGGCCACAGGCGGAAAATTCGGCCCGCACCACTTTCTTTTTTTTATTTAATTTCCGAACTCGGTGAGAGTGCTGCAGTTACCATTTCCGAAACAGGCGCGGTGTTGACTTTCTCGGAAATACCCGTCGGGTCCTGTACGATGGACAAGTCCGAAAAAATTGCTTTGTTGGATATGGATATGCTAAAATTTCCGCTGATTCTGCGAAACATTCAGCCGGGAGATCGTTTCAGCCCCCTCGGAGTGGCAGGAACACAGAAGATACAGAAATATTTTATTGACCACAAAATTGATCGCGCCGAACGTCAGCAATGCCCGATTCTTTTGAGTGAGAATAAGGTTGTCTGGCTTGTGGGTCATCGAATCAGCAGCCATTTTAAAATAACGCCTTCAACCCGGCGGGTGTTTGGAATCGAAATTTGTCGGCCCGATCATGGAGAACTTGCATAACCCGTTATGATGATTAATTTCCGAAATTACATGGCTTGACTTTTGAGTCAGAATTCATCATTTCTGCTTTTTATGAACTCATAAAAAGTCTTCACTTTTACTGTAAGGAGGACAGTTTGAATCCGTTTTACAAAAATCTGGCCTTATGGCTGGTTATCACCCTGATGATGATCATGCTGTACAATCTTTTCAATCAACAGCATGTTGCGGATACCACCGTCAGTTACACCGAATTTCTTTCTATGGTTGAGGACAGCCGGATTGCCGATGTGGTCATGCAGGGGCAGGAACTTTACGTTACTGACATCAGCCGCAACCGCTTTAAGGTCTATGCGCCTCAAGACAGCGATTTGATTGGTATTCTGCGGCAAAAAGGCGTCGCCATTAATGCAAAGCCGCTATCAGAATCTCCCTGGTACATGTCGCTTCTGGTATCCTGGCTTCCCATGCTTGTGCTGATTGGCGTATGGATTTTTTTTATGCGACAGATGCAGGCAGGCGGCGGAAAAGCCATGTCATTCGGGAAGAGCCGCGCCAAGCTGATGTCGGATCAGTCCGAAAAAGTTACGTTTGAAGATGTCGCCGGAATTGATGAGGCCAAGGAAGAGCTGGGAGAGATCGTCGAATTTTTGAAGGAACCAAAAAAATTCACCCGGCTGGGCGGACGCATTCCAAAAGGGGTCTTGTTGATGGGCTCCCCCGGAACCGGAAAAACTCTTCTGGCCAGAGCCATTGCCGGCGAGGCGGGCGTGCCATTTTTTAGCATCAGCGGCTCTGATTTTGTGGAAATGTTTGTCGGCGTCGGAGCCTCTCGCGTCCGGGATCTTTTTGTTCAGGGGAAAAAAAATGCCCCATGCATCATTTTCATTGATGAAATTGATGCTGTCGGCAGACACCGTGGAGCCGGACTCGGGGGTGGTCACGACGAACGAGAGCAGACTTTAAACCAGCTCCTGGTCGAAATGGACGGATTCGAATCCAATGAAGGGGTCATTCTGATTGCCGCAACAAACAGACCTGACGTTCTGGATCCGGCCCTGCTTCGTCCCGGACGTTTTGACCGACAGGTTGTGGTTTCGCTTCCGGATATCAAGGGCCGCGAACAAATCCTGCGCGTTCACATGAAAAAATCTCCGATTTCACCGGATGTGGATACAGCGGTTCTGGCCAAAGGCACTCCCGGTTTTTCTGGCGCTGATCTGGAAAATCTCGTGAATGAAGCGGCGCTTCTGGCTGCAAAACGAAATAAGGAAAAAGTGGACATGATGGATCTGGATGACGCCAAGGACAAGGTTTATATGGGTCTGGAGCGAAAATCCAAGGTCGTCAGGGAAGAAGATCGCAAAACCACGGCCTATCATGAAGCTGGCCATGGGCTGGCTGCCCGGTTGCTGCCCGGAACCCATGCAGTCAATAAGATCACAATTATCCCCAGGGGCAGGGCCGCCGGCATTACCTGGTTTCTGCCGGAAGAGCAGGATTTCCGGTATAAGGATCAGCTTGAGAGTGAACTTTCGGTGGCTTTTGGCGGCAGGGCTGCAGAAGAGCTGATTTTTAATCGGATCAGTACCGGCGCATCCAATGATATCAAGCAGGCCACGGAACTGGCTCAGAAAATGGTTCGCGCATGGGGAATGAGCGATCTGCTGGGTCCCTTGTCTTATGCAAAAAATGAAGAGCAGATTTTTCTGGGCAGGGAAATTGCGCAGCATCGGGATTATTCCGAAGAAACCGCCCATAAAATTGACAGTGAAATCAACAAACTGATTCGAAACAACTATGAGCGGGCCAAGCAGGTTTTGTCGGAAAACATGGAGATTTTACATAAGCTGGCAGCCCTTTTGCTTGAAAAGGAAACCGTCATGGGTGCGGAGCTGGATGCCCTGATTCGGGTTGTTCGACCTGATTTTGCATTTCCTTCCAATCCACCAACTGAAGAAAAAGTCGTCAAAGCATAATGAAGAACTACGATATTTTTTGGGCGGATCATCACCTGAAACTGGGCCCCCGCACTTGTGTCATGGGGATTTTAAATATCACTCCGGATTCTTTTTCAGATGGCGGCAAGTTTTTTGCGATGGATCATGCCATCTCTCAAGCCGAAAAACTGGTTGCAGATGGAGCAGACATCCTGGATGTGGGCGGAGAATCCACCCGCCCCTTTTCTGATGCTGTGTCTGAAGAGGAAGAAACCCGCCGTGTCGTTCCGGTTATCGAAGCCATCGCCAAGTATGTGTCAATCCCCATTTCCATCGACACCACCAAATCCGTGGTTGCCAGGCGCGCCATTGAGGCAGGCGCCTCCATCATCAATGATGTTGGGGCGCTGCGAATGGATGCCGATATGGCAAAGGTGGCTGCAGCATCCGGCGTCCCTGTGATCCTGATGCACATGCTGGGGACGCCGAAAACCATGCAAGTGGCTCCAGAATACGGTAATCTCCTTTCGGAAATCAGATCGTTTTTGGCCAATACCATTGATTATGCAGTCAGCCAGGGCATTTTGCGATCACGAATAATTATTGATCCGGGAATCGGCTTTGGCAAAACCATTCACCACAACCTGATGCTGATTCGATGCCTGAGCGCATTTGCGTCTCTGGACGCGCCGGTGCTTATTGGCCCTTCCCGGAAATTTTTTATTCGAAATCTTCTTAAAGCCACAGATCCGGAAGGCCTCGACCCAAGTTTGGAGAGCATTGAGACCGGTACGCAGGCAATCATTGCCGCAGGCGTTTTAAACGGCGCCCATATTCTTCGGGTTCATGATGTGGCGCGAACAATGACAACCTTAAGGCTTATGGATGCGATGAAGGAGGTTCCCGATGCTTCTTGTGATTGATGTGGGAAATACCAATATTGTCATTGGCGTTTATAACGAGCAGACACGGCTGAAAGACTGGCGCATTCGCACCGAGCGCAACATCACGGAAGATGAGTTTCATATTCTGGCCTATAACTTGTTTGAGGGAAGCCAGATAAAGCCGGATCAGATCGACAGAACCATCGTTTCCTGCGTGGTTCCGCCGCTGGTAAATATCCTGGATGCTTTCTGCAGAAAATATCTTCATCATGCTCCCGTTTGGGTGGATCCAAGAACGTATCAGGGCATGCCGATTCTCTATACCAATCCAGGAGAAGTCGGTGCAGACCGGATTGTTAACGCCGTCGCCGCCTTTCACCGGTACCGAACCAGCTTGGTCGTCATTGATTTTGGCACAGCCACAACCTTCGACGCCATTTCTGAAACCGGCGCATATTTAGGGGGCGCCATCAGCCCCGGCATCATGATTTCGGCAGAAGCCCTTTTCAAGAATGCTTCCAAGCTGCCACGGGTCGAGATTTTTACGCCACCAAAGCAGGTGATCGGAAAGGATACTGCAAGCAGCATTCAATCCGGTATCATCTATGGCTATGCAGGACTTGTGGACGGAATGGTCATGCGGCTGAAAGCCGAAATGGGCTCAAACCCCAAAATTGTTGCAACTGGCGGGCTTTCGGTTCTGATTGCCGGCGTTTCAAACACCATTGATGTGGTTGACCCGGATTTAACCCTTGAAGGCCTCAGGATCATCAGCGAAGAATTATAGCTTTCAAGATAAAGATTTTGGGTGCGTTATCGGTCGGGAATGTACTCATGGAGCCGGAGCCTATCCTTTGCCTGTTTTGGTAAGTGATTCCTGAAAAACGTGGTAAAATGACTGATTCTCGTCAATGGCCCGTTTAAGAATTTTGGCGATTTCATCCAGATTCTTCGAATGGATCACCACATTAACGCTTTTGTTAAAAGCCGCCATATTGTCCATGGTTCGAAACCGGGTAGTTATAAGCGCCACAAACATATTCCGGCGCACGGACATCATCAGTCCATTCAGATAGGTGAGAATCGGATTGTCATCAGGAGATGGGCTGTCGAAAAGCTCATTCATGACGATAAGGTCAAAGGTGTGAAACCGCATTTTTTTTAGCGCATCAGTTACATTTGGCGGTTCCACCGTATGATATCCCATTTGCTTGAGAACAAAGCGCAGCTTGGACAGAATCATTGAATCAGATTCACAAGCCAAGGCTGTTTTAATGCCGGGTCCCAAAAAATCGAAAGGTTTTTCGGAAGCGTCATACACGCTGGATGAAATGGTTTCAATCAGATTTTTCTCATCTGAGCGGGTTGGATAAACGGTTTTGATCGGATCGTCCATAGTGAGCGGTCTTTGTACACGGGTATCCAGGGTGAGCCTGTTTTTACAGCGCGGACATGGAATAAAAACAACTTGCTCTGAGGGTATTTTTTCATCAGATATTTTAAATTTTCCCTGGCATTGATTGCAGGTTACATCCATATTCCAATCCCCCGTCAAACCCTGCATTTTCGATTTTTACCATATTGGCGGTCAACTTCAAGGCTTTCAATATCGGTTGTCGATTCGCCCCTGTCAGCCTTGACAGAATCAATCCCGCGACCAACAATTCCCCTGCGGGAAGCATAAGCCATAGCTGTTTCTTCAGTAATCAACCCTTTCTCGTAAAGTTGAACGATGGAATCATCAAATGTTATCATGCCAAAAGCTTTTCCGGTCTGAATAATTTCATAAAATGTTTTGCCTTCGGATTCTCCATGTAAAATGGAATCCTTGACCCGCAGATTGGTTCCCATGATTTCAAATGCCGCGACCCTGGCACCACCAATTCTGGGAAGCAGGCGCTGACAGGCAACCCACCGAAAAGACTCTGCAAGGCGGATTCGAATCTGATTTTCTTCTTCGATATTGAACATACCCAGAATTCGGTTGATGGTTTGACCGGCATCCACTGTATGTAGTGTGGATAAAACAAGGTGGCCGGTTTCTGCGGCGTTAAGGGCTATTTCAACGGTCTCCCTGTCCCGCATTTCACCAACCAGTATCACCTTGGGTGCCTGCCTTAGAGATGCGCGAAGGCCGTTAGGAAATGTGTCGAAATCACTTCCCATTTCCCGCTGGTTGAACGTGGATTTCTTGTGTGAGTGCTGATATTCAATCGGATCTTCCAGTGTTACAACATGAACCGTCTTCTTCTCATTGATTTCATTCAGAACAGCCGCAAGGGATGTGGTTTTGCCGGTCCCGGTTGCACCGGTCACCAGAATAATTCCGTTTTTTTCTTTTGACATTTCAAGAAACGATTCCGGAAGATCCAGGTCTGCACAACTGGGAATACGGTTTTCCAGCTTTCGAAGGACAATTGAGAACTTACGCTGCTGTGAAAATATGTTAACCCGGAATCTGGCCTTTCCAGGAAGTTCATACGACAGATCGCAGGAACCTTCCTTGAGCAGATTTTCGGTAAGGCGGCGATCATTATTCAGCAGATTCAGTGCAAGAATTTCCGTCTGAAACGGGGTGAGTTCTTCAAAATACGGGTTAAATTCTACGGGGATCAATATGCCGGAACTTTCCACCTGAAACGGTTTTCCAACGGTAATGTTCAGGTCGGATACATTTCGGGTAAAATCCAGCATTCGGTTTAGGATATAGTCGCATTCCTGTTTTCGCATCACATCCTGCTTATTCATACTTTTATTCCAGCTTATGCCGGAATCAGGATTCAGTAAAATCAGCCGGGGGCGTTTTTAAATAAGGTCGGAATTTTCCCTTGTCATTGGCTTTGGCATAGGCATCATCCGGACTGATCATGCCTTTATTCAGCAGGTCCATGATGGCGTCATCCAGAAGCTGCATGCCGTAACGCTTGCCTGTCTGGATAGATGATGGAATCTGAAAAGTCTTTGCCTCGCGTATCAAATTGCGGACAGCCGGGGTTGCGATCATGATTTCCATCGCTGCGCAACGCCCCTTTTTATCAATCCGCTTGAAAAGAACCTGGGCGACAACTGCTCTCAATCCATCCGCCAGTGTGGAGCGAACCTGTTCCTGTTGATTTGCGGGAAAGACCTCAATAACCCGGTCAACGGTTTTGGCGGCGCTGGACGTATGCAGGGTTCCAAATACCAGATGCCCGGTGGAAGCCGCTTCAATGGCCAATGAAATGGTTTCAAGGTCCCTCATTTCGCCAACCATAATGATGTCCGGGTCTTCCCGAAGCGCCCCTCTTAAGGCGGAACTGAAAGTTCGGGTGTGTAGTCCCACCTCCCGGTGATTAATGATGCAGCTCTGACTTTGATGAACAAATTCGATGGGATCTTCAACCGTAATGATATGATCCTTGCGGCTGCGATTGGCGACATCAATGATTGCAGCAAGGGTTGTGGACTTGCCGCTTCCGGTGGGGCCCGTGACCAGAACAAGCCCTCTGGGCAACAACGCCAGTTTGGGTATAACGGCAGGGAGTCCCAGTTGCTCGGCTGTCTGAATTTTGCTGGGAATTTGGCGGAAAACAGCGGCTACGCCATATTTTTGCATAAAAAAATTGGCGCGGTACCTGGCAAGCCCTGGAATCTCATAGCCAAAATCCACATCCCCGGTTTCTTCAAAAATCTTGACCTTGTCTTCAGGGGAAATCTCATACAACATGCTTCGTAGAAAATCATTGTCCAGTATCTTATACTTGATGCGTTCCATTTCACCGTTAATCCGGAGAACAGGGGGCTGACCCGATACCAGATGAAGGTCAGATGCGCCCTGGTCATGCATCAATTTAAAAAAAGCATCAATCTTGGCCATTTATGTAATATCCTCTGTCATGGCATCATAAATTCACTGAGAAGACTCACCAGTATGTTTTGGCGATCTGGACCGATCATAATCATCATCCCTGATTTTCATCTGTGTCTTTCCCATTTCAAGGAGTTTATGGTGGGCCTCAATGATGGAATGGAGCTGGGCTTCCAGTTGAATACGCTGGCTTTGTAACTGAATGATATCTTCATGAATCCGGGCAAGTCGATTGCTTGCGTTATTCATGATCTTTTGAGCTTTAATTTCGGCGTCCGAAATAATCATTTCCGCAGATTTACGGGCAGTATCACTCATCTGGTCGATGATTTTTTCAGAATCCGTTACCGTTTGTTTCAAATTATCTTCCCGTACGGCAATCCCGCTTCGTTCCTGTTTCAGCGTTTGATTCTCCTCGGAAAGCCGCTCATTTTCATCATAAATAGCCTCAAGGGTATGCGCAATCTGTTCCAGGAATTCGTCCACCTCCTGAATATCAAACCCCCTGAACCTAACACTGAACTGATGCTGCTGAATGTCCAGCGGCGTGACTTCGATATTATCTCTCACGATTTAACCTTACATCATGCTGATTGATATTCTTTTTAGCGTGTTAACCACAAACGTCTGTAAGAAAATAACCCCCAAAAACACAATAATGGGAGAGAAGTCAATTCCGCCGAAACTGGCCGGAATACGGGAACGAATCTGAACCAGTACCGGCTCGGTTACGGCATTGATAAAGCGAACAATGGCATTATAGGGATCCGGATTCACCCAGGACAGAATAGCCCTTGCCACAACCACCCACATATATAAGTTCAATGCAATATCAAGTACGTTGGCCACAGCCATCAGAAAATTACCTATCATGTACATTCGATCACTTGCCTTTCAGTGGACACGAAAATCCATCTAATCTCCTTTCCGGGGAGAGTAATAAATGGGAATGAGTTATCACATCCAGCCAGCCACCAGATGTATCTTTTGTTCACCGTCTTCTGGGTGGTGGAATGGAAAAAAGGAACTTGTTTCTGGCATGGATATCACTAAACAACTCAAGGAAGCCGAAATTAAGAGGCTCTTTTGGAACAGGAAACACCAAAAGACAAGACTTCATGAATCCGGTCCAAAACGACGCAATCCTTCATGCAGCCTGGAAAAGCATCCCGGATCTGGCATTCCCGACAAGGGCTTTTGACCAGATAACCAATTTCAAAATCGAATCGGTATTTAAAATTTTTTTTAATTGGTATATAGTCCATAAAAGAAAATGGGGATCAAGACGTAATATTGACGGATTGTTATCATAAGATTTCATGGATAACAAGGAATTAAAATTTTTTAAAGTTATACAGAAGGGGTGTTATGGATGCAGAAAAAGTGTTTTCACGGCGTTCGCTTGGCATTATTTTACTGTTTATGGGCGTGTTGTGTTTGCTGATTCTCACATTGGGGTATTGGGGCATTGGCCATATTTCGGTCAGACTGACGGCATTGTCATCAGCGCATCCCGATATTGTCGATTTCAAGGCTGTTGCAAACTGGGTCAGCGATGCCAAATGCGGCTTTATCCGTTATTTATCCCCCATGATTGCTGCCGGGTTTGCATCATGGAGTTTATTGCTATGGCTGGCGATTCGTCGCAAACCATCGAAACTTCAGACCGCTTTGCCCCAATCCCAGGTCCGTGAACCCGAGAACCGCCTCGACAGGGAACAGCATGACAAGCGGGTATTTATCCATCTGCTGAGCATGTTTCAGCGTGAAGGCAGGTTGCTGGATTTTTTATCGGAAAATATAGACGGCTATGAAGATGCTCAGATTGGCGCTGCTGTTCGCAGCATTCATGAAAACTGTAATAAGGTCACCCTCAAGTACCTGTCGCTTCAACCAGTTCTGGATCAGGAAGAAGGTCAGACACTTACTCTTCAGAAAGGATTTGACACCGCTGCCGTCAAACTGGTGGGAAATGTCGCCGGAGAGCCGCCATTTACCGGTGTCATCCGCCACAAAGGCTGGAAAACGGCAAAGCTGGAACTGCCCACCCTGTCCGCAAGTCAGGATGCATCCCTTATTGCTCCAGCGGAAGTTGAAATTTCATAGTTCATAGAAAGGAAACCACATTGTCTTTCCCGGAATTTATTATTGGAATTGATCTTGGCACCACCAACAGTGTGGTGTCTTACGCCAGAGAAGATGGCGCAATACATGTTTTCGCCATTCCTCAGCTTACCGGGCCCGGAACAATTGAAAAACAGGATATTCTTCCCAGCGCCGTGCTGATTCCCGGAGAAAACGATACACCTGTTCAGGCGCTTGTCTTGCCGTGGGATGCTCATTCCACCCAGGCCATCGGCGAGTTCGCAAGAAACAGGGGTTCTGAAATTCCCCACCGTTTGATTACCTCGGCAAAATCCTGGCTTTGCCATGCTCTGGTGGACCGGAACAAACCCATTCTGCCGTGGGAAGGACCGGATAACCACCTCAAGCTGTCACCGCTTGCCGCATCAGCAGCCATTTTACGACATATCCGGGATGCCTGGGATTATGAAATGGCCAGAACGCCATCCGGATTCGATGATCACCTTCGAATGGAAAACCAGGAAATTTTGCTTACGGTTCCAGCCTCGTTTGATGCTGTCGCAAGAGAGCTTACGGTTAAAGCTTCACTGATGGCTGGCCTGAACAATGTGACCCTTCTGGAAGAACCCCAGGCCGCCTGCTACGCATGGATTGAAGCTTCCGGGGATGACTGGCGCAGAAAGGTGGAAAAAAACGATTTGATCCTTGTTTGCGACATCGGCGGCGGCACAACGGATTTCAGTCTGATCGAGGTGTCTGAACAAAACGGCGAACTGGCTCTGGAGCGAATTGCCGTCGGCAATCATTTGCTGGTGGGCGGAGACAACATGGATCTGTCGCTGGCCTATACCGTATCACAGAAAATGGCTGAAAAAGGAACCCGTCTGGATGCCTGGCAGATGCGCGGCCTGTGCCATACCTGCCGAAAGGGAAAAGAAGCACTATTATCCGGCGGTTTATCCGACAACTATCCCATCACCTTGCTGGGAAGGGGCAGCAGCCTGATTGGCGGAACGCTGAAGGCCCGGCTTTCGGCAAAGGATGTTTACCGGGTTCTGCTGGAGGGATTTCTGCCGAAATGCGAGCTGTCCGATGCGCCAGTAAAGCAGCGGGCTATGGGAATTCGGGAAATCGGCCTTTCATATCAATCAGATCCCGCCATCACCCGCCATCTTGCCTGGTTTCTCAGCAGCCAGGTTGATGAATCCGGAAAGCAAAGGCTTCCCACTGCCGTTTTGTTCAATGGCGGCGTGATGAAAGCCCCCCTGCTGCGAAACCGGGTTGTCGAAGTATTGACAGCGTGGGCGAATGCCGCCTCCGGTCCTTCCCTGCGGGAGCTGCCTTCGCAGGATTTCGACCGATCCGTTGCACGGGGCGCCGTTTATTATGGCCTTACCCGTCGTGGTGGCGGGATTCGTATTCGCGGGGGCCTGAACAAATCCTACTACATTGGAATCGCCGCGTCCATGCCGGCTATACCTGGAATGTCCGCACCGGTAAAAGCACTGTGCGTGGCGCCTTTCGGCATGGAAGAAGGCACATCACAGGCCATTGAAAACCAGGAATTCGTTCTGGTGGTCGGAGAGCCGGCCCAGTTTGATTTTCTGGGATCAACGCTGCGCCATGAAGATCGGTCCGGAGAAGTGGTTGAAGCCTGGGAAGGCGAAATTGAGCTGGCTACAACTCTGGAAACTGAACTCAGCGGAGATTCCGGCACCCTGATTCCGGTAACCCTGGAATCCCGCGCCACCGAGATTGGAACTCTCGAAATCTGGTGTATCTCTCCGTCAGACGGACGTCAATGGCATCTGGAATTTAATGTGCGGGAACACACTGATCAAGGATAACATAACGCAATCCAGAACCAATCTCAATACATCCGTGATCGTTTCGGCATCCCGAAGAACCGATATTCCTGCATTTTACATGGAATGGTTCATGAAACAGATGAACAGCGGAGTGTTTGAGATACAGAATCCCTACAACGGCCGGATATCATGCATATCCGCCGCTCCGGACAACATACACTGCATTGTTTTCTGGTCCAAGGATTTTGGCCCTTTTATTCGGGGAAATTATGGCGATCTTCTCACTCAAAAAGGGTATCACCTATTTTTCAACTTCACCATCAATTCTACGGATGTGATTCTTGAGCCTCATGTACCCTCCTTGTCGGAGCGGCTTGGGCAATTGGCTTGGTTAAGTCGCCGATATGATAAACGGAGCATTTATTGGCGGTTTGATCCGATTTGTTTCTACCAGTTTCACGGCCAGGGAAGACATCACAATCTTCACGATTTTCTCCAGATTGCCGATGCTGCATGCGACTGCGGAATTCAAACCTGCATTACCAGTTTTATGGATCATTATCCGAAAATTCATAAGCGCGTGCGATCCATCAACGGATTCTCGTTTTTGGATCCTCCAAATGATCAAAAGATTGACATCCTTATCAAAATGGAAGCGATCCTGGAATCCAGACGCATTCGATTGCTTACCTGTTGCGAGCCGGAACTGATGGGTCAACTTCCTCCGCATTCGAAAATCGGGAAAAGTTCGTGCATATCAGGCCTTCTTCTGGTAGAAATGCTCGGGGAAAAATTAACGATAAGAAAGGACATGGGACAGCGAATCCAGAAGGGTTGCGGGTGTCAGGCATCTGTGGATATCGGATGCTACAACCGCCATCCATGTTACCACAACTGCTTGTACTGTTATGCAAATCCCAAAATGCGATCTTCACCGTAAAAATACTTTTAAATCATGAAACAAGTAGGGGCGACCGGCGGTCGCCCTACCGCCTTTGCGTGAGAAACAATTATCATTTTACGATTTTTATTGGATCATGAAGGAACATATTATGCGTAAATGCACTTTGTTTGACAACTGGGGTACTTTTCATAAAGGCATGAACGCCGACAGCATTCAGATGTCTTTTGCCAACCACCTGCAATACTCGCTTTCCAAAGACCAGTACACGGCCACAAGCCGGGATATGTATTATTCGCTGGCCCTTGCCACCCGGGATCGACTGGTGGAGCGCTGGATGCACACTCAGCAATGCTATTACCAGCACGACGCCAAGCGGGTCTATTATCTGTCGGCTGAGTTTTTGATGGGCAGGCTTTTGATCAACAACCTGATCAGCCTGGGAATTTATCCTGAAGCTCAAAAGGCCATGGAAGGGCTTGACATCGACCTGGAATATCTTTCGGAAAACGAGCCTGACATGGGCCTTGGAAACGGCGGTCTTGGCCGCCTGGCCGCTTGTTTTCTGGAATCCATGGCGACACTGGAAATACCTGCTTATGGGTATGGCATCCGCTACGAATTTGGCATTTTCGACCAGGCCATTCGGGACATGGGTCAGGTGGAGCTTCCGGAAATCTGGTTGAAATATGGAAACCCATGGGAGATTCCGCGTCCCGAATACACCCTGACTGTTCATTTCTATGGCAAGGTCAAGCAGATCTCGCTTCCGGACGGAACCCTGAAAACCGAATGGGTGGATACCAGCGATGTTATAGGAATTCCCTACGACACGCCCATTGATGGATATGGCAATGATACGGTAAACACCCTGCGGTTGTGGTCGGCCCGTGCATCCAAGGAATTTGACTTGAAGTATTTTCAGGGAGGAGACTACCTGAAGGCAGTCGAGGAAAAAAACATTTCAGAAAACATCTCCAAAGTCCTCTATCCCAATGACCACATATATGAAGGCCGGGAGCTTCGCCTGAAGCAGCAGTATTTTTTTGTTTCCTGCTCTGTTCAGGATATAGTGCGCCGGTATCTGGTGACCCATATCACATTCGATGAATTTCCGGACAAGGTCGCCATTCAAATGAACGATACCCACCCATCCCTGGCCATCGCCGAGCTGATGCGGATATTAATGGATGACCACGGATTAACTTGGGAAAAGGCATGGGACATCACCACCCGGACCTGCGCCTATACCAATCATACCCTGCTGGCGGAAGCCATGGAAAAATGGCCGGTCCGCATGTTCGAATCCCTGCTTCCCCGACACCTTCTGATTATTTACGAGATCAACCGCCGGTTTTTGCGGGATGTATCTGTTCGTTATCTGGGAAATGAAGAGCGGATGAATCGGATGTCCCTGCTTGAAGAAGGCCCGGAAAAGCAGATTCGTATGGCCCATCTGGCCATTGTCGGATCCCATTCGGTGAATGGAGTCGCCGAGCTCCACAGTCGCCTGCTCAGGGAAAAAGAGCTGAAGGATTTCGACGAGCTGTATCCAGGGAAATTCAGCAACAAAACCAACGGTGTTACGCCCCGCAGATGGCTACTGGCTGCAAATCCAGACCTGTCAGCCCTGATAACCAGCCACATCGGAAATGCCTGGATCACCGATCTGAAACAGCTTGGAAAGCTTGAGCCGCTGATTGATAACCCTGATTTCATTCACGCCTGGCAGGCGGTCAAACAGAAAAACAAGGACCGGCTTGCACAGATCGCCCTGAGCCTGACCGGCGTTAAGGTCGATCCGTCATCCATCTTCGACATTCAGGTCAAACGTATCCATGAATACAAGCGCCAACTAATGAACATCCTGCATGTGGTTTACTGCTGGCTGAAGATCCGGCAGAAACCAGACCAAGCTTTTTACCCCAGAACCTTTTTCTTTGGCGGCAAGGCCGCCCCCAGCTATACCACTGCCAAAATGATTATTCGGCTGATCTGTCATATCGGGGAGATGATAAACCGGGACTCTCTGATAAAAAAACGAATCAATGTCGTTTTTCTGCCCAATTATCGCGTATCGCTGGCTGAAAAGATATTTCCGGCATCTGATGTGTCCGAGCAAATATCTACTGCAGGCTATGAGGCTTCCGGAACCTCCAATATGAAATTCGCCCTGAACGGCGCCCTGACCGTCGGCACTCTGGACGGCGCCAACGTGGAAATCCAGGACGAGGTGGGGCCAGAGAATATCTTTATTTTTGGGTTGACTGCTGACGAAGTTCCTGCCATTCGCCTCTCCTACAACCCGACAGATTACTATGTGAAGGATCCGATCCTGAAACAGGCGATTGACCTGATTCGGGAAGGATTTTTCTGTCCTGAGAAACCAGATCAGTTCAAGCCCCTGATGGATAGCCTTTTGAATGAAGATCGCTATCTGGTGCTGGCGGATTTTGAAGCGTACCAGCAATGCCAACTGAGAGTGGAAGCCCTGTACCGGGACAAAGAAGCCTGGACCGCCAAATCCATCCTCAATGTAGCAAGGGCTGGAAAATTTTCTTCGGACCGTACCATCCTGGAGTACAATCGCGATATCTGGAGAGCAGAGCAGTTATCGGTTATGCGATGCGCAAGGGAATTAAGACGTGCTTGCTGAAGTCCAGACGGAACTCTTGCCCAGGCCCCTCATGGATCAGTATCTGGATTATCTGATGTTCGAAAAAGGGCTTTCCGTCAATACCCTGGACTCCTACAGAGGGGATTTAAACAGGTTTGCAGACTTTCTTGATGCCTGCGGAATCCGCAGCCTTCGCGATGCGGATTCACCCATGATTCTAAGACACCTGATCAGTTTAAGGGATTCAGGAATGGGTCCCAGGTCCCGAGCCCGGCATCTGGTGACTCTAAGAGGGTTTTTCAAGTTCATGGTACAGGAAAAAATTCTTGCGCTTAATCCGGCCAGAAGGCTTGATCTGCCCAAAAGCGGCCTGAAACTTCCAGATGTACTTTCGATTCAGGATATCAATCAGCTTTTAAACATGCCGAATCCCAAAAAGCCTGCTGGTATTCGCAACACAGCGATGATAGAGCTGATGTACGCCGCTGGGCTTAGGGTATCTGAGCTGATTACCGTGAAACTTCAGGATGTCAACCTGAACGGCTGTTGCGTTCGTGTTTTTGGAAAAGGCGCCAAGGAACGCATGGTGCCATTTGGACAGCCGGCCCGGCAGAAAATCGATTTTTATGTGACAACAGCCAGACCGGCTCTTCTTAGCCCGCATACCAGCCCATTCCTGTTTGTAGCAAGGGCTGGCAAACCAATGACCCGACAGGGTTTCTGGAAGATTCTCAAACAGTATGCTCAGGCTGCCGGAATCATCAAACCCATCACACCCCACAGCCTGCGCCATTCCTTTGCCAGCCACCTTCTGGAAGGCGGCGCAGACCTTCGATCCATTCAGATCATGCTGGGACATGTTGATATTTCAACCACCCAGATATATACCCACGTCGCACGGGATCATCTAAAACGCATGCACGAAAAATATCATCCCAGGAGGGGATCGTCCCCATCAAGTTGATGCCGGCGGAAGCGGCGGGAATACGGCGATATATCAATCATATTCCTGCCTTTTGCCATATTTATCAATGCCGCTGTCGATGACAAAGAAAATAAAGATTCCTGCAGCATGGAGTAACAGATCAAAAACCGATGCATGGCGGGTAGGCATAAACACCTGGGAAATCTCGATGGTCACGGACAGGAACGCGGATGTATAGACGCTCCAAACGCGGGGATTTTGAGTAAGCTTTTGGTAAAGTCTGGTGGAAAACATGAACCGGATCAGAAACGCCAAGAGAACAAATGAAAGCACATGGAGAAGGTTGTCACCCCCGATGCCCACCCTTTTGTAAATAATATGAAGCGTTCCTGCGCTTACAAAAGACATGTAGAAGATGACCAACGCATAAGACAGCGTGATCGTGCTGGCGGCAATTGATTTTATCATGATCGTCATATATATTACCGGGTGTTTAGTGTTTGCCATGGAACTGGCGGGCATGAGGAGACCGACAGAAGTGATGTCTTTCCGAAGGCCTTACGTTGTTTCGGAAACCCGGCTTTAGGGCGCGGAATGCAGAACCCGGGCTATCATTTCAATATCTTTAGCGAACAAGGAATTGGGTGCTTCAAGCAATACCGGTTTTAGTCTGGCGACGGCAGTACCCACGGCGGCATCTTCACGCACTGTTAATATAATGCTGCTTTTAATGCTCAAGTATTGATTCATGAGGTTCTGCAACACTTTACCCGTCTCGGCGTCCTTTCCGGACCTGGCCCGGTTGACGACAACAATAGGTCTATAATTGGTCAAGATTTTTCGTATCGAATTTGCTTCTGCAACGTTGATATTGTTGACTGCTTCCATAAACCCTTCCATGGTTTTTAGTTTCGGGTAACTATCAAAATCCCGAGCTTTGTCTAAAAGCTCAATCAGCACCGTCTGCTCTGAATGTTTGAAATGCAAGGTGAGCCGTCTGAATATCAGGGTTTTTATAAAACTGTAAGCATTTAGCAAGGACGGTACTTCTGGTGTTGTCACCAGAATTCCCTCCTGAGCTATGATCAAAAAATCGACAACATTGAATGAGGCTCCAGCGCCTAAATCCAATAGAACAAAATCGGTTTTTAATTGTGAGAGATTATGGATCAGTTTTAGCTTTTTGTTGTAGTTAAGGTTGGCGATACCGGGTACATTTCCCCCACAGATGATACCCAAATTATTAA
>JBAXVB010000360.1:0-4248 GCA_037129415.1 Deltaproteobacteria bacterium
GCTTCAATGATTTTCTGATATCCGGTACACCGGCAGAGATTTCCGGCCAGCGCCCTTCGTATCTCGGTTTCACTTGGATTTGATTTTTGATCCAGAAGATTTTTTGCGGAAAGAATCATTCCGGATGAGCAAAATCCGCACTGGATGGCGCCTTTTTCCACGAATGCTTCCTGGACTGGATGCAGTCCCTCTCCGGTTTCCAGACCTTCAATGGTCTGGATGCTGCGGCCGTCGGCCTGAAGAGCCAAAACAAGGCAGGAATTGACCGCTTTGCCGTCCAGGATTACGGTGCAGGAGCCGCAATCTCCCATCTCGCATCCTTTTTTGGTTCCAGTCAGCCCCAGTTGATAACGAAGCAAATCGACCAGGGTCTGGTTAGGCTCCACAGCTACTTCATAATGTTGATCGTTGATGGTCAGTTGAATCAGTTTTTTCATGAGTACTCTCCCTTTATTGGCGATGGGTGGCTTCGCGGAATGCAATGTCGAGCGTTCTTCGGGTCAATACCCCAACCATGTCTCTTTTGTAGGCGGCAGTGCCCCTGAAGTCGTCAATTGGGGTGCTGTCCAAACTTGCGGCGGCTCCGGCTCTGGAAAAAAGCGCACTTTCCGGCTTTTGGCCGATTAACATCTTTTCTGCAGAACTGGCCCGCAAGGGGATGGGGCCAACGCATCCCATCACAATCCGCGCATTCCTGATGGTTCCGTCCGTATCCAGCGCAATAAAGGATGCCACGTTCACCAGATTGCAGTCCTGTCCCTTTCTGACACCTATGTTGATATAGCCTGCGCCGGAGTGGGGCGGCAGGGATGGTATCTGAATCTCGGAGAGAATTTCATCAGGTTTTGCAGCGGTGAAACCAGGGCCCATGAAAAACTTATCCAGGGACAGCGTCCTTTCGCCGGAAAGGCTGTTCAGGACAACCTGTGCGCCATAAGCCATCAGCGCTGGGGGCAGATCGGCGGCAGGCCTTGCCGACCCCAGATTGCCGCCGATGGTTGCCAGATTCCGGATCAAAGGGGTTCCCAGGTTTTTTGCGCCTTCGCCAAGCGCACTCAAGTGCTTTTGGATAGCATCCGATGTACTCAGATCTGCTACCGTAAAGCAGGAGCCGATCCGGATGCTGTCACCGGATGTATCCAGTTTCTTCAATTCCCCGATTCTTGAAATTGAAATCACCTGCTCCGGAGACAGGATTTTTTTCTTCATGTTGACCATCAGATCTGTTCCGCCGGCAATTAGCTTGGCTTTTACGCCATAAGCCGCCAGTATCTGACATGCTTCATTCAATGTCTTGGGTTCATGGAAATCAAATTTGGGTAAGAGCATTATGTTCTCCTAAGTTAAGTTGTCAGTTGTCAGCAGGACAGGGTAGATATTGACCGCCTTGACCTGATACATGCCATTGATATCTTTGATGATCGTTATTCCCCCATAATCCAGGTGAATCCTAAAAAGATTCGAAAGCGGCATCTCCAGCACCTGGCAAAGCAGCACCCGGATGACACCCGCATGGGTGACAATCAGCGTATTGTCGGACGATTGGGCGACAATACGCCGTATAAACGGGACCACCCGCTGCTGAAGGTCAGCAAAACTCTCTGCTCCTGGCGGCCGAAAGTTACCGATATCCTCCCCCCGCGCTTGCCATACATCCGGAAATTGATCACGGATTTGCGACATGGCCATCCCATCCCATTGACCAAGATCAATCTCGCGCAGCTCAGAAGCCGGTAATATCGCAAGACATCGATCTCGTGAGACAATTGCAGCAGTTTCGTAAGCCCTTTTCAGGTCGCTGCACCACACCCTGGAAAATTGAATGTCCTTAAGTTGTCGGCCCTGCCACTCGGACTGTTTCCTGCCATTGAGGCTGAGCGGTATGTCAATCTGTCCGACAAAACGTTTTTCTTCCGTGGTCTCGATTGCACCATGCCGCATCAGATAAATCACATTTCCGAAAAAAAGTTTCTGAGTTGTCATATTAAAGAGCCGCCATCAAAAAGAAAGGGGACAGGGCAGGGAAATACTTGCATCCAGCACCTGTGGTACATGATACTTCAAGTTTTATGTATCCTACGAATCAAAATTTGGTTTTATTAACAATAATGTTCATTCTGATGAATTGATTAGCTATATAACAGCTTTAATTTTTAATGTCAATATTGACATATAGTGTATTTTTGAATTATATATGACCTGAAACTGGTTATTAACCGGAGAAATATTAACCTAATTTATATTGTTTACACATCATGTTAATCATAACGTCTTGTAATGTATAATTTTGTCAAGTTAATCGGGGATTGTGGGTTAGACAGATAATAATTTTCACCACAGTGAACATAATGGAGTGATATGAAAAATAATTCATTGTCTGTCGGATATCAGGCGCCGGCCGTTCAAAGGGCGTTCCTGTTGCTGAAATCAGTTGCCGAATCGCCTGCGGAGCAGAATCTAAGTGGTCTTGCCAGAAATCTGGGATGGAGCAAGAGTACAACCCACGGCTTGATTCAGTCGTTGTTAAGTGTAGGAGCTTTGGAACAAGGGCCTCAGGGGAAAAAATTTGTACTGGGCCCTGCCATTGTAGATTTGGCGTTTCAAGGCAGAAATTATTTGCAGATTGGTGATATGGCAAGGCCGATACTGGAATCTTTGCGTGATCAAGTTGGAGAAACAGTTTTTCTGGGGGTTATGGGACGGTCCCGGGGAATTATCGTGGGTACTGCTGAATCCCAAAAATCGCTTAAATTGTCCGCTCCGCCCGGAACCTCCATTTCCATGCTGGCCGGGGCGTTGGGCAAAGTGTATGTGGCTTCGCTGTCTCGGGACCAGGCGGTCAAGTTTATTCAGGAACACGATTTGCCCCAATACACCAGTAGGACCATTACGAACAAAAGTGACTACATTGCTGAAATCAATCAGGTACGTCAGAATGGATATGCTGTTGATGACGAAGAATATCTTCCGGGTGTCAAGGCCGTCGCCATCAGTGTCGGAAATAACCGGGGGTTGCCGCTGGCCTTGTGGGTGGTTGGTTTTGCAGGCGCAATGGAAAATACCGTACTTCCGAACATCATTCAACACATTCAAAAAGCAGCCCGTAACTTAAAAAATATAATGGATTTAAAGGAGAGTTGTCATGAGATCGATCCCGGTAGAGGATGCGTTGGGAATGCTGTTATGCCATGATATCACCAGCATTGTTCCGGGTGAATTCAAGGGATGTGCTTTCAGGAAAGGACATGTAATTCAGGCTCAGGATATTTCCGCCCTTCTGAACATGGGCAAGGAGCATATTTTTGTTATGGACATGGGTCCAGGAGACATTCACGAAGATGATGCCGCCATCCGGATTGCCAGGGCTGCAGCCGGACCGGGAATTGATCTGAGCGAAACTTCCGAGGGGCGCGTTAACCTCATAGCCGGGGCTGCTGGTCTGCTGAAGATCAACACAGCCGCGCTGTTTAGCATTAATTCCATTGAAGAAGTTGTCTTCGCTACTCTGCACACCCATCAAGCCGTTGCAGCCAATAGCTCTGTGGCCGGAACGCGGATCATTCCCCTGATGACTCGCGAAGAAAAAATAAAGGCGGTTGAATCCATCTGTCTTTTGAATTATCCAGTTGTCGAGATCAAACCATTCCGGTCGCTTCAGGTTGGGATCGTCACCACGGGAAGTGAAATATTTCATGGCCGGATTACAGACAAATTCGGACCGGTCTTACGCGATAAATTTGGCGAGCTCGGCAGTACAGTCATGGATCAGGTTCTGGTTTCAGATGATGTGGCCATGACAGTCGGCGCCATTCAGTCGTTTATCGAACGCGGTGCCGGGATGGTTGCGGTTACTGGCGGAATGTCCGTTGATCCTGATGATCAGACTCCTGCCGCCATACGCGCCACCGGGGCGCGGGTGGTCAGTTATGGCGCTCCGGCATTTCCCGGTGCCATGTTTATGTTGGCCTACCTGGGCGATGTGCCGATTGTCGGGCTGCCAGGGTGTGTGATGTATTTCAAGGCCAGCATTTTTGATTTGATCATACCCAGGATACTTGCAGGCGAAACGATTCAGCGTGAAGATATTATTGCTCTGGGGCACGGCGGATTTTGCGCCAGTTGTCCTTCCTGTCATTATCCACGGTGCAGTTTCGGTAAAGGCTGATGAGACTTTTATTGTGACTTTTACCGTTAAAATACTTTTAACCACGAAATACACGAAACAAGTAGGGGCGACCGGCCGGTCGC
>JBAXVB010000361.1:0-4237 GCA_037129415.1 Deltaproteobacteria bacterium
ATGGCGATAGATACCGCGTGCTCATCTTCGCTGGTCGCCATCCATCAAGCGTGCCAGAGTTTGCGGGTGGGAGACTGCGACCTGGCGCTTGCAGGCGGGGTGCAGCTTGTCATTTCTCCGGAGGTAACGATTTTTCTGTCAAGGGCTCATGTGCTTGCTCCAGACGGACGGTGCAAAACTTTTGATGCAGCGGCTGATGGCTTCGCCCGAGGCGAAGGCTGCGGAATGATCTTACTCAAACGGCTTTCTGACGCCATAAAGGATCGGGATACTATACTGGCGCTGATCAGGGGATCGGCTATCAATCATGACGGCGCCAGCAGCGGACTTACTGTTCCGAACGAGCTGGCGCAGGAAGAGCTAATAATTCAGGCGACCCAAAACGCCAGGGTAGAACCTGGCCGGGTTACTTATGTCGAGGCGCATGGTACAGGCACATCACTTGGCGATCCAATCGAAGTGAACGCTCTTGCCGCTGCGCTCTGCAAAGGACGGACATCCGAAAATCTCCTTGTGATCGGATCGGTTAAAACCAACATCGGACACCTTGAGGCTGCGGCCGGAATCTCCGGTGTAATCAAGGTCATTCTGTCGCTTCAACACAAAGAGATACCGCCCCACCTGCATTTCAAGATTCCGAATCCCCATATTGACTGGAAGGATATCCCGATTGAAGTGGCCGTAGAGGGCCGGCCGTGGATGCCTCCGGAAGGTCGAATAGCAGGTGTCAGCTCTTTTGGGTTCAGCGGGACCAATGCCCACATTGTTCTGGAAGAGGCTCCTGAATGTAGAGCCAGCATCCTGCCGGAGAAGGTATCAGGGAGCAGATTGCCGGGGTCAGGGGATCTGCGTGCTACGGAAAGAGTGCAGCATATCCTGGCGCTGTCCGCCAAAAGCGATGCTGCATTGCGCAGTCTCGTCGAAAGGTATGAAGAACATCTTGCAGAGCATCCGGAGCAGGAAATCGGGGACTTATGTTTCACTGCCAATACCGGCCGTTCTCTGTTCGCCAAACGGATGTCGGTCATAGCTGCGACAAAGTACGAATTGAAAGAGCGGCTAACCGCTTACCGTCATGGCAGGGCCTGCACTGGCCTTTATACTCAAGACAGCCCGGAGGATTCCAGGAAGGAAATGATAAATGAGAAAGAACCAGCCATGGATGCCTCCCATTCATCATTCATATTTCATAGTTCATCATTCAAGAACGCCGACCTTGCCAAAAAATTTGTAAAGAGCGGTGCTATTGCGTGGGGTGACTACTACCGGGGAAATAGCTACATAAAATTGGCTTTGCCTACATATCCATTCCAGAGGCAGCGTTATTGGGTCGATAATAGGGCCAAGGCACCTGCAAGATGCCCGCGCTGTGGCGAGGATGAGGTACTCCCACCGTGGGGAAAAAGGCTGCATTTACCATTTTCCAGTGAAGTGCGCTTCGAGAACAGCTTGAGTGAAAACTCACCAGCTCACCTTGCCGACCACAAGCTTCTCGGCGCGGTTGTGGTGTCTGCAGCATCGCAGGTTTCGATGGTGCTTGCTTCGGCGGAAGAGGCGTTCGGGGCTGATGCGCGCCGAATCGGAGAAATGGTGTTTTCACATCCGTTGATCATTCCGGTTAAAGGACACAAGGCTGTCCAGTTGATATTTCTTCCAGGTGAGAAGGAAGGAATTACATTCAGGCTAATTAGCAGAGAGCACGATCGGGGAGAAAATGATAGATCCCAGATCACAGATTGGATCACGCATTCTTCAGGAACGGTTTTCGTAGAGCCGACATCCTGCCGGCATACCACCGAGTCAACAGTCCGGCAGGATGCCAGCTCTACCTGTTTCGATCCCGACGTTTTCTGCTCCAGGGCAGACCGAATCCTGACGGGGGATGAATTTTACACGGCGCGGCATCAGTCGGGCTATCAATTTGGTCCTTCATTCAGGTGGGCGGAAAAGATATGGCAGGGCGAAAACGAAACCTTATGCGCAATGACAATTTGTTCTCCGGGTGAGGATGGTGATCGGTATTCGCTCCATCCGGGGTTGCTCGACTCCTGTTTTCAAATGATCGGCGGATTCTGGGAGGCCGATCAGGACAGTGAACATCTCCTTGTCCCGGTCAGGATCGCTAATCTCAGGTTTTACCGACAACATCCCTCCGGCAAGTTATGGTGCGTTGCGCGCAGGGAAGCACACGACGGCGCGGGTGCCCGGACCCGTAAAGGAAGTCTGCAGTTGTTGGATGAAAAGGGAGATGTATTTGTCGAGGTTGACGGTTTTGAATTCGGCAGAGCCAGGCGTGAGCTTTTCACTGGACGCACACCCATTATCTCCCCCCCCAAGGAGGCGCTCTACAATGTTCTATGGCAGCCTACCCCCCTCCTGGGATCACCTGAACCTCTCCTGGGATCGCCGCACCCCAGTGCGGCATGGCTGCCTGCCTCTCATACATGCGAACCTTGCACTCGCCCTATCGCAAGAAATGACGAGACACTCGAGACCACAGGGGAATCGGTCAATAGCCGCTGGCTCCTGTTCGCGGATCGATCCGGCGTAGCCTCGGAACTGGCTGATCAGCTTCGTGCGCGCGGGGATGAAGTCATTCTTGTCACGCAGGAAAAACAATTTGAAGCGCGCGCAACACTCGGTACTCGCCCCGACTACTACTGCGTCAATCCCGATACTCAAGCGGATATTAGCCGGCTCTTCCTGGAAATCGGGACACGGTTAAAGGGAGTTATCTATCTTTGGGGAATTGATCTGGGACAGACTATGAATGATGAGGCTCTTTCACAAGCCGAAATCGTCTGCGGTGGTGTGCCAGCCGCAGTTCGTGCAATGACGGAACGGCAAAGCCCGGCCCCGATGTTGTGGCTGGTCACACAGGGAGCAATTGGGGGGTTAGGGTTAGATAAGGTTGCGCCGCTTCAGTCCTTGTTGTGGGGACTCGGCAGCGTACTTGACCTTGAACATCCCGAACTTTGCATCCGGTGCATTGACCTCGATCCTTTGGAGAGCGAGGCGACGATACCGATGCTTCTGGAGGAGATACTCCATCCCGATACCGAGAACAGGATAGCCCTGCGCAAGGAAGTGCGCCATACCGCAAGACTTGAAATGCTTCCGGAAAAACAGGCTGATGTTATTCATTTCGATGCCGACGCCTGCTATCTGATAACCGGCGGGCTTGGTGGCCTGGGGCTTGAGATTGCACACTGGATGGAACGTAACGGGGCGCGCAACCTGATTCTATGTGGTCGCAGCGACCCCACAGATTCAGCGACGGAAAAGATAGAACGGATCAGGCAGGCCGGATGCAACGTTCTGGTTTTCAAAGCGGATGTTTCGAATCGGGAGGATATAAAACGGTTGATGAACGGGATTGAATCCATGATGCCGCCTCTCCGGGGCGTTATCCATGCGGCAGGAGTCATCGACGATGCAGTGTTCATAAGGCAGGACGTGGGCAGGTTCAGGAAGGTAATGGCATCCAAGGTGCGGGGGACATTGAACATCCATGAAGCTACGATGGGCGAACCGCTCGATTTCTTCGTCTGTTTTTCCTCCGCAGCGGCGGTTATAGGTGCCGGCGGCCAGGCCAACTATGCGGCTGCTAATGCTTTTATGGATGCTTTTGTCCACGAAAGGCACCGACAGGGCCTGCATGGGCTGAGCGTTAACTGGGGCGCATGGGGTGAAGTTGGCATGGCGGCAAGGATGAGTGTAGAGCCGGCATCCTGCCGGCAGTTTCATAAGGAAGTCAGAGGCGGATCGGCTGTTCAGGGAATGGGAGTCATCGCCCCGGAAAAGGGGCTCGAAATCCTGGGGAATCTGCTGCGGCGGGATGCAGCGCAAGCCGTGGTTATGGCGGTTGATTGGAATCAGTACCTGGAGAATCACTACCGGAAAGAGATACCGCCATTTTTCGAGACATTCGCCAGGGTACAGGTTGCGCGGGAAAATATATCCGGTTTTGCCAGGTTGCTGAATGAGACACCTGCGGACCAAAAGCGTATGCGCCTGTTTGACTATGTGCGTTCACAAGTCTCCGCCACTCTCGGCATGACATCTCCGGAACAACTGGATCCCAGTCAGCGGCTGTTTGATGTTGGCATTGACTCTCTTATGGCTGTAGAGTTAAAAAACCGCCTGGAATCGGGACTTGGCCCGATTCTATCCAGGTCACTCCGCTCGACCCTTGTTTTCGACTACCCGACGGTGGAGGCCCTGGTGAAGCATCTTT
>JBAXVB010000362.1:0-4214 GCA_037129415.1 Deltaproteobacteria bacterium
AAAAAGATGAAAGCAGCCGTCATACACGCCCGTATTGAGATGCAGACAAATACAGAGGCGGAATATAGTTGAAAAGGATACTCTCATGAAAATTGCTGTCAGTGGCAAAGGCGGAGTCGGGAAAACCACATTTTCCGCTTTGCTGATTCGAACATTTGATGCACAGGGAAAGCACGTTCTGGCAATTGATGCAGACCCGGACGCGAACCTGGCAGGTGCGCTGGGAATTGCAAATGCTGATAAAATCATTCCGATCTCCGAAATGAAAGACCTGGCGTATGAACGCACTGAGGCCCTGCCGGGTAGCATCGGCGGATTTTTCAAGCTTAATCCCCGTGTGGATGATCTTCCGGATGTATTGTCTGCAAAGCTGGGCAACATCAAGATGATGCGTCTTGGCGGCATCAAAAAAGGCGGCTCCGGGTGCATCTGCCCGGAAAGTACGCTTTTAAGAGCCCTGATCACCCACATTGTTCTTGCCAGAGATGAGGTGGTGGTTATGGATATGGAAGCCGGTATTGAGCACCTGGGAAGAGCAACGGCAAAGGCTGTTGACAAACTCATTGTGGTTGTGGAGCCGGGCAGAAGAAGTATCGACACCGCTGAAAACATTCAGCGCTTGGCCTCCGAGATCGGGCTTAAGCGCATTGCAGTGGTGGGCAATAAAATCCGGGGGGATGCGGATATTGCGTTTCTCCGCGAAAATATGCCCCAGTTTGATTTTCTGGGATTTCTGCCCTATGACAACACCCTGATTGAGGCTGATCTCAATGGCATATCCCCGTTTGACACCAATGCTCTTGCCAAATCTCTTATGGATGCGATCATTCAGCAGCTCGTAACATGAAACCAGGAAACAGAGTCCGGGCCAAAGATTATTCCGCCAGGCCCAAGATCAGGCCAAAGATTATTAAGGCGTCAGTAGGGGCGGCCAAAAGATCTTCTGGCAAACACGCCCCTGCCATTAAGTTGAAAGCCGGCGCCGACCCCAGTCTGAAGGCCATATTCAAAACCATCGGCGTACCGGAAGACCGGCCGTTTTCTCCCGATCCATTTCAACTTGAAGCTCTTGAGGCCATCGAGAAAGCCGATTGCTTAGTAACGGCGCCCACGGGTTCCGGAAAAACCTGGATTGCGGTTCAGGCAATTTCCAGAATTCGGGAAACAGGAGGGCGATCGTGGTATGCAACACCTTTAAAAGCGCTTTCAAACGCCAAGTTTCACGAATTTTCCGAAATCTTCGGTCATGATCAGGTTGGCATTCTGACAGGGGATCGAAAAGAACGGCCGGATGCCTCGGTAATAGTCGGTACAACCGAAATTCTTCGCAATCAGCTTTATGACGCCATGCACCATGGCCAAACCCTGGATACGGATTTTGTGGTCCTGGATGAAGCCCATTTTCTGGGGGATGAGGATCGCGGGGTGGTCTGGGAAGAAACCATGATCTATCTGCCGGCACGAATACCCCTTCTGCTGCTTTCTGCGACCATCGGTAACGCAGGAAAAATCGCCGAGTGGCTTAGCGCCATTCGATCCAAAGACTGCAAGGTCATTGAAGAAACCAAAAGGCCGGTACCGCTATTTCCCATTTTCCTTCACCCTTCAGGAACCCTGTTGCCACTTCTTGCTTCCGACGCAAGGGGAAAAGGCCGCATCTCCAAAAAGGTTCGGGAATACCTGTTTGAAGAAAAACCGCAGCGTCTTACATCCACTTACAGTCTTTTGCCGCCAATGGGTGAAATTCTTGGGATTCTGGACAAGTTCAATCTTCTTCCCGCCATATTTTTTCTTAAATCCCGCGCCGATTGCGACCATGCTCTGGATCTGTGTAAAGAACACTGGGTGGATGATCCAAACCGGATGCAAATCCTTCACCAGCGAATCGACGATATTATCACCCAGAATCCTCATCTGGCAAAACACCGTCAGCTCTGGCATCTGGAACACCTGGCTGTCGGTGCGCATCACAGTGGACAGCTTCCAGCCTGGAAACAGGTTATCGAAACCCTGATGACAGAGGGGTTACTTCAGGCGGTATTCGCCACATCCACAGTTGCCGCAGGCGTTAATTTTCCGGCCCGAACCGTCGTGTTCCTGAACACCGACCGCTTTAACGGCAGGGAGTTCATGCCGCTCAGCCCCACGGAATTTCATCAGATGACCGGCAGAGCCGGACGTCGGGGCATGGATCACATCGGCTTTGCCATCGCCATACCTGGAAAATTCCTGGACGCACGGCTTTGCGCACAGCTCGTTACCGCCACGCCATCGGATGTCAAAAGCCAGATACGAATTGATTTTTCAATGGTACTGAACCTTCTCCTGTCCCATGCTCCGGACCAGATTGAAGATCTTCTGACGCGATCGTTCGCCACGTTTTTATTGATGCGCGCCGGTGGCAAAAGAACCGAAGCCAGAGCCCTTTCTGGCACCCGGCATAAGGTACTGATTCACGAGTTCAACCGACACCTGAGCTTTTTGAAACTGACGGGATTTGTTACACCTGAGGGCAGCCTGACCCAGGACGGACGATGGGCATCCCAGCTTCGCGTGGATCAACCGCTTTTGATCGCAGAAGGATTTCGAAAAGGTATTTTCCCTCAATCAAACCCGGCCCTGATGGCGGCTATTCTGTCTCTTTTTGTGTCGGACCGGGAAATGGATGACCGGGTTGACCGGCGCTCTGTTCCGCCTCCTTTGTTTGATGCCTTCATCGCCGTCAACACAGCCTTAAAACCCCTGATGCGGGACATGTATGACCATGATTTTGTCGTCAGACCTCTCTACCTGAAGCCGGCAATGACTGTCCATGCATGGGCGGTCGGCATGCCTTGGGAGGAAGTGGTGGAGATTTCCGAAGGTGCGGAAGGCGATCTTGTTATGCTGATGCTTCGAACCGCCGATCATCTGCGGCATGTCATGAGCCTGGCAAAGACATTTCCTGAGGCCGCTGAAACCGCGTCAAAAGCCATCGAACTGATTCTGAAAGCGCCTGTTTGGATGGACATTGAGTGAAAAGAAGGCATCAAGGGGTGTTAGAAACAACGATCGTCACAGATGCTGGGTCCATTTTCCATCCCAGAGCAATCTGGTGAATTCATGATATGGCACTATATAAACATCTTCGTCGGTTTTTCGCATTTTTTTCTCAAGACAAACTATGATCAGCCACTTTACCTCCGGAAAGTCTTTTTTGAAATTGATAAGCCCCCGCATATCACCGGAGTTGATTTCAGGTTTGCCTTTTGCTTCAATGGCGACCGTACCCGACCCCAGAATAAAATCGACTTCGATGCCGCTGGACAGTCGCCAGTATGAAAGCTCATAGAACAATTCGGTGTATTTTGTGTGAACCGACAGTTCGTGAAACATCCAGTTTTCAAACGCTTTGCCAAATAGTTCCGAACCGGGTCTGATGGTTCCGCGCCTTGCCAGATGGTTGACTACGCCCAGATCCCTAAAATAGAATTTCGGGGCCTGAATAGTGCGGCGTTTAGGCCGTAATGTGAAGGCAGGAAGGAAGGCGCCCATCAAAGAATCAACCAGGATGCCATAATGGTCACGAACCGTGGAAACTGCGATACCTGTTTCTCGTGCAATGTTGGACATATTCAGCATTTCCGTGTCCCCAATGGCCGCCACCCTGAGAAAGTCCGAAAATATCGGCAAGCGGCGCGTCAGGCCCTCTTCCAGAATTTCCTCCCGTAAGTAATCATCCACATAGGCGCGAAGCGCCAAAGCAGGGTTTTCAGATCCATAATGATTCGGAAGCGGGCCGGTATTGACGAAATGCTCAATGGAAAAATCAGCGCCAAGTTCCTGCGCCATCAGGCCGAAAAGTTCATAGCGAATTGCGCGGCCACCCAACAGATTGGCATGTCCACGTCTGACTTTTCGCGCACTGGAGCCGCACAATGCAAAAACGCTTCGCCATTCCTGAATCATGTAATGAATCTCATCCAAAAGCACAGGAGCCTTCTGAATTTCGTCAACTACAATCAATCGGTCACGCGAAAGGGCGGCCACCTCTTCCCGGAAAAGGGACGGCGCCTTCATATATCGCATGAGTTCATCGGTTTTGAGGAGATCAATTCGAAGGGCATCCGGGTAACAAGCCTTTAACAGCGTTGTTTTACCAGTCTGGCGAGGCCCCCAGAGGAAAAAACTTTGCTTTGGTTTTTCAGGCAATCGAAGATATCTTTTGTACATTT
>JBAXVB010000363.1:0-4207 GCA_037129415.1 Deltaproteobacteria bacterium
AATGCTATTCTATATAAGAATATTGTTTATATATTAAGTAGTTACTACATTGGGGGCAGGGGGCGGGGTTCCCCCTTTAGTGGATACTTTTTATCCACCCATCAAATTGACCGATCTTCTCCGCCAAAACGGCCCACTGCCCAATGCCAAAAAAACCATCATAAAAGTACGGCAAAAAGGTCTCAAAATTTGTATATACAAATTTAACGGCAAGATACTGTCCAAGAGACGGTTTATCAAAGCAATATCCTCTTGTGGTAACGTGGGTCTCTCGTAGGCGTTTTTATAACGGTAGTTGTTTAATAAATATATATACACTTTGACCGTTGACCGTATCGCAGGATGTTCCATCCGATTTTAACGGTGAACGCTCTTGTAGCCGCCACAAGAGCGTCGGCTGGTAAACGTTCTTGGTATTTTGCCGGCTTGTTCGATGTCCGGTTTCAAAATATCCTGGAAATACAACCATCGCAAATAATCATCCGGCAAATAGTTAACATACTCGCCTTTGTATTTCCCCATCGGAATTTTCATAGCCCTGCCTCAATCCATGCCCTAACGGGTATTCCCGCCAGCCATTGCTCGGTGGCATCTTTGCCCCTGATTGTAGGCCATCGCTTGAACCCCGGATAGTTGCGCCAATGACCCCATGCCGCCTTTGAACCTGGTTTATCGCTATCAAGGCAACAAAGAACACTTTCAGCCCTCATCAATCGCCCGTGAAGCTCGCTATCTGGCTTCATCGCGGCTGATCCAAGTCCAACCACGCCTATCAGTTCCCCGGCTTCCTGCTTAACAAGTAACCCGTCAAGCTCTGATTCAAATACCGCCACTGCCCGTTGATCCATCCATAGACATAAGGCCCGTTTGCCGTCTGAACCACTTGCGAGAATGTAACGATCTCCATCGCCTGGCTCGCTTCGTCTGATCCTTAACCTGGTGATGTTCCCGACTGAATCAATCAAAGGAATTATCAACCCTTTGGGCAACCATATACACTTTGCTTTGCCAGTCCTGCTGTTGATTTCCGGCGGTAATCCCCATTCGGCCCGGTCTTGGTACAAGTCCCGGCTGTTCCAACCCAATCCGGCAGCCCAGATCGTTTCGGGATTCAACCCACGTTCGGCCTGTAACCACGCCATAGCCTCGGTGTTGCGCTGTAGCTGTTCGGTGCAATGACACATGAAGGATTTTCCTTTGTCCTGCCACGCTGCATTTGGCGCGGCCCTATGTAGTTCCGGCTGCCACGTCCGGTTTCCTGTTCGTTCCGGCATCGGCCCGGCATCAAGTCCCAATTGCTTGACGGCCTGCAAGAATGTCAAGGTCCGGCGTTTCATAAAGTAGGCCACAGCATCGCCGTTGATTCCACAACCACGGCAAACGAAACGGCCCCCCATAAATCGGCCATTTGAATTGACTTTTTCTGGCCAACATGAAAACCGATCCCTGCCCCCACATTCAGGACAAGGTGAATGCCATTCGCTGTTTGAAGCGTGTTCGGCCTGGATTCCGTCTATTTGCAGTAAGTCCAAAATATTCATTTCAAAATGTATCCGTCACAGAGTTTAAACGTTTCACCTTTGGAGTTCTGAAAAGTCAAAGTCAGTTCCACGGGTTTCCGGCATAAGTTACACCCGCAATGCGGTACCCGGCGGCCCGGACCTATTTCGTGACCTATATGGTTTTTTCCGAGAAATAGACAGGTGCCGTATTGCCCGTAGTATCCTGTTTCAAGACAAGGCAAAACTTATCATTGTGTTTTATTACAGTAGCTTGTGCCCTAAATTGTGCCAATATTTCAGATTTTTTCATGGTTTTCCCAGGTGGTATGTGTACCACCTTGCATAGCATTTCCGTATAAACTCCCTAGGGAGAATCAATTTTCCCATATTAAAAGTTTACCGGAAGTGCTATGCAAGGTACTGTAAGCTCACTCATTAAAAATGACTGATTTGAATTGAGTTTTTCCGGCCAACATGAAAACTGATCCCTGTCTCAGCATTCAGGACAAGGTGAATGTCATTCGCTGTTTGAATTGTGTTCAGCCTGGATTCAGTCTATTATTTTGTTTTATTCCAGCAGCTTGTGCCCTTAATTGTGCCAGTATTTCAGATTTTTTCATGGTTTCCCTTGGTGGCATGTGTACCACCTTGCATAGCATTTCCGTATAAACTCCCTAGGGAGAATCAATTTTCCCATATTAAAAGTTTACCGGAAGTGCTATGCAAGGTACTGTAAGCTCACTCATTAAAAAGACTGATTCCGATATAAAATTGTTTCCGTTTTGAAGCATATCTATCGAATTTAGTTATCATTTGTTCTGTGAATTTGTTGATAGTCAATGGTTTCGTCCCCAATTCCTGACAATACTCGTTGTAAGCATCGAAAAGAATTTTCGCTTGAATTTCCCCAGTCAACTGGCAACACGCTTTGATAAAATCAGTCAATGAATCATTTTTAGCCCTATAACTGTCTGTCGCTGCCCTCACAATGTCAGGCGGCTGAAGTCCGATCTTCTGCCATTCAAGACAGCCCCGCATGGCCCAGGCAAGAATTCCCGAATACTCGGTCTGTAACTTTTCTTTGATAAACTCATCTTTTTTGCGCTCGTTTGGTGCTGTAGGTTCGTCAACGAAACACATGTTGAACGGAATTTTTAAAACCCGTTCCCATAATGCAAAATCGTCCGGCGGTACTTTTGGCTCAAAGTTCGTCAACAGAATCAACTTGTGCGTCGGCTGGAAGTCCACTTGATACCTGCCATAAGGACTGCGTGCGCTGATACCGTCCCCGCCTGTCAAGCTTTTGGTTTTGCCAACATTCAGTTTCCGCCCGTCCTCACTCTCGCTTGATGTCATCAACCTCTTACCTTGCAGGCTCATCAAGTCCGCCCGTGCCCCGCCCGGGGTGCTGTCGTTCCGCTGTTCCATGATTGTTTCGATTGAAAGCGTCCCTGCATAATCTCCCATACAGGCTTTAAGCGCCTCAATGAATTTTGTTTTTCCATTTCGGCCTTTCCCGATCAAAAAAGGATATCTCTCTTCGTTCGTTAGGCCTGTGAGACAGTACCCGGAAAGCCTTTGCATGAAACGAACAAGCTCCTTATTCCCATCAAAAATTTCCATCAAAAAACGTTCCCATATAGGTGCTGGCTCGTTTAGCCCGCGCCATGTAACCGGACAAACTGTTTTAATCATGTCTTGTGGTGATCCGGCCCGGCATGTTCCATCTGTCAAATTGATAACACCATTTTGACAAGCTAAAAGCATCGGCTCCAAATCCCAGGCATCCCCAGCGGTTGAAAGTCCGGCATCCCCGGCCCGTGCCAATGTCAAAACGTCCATGACTCGTGAACGGCTCTGTAGCTCGTTCAAGCGCCGCCGCAATGCCTTTTCAAGTAACTCGGCTTTTTTATCCGGCGCCTCTCCCCTGGACAGTGCGCTGTTTGCCCGCCACGATATGCGTTCAAGCTCAATCCCGTAAAGCCTTGATACCTTTTGAACGGCTGCTATTGCGGATTCTACCTTGTCCGGCGCCCAGTAGTGGCCCTTCCAGAAGTACCATTGTCCGGCTGAATGGTCATAGATGTATATTCCACGGTGCAATGCCCGGTACAACTCGGCATCACCGATCTGGTTCCGGCCCAGACTTCTCAGAATGTATTGGGGATTAATTTTAACGGGAAACGGCCCGTCATCCGGTGTATCTTCTCCGATGTACGATTCATCCGGTGCGCCCTGTCCGTCATCAGGACAAAATGAAAGCCTTTCGGCCTCGGCCAACCGTTCCGCCTCGACCCTGATTTCGGCCTGTGTTATTTGCTGCCCGGTGGTCTGCATCATTTCACCTTGTGGCTGATTCTGGAACATACCCACTCGATACATAAGGCTGTTGGATAGGCGCTTTTCGGCCCGGTGCCGGCGCTGTCCATGTTTGCTAAAATGCCCGATGAATTACCGTCAAGGAATTGCCGTGTTTTGTCGGTGCTATTATTTTTCATCGAATTTATCCATACCATGCCGCAGTAATCATCAACCGGTGTCTTTTTTGCTTTCAGGACACCATCATAAAGAGGACAGATGACGGATGACGGAAAAAACATCTGTCCTCTGTTTTCCCGAGTTCCATTTCATCATTCATTATTTATTCAATACCTTGTACATATTTTTTTTGATGTACGCATCAATGGAGCCTTTCAACACACGCA
>JBAXVB010000364.1:0-4206 GCA_037129415.1 Deltaproteobacteria bacterium
TTGATTTGAAATTCGAATACGTTTTTCATAATCCTTTTCTCAAATTACCAGCGCCGTCATATTCAATCCGCCTCAGATACTTTCTGGCAAATTCTCAACCGAAATCTATCAGGAAACAATCACAACCGGTTTTAGAGCATTATTCGATCTTCCAATATTCAAGTAAATTCTGAAATGGCTCCGACGAAATCGCCCCCGGATCAGTAAAAGGAAAATTGTATACAATTAGCAGACAGTAGACAAGAGCAACAAAAGCCCCGAACATCCCTATCATGAAGGCATGGTGTTTAAAACAAGGGATATCGAAGAAACAAAGAAAAACCAGATAGAGAATGGTCCCTCCGACAAGCGTAATCCACATGGAGGAAGTGATATTTGGCCTGCCGCCGATGATCCGATCATGACGCAGACCTCTGTATTCGCTCACTATTCTCAGGGTTTCCTGATGCATGGCTACTTCTCTGTTGTCGCTGGGATAAAAGGAAAAGATCGTTGCATTAATGCGTGTGATAAGTTTATGGGCGGTTTCATCCTGTAGGGCCTGGGCTTGTTTCGGCCATTCATCTTTAATGACATGCTGGACGTAGTGCCTGATGAGATCCTGCATTTTCGAGCGAAATGGCTCAGGGTATGCGCTCAGGTTTCGGTAGACATTATGAAGGGAATTGGTCTCTTTAAGAACGTTATTATCCACCATGTTGTAATTCTGCCATGTCGCAACAGCCACAAATGTAAGGATAAGGGCAAACATTACACCGATGGCACTGGCAAATATCTGCCCATAATCCGTCACCTGATTGAAAAGTAACGATTTGCAGAATCTCTTAACAAGATACAGGCAGGCAAGTGAAATAGCGACAAAGATAACAACAAAAAAAATGGCAGCGGAAAACGGGGAAAAATGAGACAAAAATCCGATCATAATGATTGCTTCCTCGATTCGTCCTTATTTCAAATTTCTGAAAATGCTATGCTTGTTTGCTCCTGGTATTGATTCCCTGTCAATAACGGTTCCAAGATTGCCAATAATCAATGCCTGAGAGACACCGGATCATCGTCGTCATTAATGAGTTTCAGCTTTGACCGAAGCGGTTCATAATAAAATGCACCTTTGCCTTCATTCGTTTTGCTGTGTACTTTAACTTTAAATTTTATGTTATCTTTTTCGTTGAACCATTGATATACCCACCAGTCACCATCCTGTTTCATGGAATATGGTTGTGTCCCAATCTGCTTGGACACATACTTTTCCATTCTGTCTCTGATATCCTCTGTACGACCCTCGTTTTCCGGTATTTTAACAAGTCTTGCATAGAATTGGTTATCGATAAAAGCATAGGAAATTGAAGCGGTGAAACGATCATGCACTTCCATCCGGCATGGGCCGGTATAGTTGTAATAAGATATTCCCGCTTTTTCCATATACTTCACGAAATATCCATCTTTGTTCAGCTCTTCGATACGAGCGCCGAAATCCGGTTTATTACAGTCAAAACTTTGTGCCAATAATGGAAACGCCAGAATGAAAAAACCCATGATGAAACACATTTTTTTCAACATTTTTGATTCCTTTTTTGTTGTGAGAATTGTTTCCAGTCACGATATAAAAGCATCCTTTCGACAGAGGTGCTTAACAAACGCCCCGTCAATCGTTTATGTTGGGCCATCTTATCACATATAGGAGTATGGACAATGAAAAAATTTAACTTCAGCAGAAAGTTTGTGATTATTGCGGTAATGTCAATAAAAATAAAATATTATATTGATTTATTAATTTAAACTCATATAATGCCACGGTTATATTTGAGTTTGTAACTGCAATAATACAAAGGGAATATTTACCATGTCAATCACACTCGACGATAGGGCTGCAACATCATACGATGAGATGGCCATTGCCTGTTCTAAAGATATTGAAGATTATAAGACGCTTATGAATTCTATCGAGGCGATGATAGCGCAGAAGCAAAGGAACCTCCAGAACATCAAGGATAAGACCGTTGGTTTGGTAAAGACATCTCTTGGGATTACCCAGGAGATCCCCGTGATTCAACCGGCTGAGAATTTCGATACCAGTGTTGATATGGTGGAAGATTTAACTCCAGAGGTGGCGGAAGACTCTCCGGCGATAACTCCACCCAAAAAAGAGCGAACGCAAAAGCCCAGACCCGCTAACCGCAGGAAAGCTGCTGAAAAGGGCAAGGTGAAGAGGACTGATAAACCCAGAGAACCTGCCGAGCGATCCCAAAATATCGCTGAGATCAGATGTCTGCATCATCCTGAAGCATCTGTATTAGACCAGGCCAGGCAATTATGCTCATCTTGTAAGTGGAAACTTATCAACACTGGTCTGAAAAGTTATGATAAAGAACCGGAAGTGATTTCATAAGCAAGAAAGTCAGGCAGAGTTGGCTTTTAGCCAGTGCCCGAAATCCCGGCAAAATACTATCTGCGTCGGCCTGAGATTCAGCAGTGTCATTTAGTGATATATTGCCGATTCAGCCGAATTATAAAAACTACAAACCCGATGGAATCGAGTACCATAGCGGCTGTCATCATGTACTCCTGATAAAGTATTGCATATTGATTTACAAAAAGGGACGTTATGCATTACTTTATCAAGCACTAAATAAACAGACAACAATTTTCGAATTGCTATCTTTTCAGAGTAAACATATTTAGATAAAATAATTTCAAGGTATTAATTGAATTATAAGCATTCTTAGCTCATTAGATAAATTAGAGAAGTTGTTATAGAAATCGTGAAAATATAGCGCATTACAGTGCTTAACTCATTGATATTACAAAATCCAACTGACATTTGGGACTACAGGAAAATATATATGAGAAAAAAGTTGAATTTGCTGTCATTGATAGCACATGTGCCGGTGAGAATATTCTGCTGGCTGCTGAAGCCTTGGGACTGGGTGCTGTGTGGACTGCTGCCTATCCATACAATGATAGAATGGATTTTGTAAGAAAGACCCTGAATATTCCCGACAATATTATTCCATTAAATGTCATTCCCATCGGGTATCCGGCTGGGGCTGACAAACCAAAAGATAAATATAAACCAGAAAATATACACTGGGAGAAATGGTAACATAAGAAAAGGAGCCTGTTCATGAAGGAAAAACTTGGCGCTATTAATGTCCTGTATCCGACACCGACCATATTGGTAGGTGCTATGGTCAACGGAAAACCAAATTTTATCACCATTGATATTTTCATAAAATCATCTGGTTTTACCTGGTTTATTTAATAACGGCTTGATTCTGGCGTGGATGAAAGTTCATATTTATCATCATGAGTTTTTCTGAATTCCGCTTTGAAAATGGTTTACGATATTCATTTTCACCGGGACTCCTCTTATTTCTTTCACGTCCAAGTTAACGACCGTGTCAGCAGAGTTTGTAAGGCGGTAAACGTCATTGATTCTGTTTTTGATGATAATTCATGGAGCCAGGTTGGTTCAAACTTCATTGGTTCGTTATGATTTCATTCAAGACATTGTCCACAATAACTGGAGTATCAAGATAAGTCAATTCAGGGTCGGAGCCATATTTACCGTGTACAAACGCTTTCCATTCTTTGGTATACAGCACATCAGCATCTTCGCGCGATTTCCATAGATAGATTCCTCCGGCTGTAATGCCGTCCGTATCAAGAAAATAGTATTTTCGAATTAATCCTGGCATACCTCGATATTTTGGCGCTGTACTCAAGAAAATCTCCCGAGCCTGCTGAATTGTGATAGCTTCTGAGAGTTTGAATTTAACAATTACTGTAATCATGAGTATCTCCTCGTTAATGGGGCATCTATGATGTCGAACGATTAATAGGGCCGGGAAGCATCTGCACTGGTCAAGTCATGCCTCGCAAGATCAAGTAAAATGAAACTGATTGTGTAGACAGGGTATTTATTGCGATCAAGCCCGGACCAGTAACCGTGATTAATCCATCCAAGCAGCCAAAACAAAACCCTCAATATATCTACTATTATATTAATTTTCAGATAGTTGCAATTATATTCCGTGTATCACTTCTGAAATACATTGACATGTTTCTGATGATTGGTTACTGATAAATCATCCCAAAGTTTTAACGGGCTGTCAATCAATCAGAAAAATAAGATGCGCTATGTCTGACCGGGATCGAAAGACTGGCGGAGTTTCCGAAGAGCTCTGGAATGGCTAAGGCGCAACT
>JBAXVB010000365.1:0-4205 GCA_037129415.1 Deltaproteobacteria bacterium
AGGCTTCATCTATTGCGATGTTTGCCGTTTCAATGTCAACCTTACCCACCCCGGTAATGGCATCCCGGGCATTGATGCAAAGATTGGCCAGAATCTGGTCAATCTGGGTGGGGTCAATCTTTACTGGCCACAGACCCGTTTTCGGCTTCCAGATGACTTCAATATCTTCGCCGATCAAACGAAGCAACATCTTAAGCATGCCAGCCACGGCTTCGTTAACATTTATGATCTTGGGCGCTACGGTCTGCTTGCGGGCGAAGGCCAGCAGTTGCTTAGTGAGATCGGCGGAGCGGTAAGCGGAATCAACGATCGCCTTGAGGTTTGAACGGATCGGCTCCGATGGGAACGACTTCATCATCGCCAGCTCTGCATTACCTATGATCGCTGAAAGCATATTGTTGAAATCGTGAGCTACTCCACCTGCCAGCCGCCCCACCGACTCCATTTTCTGGGCCTGCAGCAGTTGCGCCTGGAGCGCATCCTTTTCCTCCTCCGCCCGTTTGCGCTCTGTGATATCACGGATTCTCTCAATTGCACCTACAATCTTGCCGGATTGATCGTGCAGGGGTGAGGCTTTGACAAACACCCATGCACCTTTATTGTCGTAAAGGGCATTGCAGAACACCTCAGCTTTGAGCGAGTCACCTTCACGAACGATGTTGGGATACCGGGCCATAATATCCTCATTGTTCATAAAGATTAAGTCCATCAACTGCGGTCTGGCCTCGCCATAAAACGGGATAGTGTATGCATAGTCGCCTTTGCCAATCATCTCTGCGGCCGGAACCCCTGTCATTTTCTCAATCTCTTTGTTCCATATAATGACACGCTTTTCCTTATCAATGGCCAGGGTGGCGTCCGGCAGAAAATCGATGACATCCGCCAGTTGCCTCCGGTTCTCAAGCAGCGCCTCCTCAGCCCGCTTGCGTTCGGAGATATCCGTAAAGCTCAGTACCGTACCCATGACTTTGCCGTCCTTGATGATCGGCATGCTGGAATACTCCACGGGGAAACTGCCGCCATCCTTGCGCCAGAGTACTTTACTCCCCGCTATATGGCTACCCGCAGCATATGTGTAGGAAGCGGCCATAGGGCAGTCTTCAATCGGGTAGTTGGAGCCGTCCTCATGGGAATGGTGGATCAGACTGTGCAAGTTTTGGTATAACATCTCTTCTTCGGCAAATCCAAGCATGCGCAGGGCGGCGGGGTTGACGAAGGTTACCTGTCCGGTGGTATCGACCCCGAATATGCCATCTCCGACTGCATTGAGTATCAATCGTTTGCTCTCTTCACTTTGTCGCAAGACATTTTTGGATCGGTCCGTGACATAGATAATACTTGAAATGACCATGATGAAAAAGCTTACAGAAAGCGTTGCCAGAATACCGATCAATCTGTATAGCCTGATACGATCTGTCGGAGTCAGAAGCACAATCGACCATCCGTCGCTGTCAATCACCTTCCTGGATACGAAAAAAACGTTTTCTTCCAAAGCGACTTCCGCGCCATCGGCAATTTCCTTTTTGATGACGGCTTCGGAGATTTTGTCGCCAAATTGACGAGAAACAATCAATGCTTCCCGTACAGCTTTGTCCAAGGGCAAAAGACTATTTGCAACCATTGCTGGTGTGCTGGAAAGGAAAACAATGCCGTCACGGCTGATGAGAAAGCAAAAAGGGTATTTGCTGAAAAAATTCTCAATCTCGTCAATATCCTTTTTCATCGTAACCACCCCAATCACTTCACCTGAATAATTCTGAACCGGGCAGCTTGCGTAAAAGCCCCTCTTTCCGGAAGTAATGCCCATCGCAAAATAACGACCGGATCGCCCTTTGACCGCTTGCTGAAAATATGGACGGAAACTATATGATTTCCCGACAAAGCTGTCCGGATATTTACGGTTGGAGGATGCCACAGTCATGCCATCGGCATCCATCAGGTAGGAGATGGAGGTGAAGTTGGAACTGTATCTGTCTAACACACTATTGGCATTTTCGATATCTTGTTCCCCTTTAGACAGCAGCGCAGGTGCAATCCATGGAGAATCGGCTAATGCCTTAACGGCATTCTCAATTACATTTATTGTAGTAGAAACATAAACGGACAGTGTAAATACGGAAGCCTGGCCTTCTCTGATGATTTCCTGCCTGGCTTTATCGCCAAGATAATCCGTAGCAAACCAGCCGGCAACAACAACGATCAGGGTAAGAATCATTGATAATAAATAAATTTTACTCCTCGCACCCATGAATCTCTCCTTTAATCACCTGTCTTTTCCGGTAAATCGGGCTGAAATCAACCACCCTGCTGAAATGTCGCCGATACGCCATGGTCGGCTCCTCCGCCTCTCCGAGGACAAGAATACCATTTTGGGATAGCGAATGATACAGCTTTGTAAAAATGGTCTCCTGATATTTGATGTTGAAGTAGATCAAAAGGTTGCGGCATAACACCAGATCGAAATTGCCGAAGACGCTCTCCGGCGGAACGCTGTGTTTTTTATCCAGCATGTCGTAAAGTGAAAAAGTGACCCGCTTTTTGATATCCGGAATCAACCGGAAGCATGTCCCCTCCGATGTGAAATATTTCGTCAGAAGCCGGTGTTTGATGTTCTCAATGCTGCTCGGTGGATAGAGCGCCTTTTCGGCATCCGCAAGCGCGCCGCAGTCGATGTCGGTTGCAAAGAGGTGCAGATTCATCGCAATTTTTTCCTTCTCCAGCAACTCATGGATCAGGATCGCCAGAGAATAGGGCTCCTCTCCTCTGGCGCAGCCGGCGGACCAGATACGCAGAGAATGATCCCCCAACCTGGCCTTTTCCAGGACAATGGTTGGCAGAATCCGGTCAGCGATCAGTTCAAATGTCAGCGTGTCCCGGAAGAACCGGCTGACATTTATGGTGATGACATCAAGGAGGTTGTCCAGTTCAGCGGGGTTTTTTTGCAGGCAGGAAAGATATTCGTTGAAGTCTTCGCAGGCGATGGCGGTCAACTGTTGACTGATGCGACGCTCCAGCATGGCCGGATGATAACCGGAGAAATCAAAGCCCCGCTTTTTCATCAAATAATCGAGGATGGGTTTCAGCCCCCCACACGTTTCCTGTTTTGTATCATTGATCAAAGACAAACCCCCGATGCTTTGAAATATACTGCAAACGGCATAATCTGCACTCCATTGCGCATACGCAGAGGCCTATTTGAATGCCGCCCCCTCTTTTACCCCAAAGAATTTCAGTACGATTGCCAGTGGGCAGAATCCGGTAAAGGCGGATTGCAGCAGGTTGGCCCCCACAAAGGCAGTAAACCACAGCCAGTAATGGCTGTGAAGCACGGTCAGCAGCAGACTGATTAAAATAAAGCTTCCGGCAAACGCCAGCACCATTCGGTCAATTGTCATGAGCACTCTCCTTTAATTGAAATGTTTAAATCCGAAACCATTTTTTCATGATGATCCGGTGTCTGAAAGAAAGTTACGATACAAATCAATAATATTAAACAGCAGGCCATTTTCTTATTGATTGATTATCCAAAAAGTGAAAAAGAAATGGAATACATATCTTAACATATACTTTGAGCGGTCAATGACTTAATTTTTATTCAACGCAAAGTGCAGTTTATGCCCGCGCACAGTACACATGTTCAATACACCATCCAAAGGAGGTTCAACCTTGACGATCACATCTGTCCAAACCAGTAACGCCCCGGCTGCCATTGGGCCGTATTCCCAGGCCATAGTTTCAGAACCCTTTGTCTTTGTAAGCGGCCAACTCGGATTAATCCCGGCTACGGGAGACCTGGCAGGCCCGGACATTACCACCCAGGCCACACAGGCCCTTGAAAACCTGCGCCAGATTCTTCTGGCATCCGGCTCTGACCTGAACCACGTCGCATCCGTTGATGTCTATCTGACTGATATGGGGAACTTTTCCGTCTTTAACGGTATTTATCAACAGTTTTTTTCAGACCACCGGCCGGCCCGGGCCGTTGTCGAGGTCAGGGCCCTTCCAAGAGGCGGCTGTGTCGAGATCAAATGCATGGCAGTGCGCGCAGCCCGTTGAGTTGATTCTCATTTTTTTAAATCAAACCCTCCCCGGCATACCCATTATCGTGATATGTTCGTAGGTCCGCTGGACCTGAAAAGTATTATTCGTTCACAAAATACACGAAATACACGAAGAGTTAAACAGGAATTTTCATTCGTGGGGGG
>JBAXVB010000366.1:0-4182 GCA_037129415.1 Deltaproteobacteria bacterium
ATTCCCAGAAAGGAATCATTTATAATGAGCATTGACCCCAATAAAGTAATTTATTCGATGATCGGAGTCAGTAAATTTTATCAGAAAAAACCCATATTGAAGGACATCTATCTGTCCTATTTTTATGGCGCAAAAATCGGAGTCCTGGGGCTGAACGGCTCCGGAAAAAGCACGCTGCTGCGCATTCTGGCCGGAGTGGATACCGAATTTAACGGAAAAACCATTCTGACGCCGGGTCACACCATCGGATACCTGGAACAGGAACCACAGATAGACCCCGCCAAAACGGTTCGTGAAATCGTTGAACAGGGGGTTCAGTCCGTCGTTGATCTTTTAAAGGAATTCAACGATATCAATGAAAAATTTGCAGAACCCCTTTCAGATGACGACATGAACAAGTTGATCGAAAGACAGGGAGAGGTTCAGGAAAGCCTGGATCATCAGGAAGCCTGGGATCTGGATTCCCGCCTTGAAATGGCCATGGATGCCCTGCGCTGCCCGCCCGGCGACACACTGGTTCAGGTTCTGTCCGGCGGAGAAAAACGCAGGGTGGCGCTTTGCCGGCTTTTGCTGCAAAAACCCGACATTCTGCTTCTGGACGAACCAACCAATCACCTGGATGCCGAATCCGTCGCCTGGCTGGAACATCATCTTCAGAATTATGCAGGAACCATCATTGCGGTCACCCATGACCGGTATTTTTTGGACAATGTCGCCGGCTGGATTCTGGAACTGGACCGTGGTCAGGGAATTCCCTGGAAAGGCAATTATTCCTCCTGGCTGGAGCAGAAACACCAACGCCTCAAAAACGAGGAAAAATCCGAATCCGAACGCCAAAAAACCCTCCAGCGCGAACTGGAGTGGATCCGCATGAGCCCAAAGGCAAGACAGTCCAAATCCAAGGCCCGTATTCAAAGTTACGAAGAACTTCTGAAACAGGATATCGACAGTCAGGGTCGGGATATGGAGATATATATTCCGCCCGGACCCCGGTTAGGGGATGTCGTCATTCAGGCGGAATCCGTCTCCAAAACATATAATGACCGGATTCTTGTTGAGGATATGACGTTTTCACTGCCGCCTGGCGCAATTGTGGGCGTGATCGGGCCAAACGGCGCCGGTAAAACCACCCTTTTCCGCATGATCACCGGACAGGAGAAACCGGACTCCGGCGCCATTAACGTCGGCAAGACAGTTCAACTGGCTTATGTCGATCAAAGCCGCGATGTTCTTGATGCTAACAAAACAATCTGGGAAGCCATTTCCGAAGGCAAGGACTTGATTGATCTGGGAAGCCGTCAGATCAACTCCCGCGCTTATGTGTCAAAGTTTAACCTTTCTGGTACGGATCAGCAGAAAAAAGTGGGCATGCTGTCCGGAGGCGAACGCAACCGGGTGCATCTGGCGCTGATTCTGAAACAGGCAGCCAATGTCTTGCTTCTGGATGAACCGACCAATGACCTGGATGTCAATACTTTAAGAGCACTTGAGCAGGCCCTTGATAATTTTGCCGGATGCGCCGTGGTGATAAGCCATGACCGCTGGTTTCTGGATCGAATCGCCACCCATATCCTGGCATTTGAAGGAGATAGCAAGGTCGTCTGGTTTGAAGGCAATTACTCTGATTACGAAGCAGACCGCAAATCCAGACTGGGCATTGCCGCTGATCAGCCACACCGGATTAAGTACCGTCAGTTGACGCGGTAGGAAAATGCCAAAACAAACCTTAAAATTGATATCCTGGAATGTGAACGGACTTAATGCCCTTATGGCCAAGGGTTTTGTTCAACTGGTCAAGGATATGGATGCCGACATCATCGCCATTCAGGAAACCAAGCTTCAGGAATCCAAACTGACCGATGCGATGAAGAATATTGACGGCTATCAATCCCACTGGTCGTATTCAACCGTGAAAAAAGGCTACAGCGGGGTGGGAACCTACACCCGAGTCCCTCCACTTTCAGTCCGCTACGGTATCGGCATTCCCGAATATGATCAGGAGGGTCGAATTTGCGAAATGGATTTTGGAGACTTTATTTTCTTCAATGTGTATTTCCCCAATGGTCAGATGGGAGAAAACCGACTGCAATACAAACTCAGCTTTTATGAGGCGTTTTTTGCTTATACAGATCGCTATCGACTCCTGGGCCGAAGCGTGATCATCAGCGGCGATTTCAACACGGCTCACAATGAAATTGATCTGAAAAATCCCAAGGCCAACGAGAATTATTCGGGCTTTCTTAGGATCGAACGGGACTGGATGGACCGTATCCTTCAAAATGGTTATGTGGACACGTTCCGGTATTTATATCCGGATATGGCGAAGTATTCCTGGTGGACCTATCGATTCGGCGCCAGATCCAGAAATATCGGGTGGCGGATTGATTATTTTATCGTTTCCCAGGATATGATGGAAAATGGCCGGGTCAAAGACGCCTTCATTGATAATGACATTTCGGGATCCGATCATTGTCCGGTGGGTCTGATGCTGTCCTGATGTATAGTATCCCCGGACGATGGGCCGACCTTTCATCACCCATCGTCCATTTCCCCGCCTTCAGGGGCGTTCACATCAATAACGGAACATCATGAATCTTTCTGGTCAGCAGCAACAGGCTGTAGAATATCTGGATTCCCCCACCCTGGTTGTCGCCGGGGCTGGATCCGGCAAAACCCGAACCTTAACCGCCAAAATAGCGCATCTGATTGAGTGCGACATTCCCTCTGACCGCATTCTGGCCATTACGTTCACCAATAAAGCTGCTGAGGAAATGAAATCCAGGCTGGTGGAACTGACCGGCATTCCGGTCTATCGTTTTCCGTGGGTCCGCACCTTTCATTCCGCATGCTTTAGAATATTCAAGGAACATTGTACGCTTCTGGGATATCAGCCACCGCTGCAAATCTATGCATCCTATCAACAGCAAAAACTTATAAAAGATATCGCTGTCGGAGAAATGAACATCGATAAGTCTTTTGTACCCGTCATTGCAGCGGAAATCTCCCATGCCAAAAACTCGGGATCGCCAGATACTTATTTTACGCTCAAGCCGCGGGTCGCCAGAAAGCGGATGATCGACATTTACCATCGCTATGAACATGAGCTAAAAATTAGGAATGCCGTCGATTTTGACAATATTCTCTTCCTGACGCGCAATCTGCTTCGGGATCATGAATCCATCAGAGCCTTTTATCAGAATCTCTTCGATTATATTCTCTGTGATGAGTACCAGGACACCAACAACATTCAGGAGGAACTGACAGGGTTGTTGATGAAGAACGGCAAGCTCTTTTGCGTGGGTGACGACTGGCAGGCGATCTATTCCTTTCGGGGCAGCAATGTGGATCATTTTCTGTCTTTCCAGGATAAGTACAGAGGCGCAAAAATATTCAGGCTGGAGCAAAACTACCGATCCGCCGATGAAATTGTCCAGGTTGCCAATGACCTGATCGGATACAATACCCACAAACTCGACAAAAAATGTTTCTCAGAAAAACACGGCGGCCTTGTGGAACTCTACGATTTTGATAATGACAACGAGGAGGCAGACTGGATTTCCAGAAAAATTCTCAGCATGAAAGACATGGAAATTCCACTGGATAAAATGGCGGTTTTATACCGGACAAAGTTTTGTTCCCTGGCCTTTGAGAAGGCGTTCCGACTGGCTGGAATTCCGTACCGAATGTTGGGCGGAAAAGGGTTTTTTGAACGAAAGGAAATTCTGGATTTAAACTGTTACCTCACCGCCGCAGCATTCATCAAGGATGATGCGGCATTTGAGCGAATTATCAACACGCCAAAGCGCGGCATGGGTCCAGGGGCGGTAAAAAAACTAATGTCTCTGAAAACTCCGGAAACCAGCCTTCAGGAAGCAGCCATAATCGCCCTGAACGATACAATTCTGGCCCCAAAAGTCTATCAGGCCCTAAAGTCGCTTCTGGAACTTTTAAATGACATCCGGAGCATGAAGCCGGCGGAAGCCTTACAGACAGTGCTTGATCGGGTAAACTACATGGTCTATCTGAAGGAATACGTCAAGGCTGACACCACGGACTTTACATCCAGGCAGGAAAACATCGAACAGCTAATTTACTCCGCCTCCCAGAAAGACACGATTGTGGAATATCTGGAAGAGGCGGCCCTGGTTCGGGAAGACAAGAAAGAGGATGAGGAAGAAAAAT
>JBAXVB010000367.1:0-4167 GCA_037129415.1 Deltaproteobacteria bacterium
ATACTGGACACCATTGGAAATACCCCTCTGGTTGAAATCAGGCAGTTAAATCCCAACCCGCGCGTCAAAATATTCGCCAAGCTGGAGTATTTTAACCCCGGCGGTTCCATCAAGGACAGACCCGCCCGATATATGATCGAAGCAGGCGAAAAATCCGGAAAACTTACGCCCGGAAAAACCGTTGTCGAGGCAACCAGCGGAAACACCGGAATCGGACTGGCGCTGGTCTGTTCGGTAAAAGGCTATAAGCTGCTGCTGACCATGTCCGATGCTGTCAGCATGGAACGCCAGAAAATATTGAAAGCCAGAGGCGCTGAAATCATGCTGACACCGGGGCATCTGGGAACTGACGGGGCGATTGAGGAAGTATATCGCCTGGCCAGGGAAAATCCGGATACGCATTTTATGGCGGACCAGTATAACAATCCGGCCAACTGGCTGGCCCATTATCACAGCACTGCAGTTGAGGTCTGGGAGCAGACTCAAGGGAATATCACCCATCTGGTAGCTACCATGGGAACATCCGGAACCCTGATGGGAATGTCCAGAAGGTTAAAGGAATACGATTCCAGGATTTGCATAGTCGGAGTTGAACCTTATCTCGGGCATAAAATTCAGGGTCTTAAAAACATGAAGGAGGCCTATCAGCCCGAAATCTACGATAAGGGCCGCCTTGACAAAAAGTTGAACATCGACGATGAGGAAGCCTTTGAAATGACGCGAAGGCTTGCCAGAGAAGAAGGCATTTTTGTCGGAATGAGCAGCGGGGCCGCCATGGCCATTGCCGCAAAAGAAGCTGGACAACTTACAGAAGGCGTGATTGTGGTGATATTTCCGGATTCCGGCGAACGTTATCTCAGCACGTCGCTCTTTGCGGTTCGTGAAAAGATTGAAATGAATCTTTTCAACACCCTCACCCACCGGAAAGAGCCTTTTCAATCTCTGGTTCCGGGTAAGGTTTCGATGTATTCCTGCGGCCCCACAGTCCATGCCCGAATGCACATCGGCGAATGCCGGAGGTTTGTGTTTTCGGATCTGCTCAGTCGATATCTGGATTTCAGGGGGTTTGAAGTAACCCACATCATGAATATTACCGATCTTGATGACAAGACCATTGATGGCTCTGAAGCTGCTGGTGCGAGTCTGTCTGATTTTACGAATAAATATATTGATCTGTTTTACCAGGATGTGGCTGAGCTTGGAATCAAGCCGGCAAACTGCTATCCGAAAGCCAGCGAGCATATTCAGGACATGGTGGATATTTCCGAACAACTGGCCCGCAAGGGATTTGCCTATGAAAAACTCCATTCCCTGTATTTTGATATTTCAAGGTTGGCCGACTATGGAAGGCTTTCAGGTATTGATCTGAACAAGATCCGCATTGGCGCCACAGTAGATCTGGATGAATATGAAAAAGACAACCCCAGGGATTTTACCCTGCTTAAAAGATCTCGTCTGTCTGAACTGAAACGGGGAATTTACAGCAAGACTCCTTGGGGAAATGTTCGGCCATCCTGGCATTTGCAATGCGCCGCCATGTCCATGAAATATCTGGGGCCTTCTTTCGATATTCATACCAGTGGACGGGAGCTGATGTTTCCACACCACGAAAATGAAATCGCAATTGCGGCAGCCTTGAATGGAAAACCCCTGGCCCGGTTCTGGGTTCACTGCGACCGGGTTCTTATTGACGGAAAAAAAGTGGATGAGAAAAAAAACCGGATTACCCTTGAAAGCTTGGCGGCAATGGGCTATTCAGGCCGGGTTATCCGGTACTGGCTGCTTTCCGGCCATTATCGAAAGACGTTGACATTTTCCATGGACCGGCTTGACGAGGCTCAGAAAGCGCTGAATCGGCTGGATTCCTTTATCGACAATCTGGATCAGGTCACCAGCTCGAAGTGGCAACCAGATTCGTACCCGGAAATCGATCAGATAGTTTATGATATCCGCAGCGGTTTTATTACGGCGATGGATGACGATTTGAATATTTCTGCTGCGCTGGCCTCCTTGTTTACACTCATCAAACAGATCAACCGCCTGATTCAGCAAAGATTGCTTGATTCGGAAGGCGCTTTAAAAATTCTTGCCGTCATTCGGCAGGTCGATGGGGTGCTGCATGTATTGCGGATAAATCCACAGACATTTCCATCGGATATTCAGGAGCTCATCGAAAAAAGAAACCTGGCCAGGCATCAGAAAAACTGGGAGCTGGCGGATCAAATACGGGATGAGCTGGTCGCCAGAAGAGTTGTCTTGAAGGACGGAAAGATTTAATAGATCACAAGAGCTGAAAATCAGAAGGATTTGCCCATGACACCGATATATTTTCCATTTACGTGGGCTGACGTGTCCACGATTCAGACCATTACAGCAGTTTTTCCCAAAATTGCCATTTATCAGCCCTCAGTTTGCAGGGTTCCTTCATTGCTCCACCCGTTTGAACAGGACGGGAGTCTTGAAATCCGCGTACCGGTTGCAGAAGACAGCAAGAAACTTGAAATGATAGTCGCCGATTATCAGAATTGGGCCAGGTTGCATCAGGGAAGCGATCTGGCATTATTGAAAACTCGGCAATCCGCTTCGCCTTTTATCGATCATCTTTCATCGCAAATCCAATCCGATATTCTGCATTATCAGGATTCTCCAACGGATCAGGAATATGATCCGGTTTTTAACGCCAGGCTTTTTCTGGAAATTGCAGCGGCTTACGATGCTCAGCAATCTGAGTTCAACTGCGATCTGGAAAAAATTCAGCATATAGAAAAACGATTTATGGCGGCGCTGGGGGATCATGCGGAAATGGAAGAACCTGTTCATCTGGGTAACCTCCCACTCTTTCAGGATGATCCAGGCGACTTTATGCTTGCAGAAAGGCTGCAGGCATGGTCTATATTGTTTCTCCAGGATCAGCAATTGCGCACAACAGGGGACCTGCTTGTTACATCCTGTCTTTCTGTTGTCGAGTGGATTCGGGATGAGATCAGTATGGAACAGGTGCTGGAAATAAACTGTATTCCCATTCAAAAGACCATTGATGACAGCACGCGCTTCTGGCAGGAAAGCATTATGGCATATCTGTCTCAGCTTCAGACAACTCCGTGGCCATCAGCAATCCAGACTTATGAGCCTCCTTCTTCGAATTATGCTTGGGAAAATGCGGTTTTGGTCAAGGGATTCATTATTCCAAACCAGACACCTTTGACGTTTTTTAGAAAACTGGCGGCAGGCCCAAATTCTCCACCTCCTGTAGATATCTCTTCTCCGGAGCAAGCACTACATACGATTGTGGTTTATATCAACAACATACAATAAGAATACAAAAAGATTGCAACGCGGGTGGAAGAGGCGGACCGAAAGACATTCAGCCGACTCCAAGTGATCGTTCAGCCCTCCCCCCAGCCCCCTCCCGATGGGAGAGGGAGTGAACGGTTACGACTCCAGTATGCCTTAACGACAGATACAGGTGAGAAAATCGATTCCAATAACGCTGATTTGTACAATATCGCCGGAATTTGCGCCATTACCCTTGGAGATAATGAGCGTGCAGAGTATTATTGGCGACAAACAATCAGGCTTAATCCTGAAGCATCTGAGGCATACTTCAACCTTGGACTTCTCTGCGCCCGCTCGCAGCGAGATGAAGAAGCGGAACAATTCTACCTGAAAACAATTTCAATAGATTCGCGAAACGTCGGGGCGTACAATAATCTTGGGCTTATTTTTGTCAAGCGAAAGCAAGAAGAGAAAGCCGAATATTGCTACAGACAAGCTATTGTGCTTAATCCAGGAAATTCCGAAACTCACGCTAACCTCGGTGTCTTGCTTGCGGGCCTTAAAAAAGATGATGAAGCGGAACAGTTCTATCGGAAAGCTATTGCACTGAATCATGGCAATGCAGAGGCTTATTCCAACCTCGGTGTTCTGCTTGCCAGCCATAAACAAAACGATGAGGCCGAAGAATGCTATCGTAAAGCCATTGCGCTGAATCCCTGCAAAGCTGCGGCATATTCCAATCTCGGCATTTCACTCGCCTCCCATAAACAAAATGATGAGGCCGAAGAATGCTATCGTAAAGCTATTGCATTGGATCCTGTCAATTCAGAGGCATACACGAATCTTGGCCTTGTACTGGAAAACCAAAAGCGTGAAGAAGAAGCTGAACAG
>JBAXVB010000368.1:0-4156 GCA_037129415.1 Deltaproteobacteria bacterium
AAGGCGACCCAGTCGCCGGAAAACCTGGAAGCCATATCGTCCAAAGAAATGCTGCAGACACTCCATGAACTGCGGGTGAATCAGATCGAGCTGAGTATGCAGAATGAAGAACTGCATCTGAAGCAGGCGGAACTGAACGTTGCGGGCGCACGCTATTTCGACTTCTACGATCTGGCGCCAGTGGGCTATGTCACCGTGAGCAAGGAGAAGCTTATCCTCGAAGCCAATCTAACCACCGCCCGTATGTTGGGCGTGGTTAGAAGTGACCTGTTCAAGCAGCCGTTCTCCAAATATATCTTTAAAGAAGACCAGGACATTTATTACCTGCATCGCGAACAGATCATTAAGACCGGTGAGCCGCAGGAGTGCGAACTGCGGATGGTGAAAAACGACGGAACGGCACTCTGGACGCATCTGGCTACAATCGCCGTGTATGGTCCTGAAGGCGACCCGGTTTACCGCACCGTGATAAGCGACATCACCCAGAGTAAGAATATCTCCGAACAATTACTTCTTGCAAAAAAGTTTGCGGAAGAAGCCAACTTGGCCAAGAGTGTATTTGTGGCCAACATGAGTCACGAAATTCGCACACCATTGAACGCCATCCTTGGGTTTGCACAGATCCTGGAGCGCGATCCATCGCTTACACACGAGCAGGCCGAAAATGTTCAGATCATTATCCGCAGTGGGGCCCATTTGCTGCTATTGATCGGCGACATTCTGGATATATCCAAAATCGAGTCCGGGCGGATCACCCTCAACGAGACCGTTTTCTGCCTGCACGATCTTCTTAACGAGCTGGAGCTGATGTTCCGCTCCCGCGTCAGCGTCCAGGGATTGCAGCTTCTCATGGAGTGGGATGCAGCAAGCATACCTCGTTACATGGTCGGCGATGAAGGTAAGCTGAGGCAGGTATTGTTCAATCTGATGGGTAACGCGGCCAAATTCACAGTAACTGGAGGGATTGCCGTGCGAGTGCGCGCTGATGTAGTGACCGGAAAAACCGGGGAGGACGAATCCGTTCTGCGCATGGTGGTCGAGGTGGAAGACACGGGTCCGGGAATCCCCACCGAGGAAATTAGCCGGATATTCGGTTACTTTCAGCAGGGATGCGCCGGCGCGAAAGCCGGCGGCACGGGTCTGGGGCTTACAATCAGCCGCAAGTTTGTGGAAATGATGGGCGGTGAACTGACGGTCACAAGCTGTGTGGGCAAAGGCAGTTGTTTCCGGTTTCAGGCGTTGCTGAAGCTGGCCGCTGAAGTTGCTGACCGGGATAAATCGCCATTCTGTCGCATCATCGGTCTGAAACCTGGTACGGGACCATTTCGGATACTTGTGGTGGACGACGCACCGACCAACCGCGCCTTTTTGTACACACTGCTCCGGCCTGTTGGCTTTGAGGTTGCTGAGGCAAGCAATGGCGTTGAGGCTCTGGATGCCTTCGAGAAGTGGTCGCCAAGTGCTATACTTATGGATATGCGTATGCCGCTGATGGACGGTTACGAGGCCACCCGGCGGATCAAGTCCACGGAGGCAGGCCGCGCCACGCCTGTCATCGCCATTACGGCCAGCATTTTTGAAGATTCAGAGAATCAGGTAATCGCGGCTGGCGTAGATTTCTATTTAAGAAAACCATTCCGGGTGGATGAACTCTTTGATGCGCTGGGGAAATGCCTGGGGCTGTGCTATGTCTTTGCCGATGAACCGGATAAAACCCTGGGCCAACCGGAACCAGCATCCCTGATTCTGGTAGTTCCGCTTGCGCTGCCCAAGAAGCTGATTCAGGCGATGCGGCAGGCCGTGGAAGAAGGCGACATTAACCAATTGACGGAGCTGATCGTTCAGGTGGAAAAACTTGATAGCGTCAAGGCCCGTGTGCTGCAAGCGCTGGCTGATGGGTACGACTACACAAGGCTTGGCCAATGGCTGGAAAAAGAAGGTTCTGATATATGAGCAGGTTATATACCATACAGTCCACCATCAGAAACTGGCGCTCGACCTGGATCGTGCTGGTGGTCGGTCTGATGATTACCGCCACTGCAACCCTGTACATTAAATCGGGCGCGGAAAAGATTGCTGAGAATGAATTCATCTATCTTTGCAAAGAGAATAGTAATAAAATTGCAGAAAGGCTTGATAACTATGCCCGCATCCTGCAAAGCGGAGTGGCGTTTTTAAATGCATCCGAAACAGTCTCGCGCGAAGAATGGCTTATTTTTAACCTGGCTCAGAAAGTTGAAAAACAACTCCCCGGCATTCAGGGCATTGGCTTCTCGCTTTTAATCCCGCGTGCAGAGTTGGCCAGGCACATTCTGGGAATCCGCAGAGAAGGTTTCCCGGATTACACGCTGAACCCGGATGGTGATCGCGAAGTCTATTCCTCCATCATCTATCTGGAACCGTTTTCCGATCGTAACCTGCGGGCCTTTGGCTATGACATGTTCTCGGAACCGGTGCGTCGGGCAGCCATGGAACAGGCGCGGGATACGAATGCCGCCTCGCTCTCTGGCAAAGTTGTTTTGGTTCAGGAAACCAGCACCGACATTCAGGCTGGCATCTTGATGTATGTTCCGGTTTACCGCAAGGGCATGCCCACCGAAACGGTAGAACAGCGCCGTGCAGCAATCCATGGCTGGGTGTACAGTCCCTACCGGATGAACGACCTCATGCAGGGAACAATTGGCGACTTCAATACGGAGAAAACAAAACAGCTTCATCTTCAGATATTCGATGGTGAGCAACTTTCGCCCCAAAGTCTGCTCTATCAAAGTTTTCCAGAGGAGAATCAAAAATCAGGCGAACAAATTTCAAATCTGTTCCCTGTGCGCTTCCTGCAGATCCCTATTGATTTCAATGGCAAACACTGGACACTGCGCTTTAGACAAACCGGCGGCGGGCTCTTCACAGTGGCTTACTTAGGTGTATGGCTCACCCTGGCCGGCGGCATTTCCATCACGTTATTGCTGTTCGCCCTGATCCGTTCTCTGCTTAACACCCGTGCCGAAGCGCAGCGTATGGCAGAGAATCTGACGGAGGAGTTGCGCGAGAACCGGACGATGCTCCAACAGATTCTGGACACAGTCCCCCAAGCCATCTTCTGGAAAGACAAAGCGGGCGTTTATCTTGGCTGCAACCTGATTTTCCCGCCAGCGGTGGGCCTGGTTGGTACAGAACAAGTTATTGGCAAGACGGACTTCGACATGCCCTGGCCCCGGAAAGAAGCCGAAGTTTACCGGGAGGATGATGCGCAGGTCGTTGCAAGCGGGATACCGAAACGCAACATCGTGGAACAGTTGCAGCAAGCGGACGGCGCCAGGTTGTGGATTTCTACTACCAAGCTGCCGCTGCTCAATGCCCATGGGGAAGTGCAGGGCGTTCTGGGTGTTTTCGAAGATATTACAAATCGCAAGCGGATGGAAGATGAACTGTTCACATCCCACGTTGATCTGGAGAAGAAAGTCCTGGAGCGCACACGAGAACTTGAGAATGTGAATGCGGCATTGACGGCGGAAATCCAGGAACGCGCCAAGTCCCAAATCGCCCTATCCGAAAGCGAGTTGCGCTATCGGACCCTGTTTACGCGGGCCAGCATCGGGATATTGATTCTATCCATGGACGGCAAGGTGATTGAGACCAATGAATTGTTTGCCCGGATGCACGGTTATAGCGTAGAAGAAATGCTGTCCATGAATTTGAAGGATTTGGATACGCCCGAAAACTTTCAACTGGCGCCTGAAAGGTTCAGACGGATTTTGGCCGGAGATAACTTGACCTTCGAGGTGGAGCATTATCATAAGGACCGTCATATTTTCCCACTTGAAGTGTCGGCAAGCAGAGTCTCTGCAGGCGGTAAATCCTTCATACTGTGTTTTCACCTGGACATTATCGAGCGCAAGCAGGCGGAGCGCGACCGGATCGCCCGCGCAGTAGCGGAAGAAGCCAACTTGACCAAAAGCCTGTTCGTGGCCAACATGAGCCACGAAATCCGCACGCCTCTGAACGCCATCCTGGGGTTTACGCAGGTACTGGAGCGCGACCCATTGCTTACATCCGAGCAGGCCGAACATGTCCGGATTATTACCCACAGTGGCGCGCATCTGCTGCGACTGATTGGCGACATTCTGGATATATCCAAAATCGAGTCCGGGCGGATCAC
>JBAXVB010000369.1:0-4153 GCA_037129415.1 Deltaproteobacteria bacterium
ATAACCGCCTTCATGTCGTAAGACTGGTTGGGACTGTCGGGGATAATGGTATCCAGCGCCGGATCAGTACGACGGGGATCGTCACCGATATGCACGATGGGCGGATCTTCCATGTTGTTGGACGGCAGATAAGAGAGCAGTATCTTTATTTTGTCAATTGCATCTTTATCGCTTTCACAGGCAAAGTGGGACACGCCGCTTTTTTCATTATGGGCCATGGCGCCGCCCAGGTCCTCGAAGCTGATTTCCTCACCGGTAACGGATTTGATTACTTCAGGGCCGGTAATGAACATAAAGCTTGAGTTTTTAACCATGAAAATCCAGTCGGTCATGGCCGGAGAATATACGGCGCCACCTGCTGTTGTCCCCATGATAGCCGAAATTTGGGGAATAACACCGGAGGCCAAGGCATTGCGGTAAAAAATCTGACCAAATCCCGAAAGCGCATCCACGCCTTCCTGGATTCTGGCCCCGCCCGAATCATTCATACCGACGAAAGGCACACCAGCTTTCATGGCCAGGTCCATGACCTTGCAGATTTTTTTTGCATGCATTTCTCCGAGGCTTCCGCCACGGGCCGTAAAATCCTGGGAAAATGCAAAAACCGGACGGCCTTCCACCATACCGTGACCCGTAACCACGCCGTCACTGGGAATGTCTATCTTTTCCATGCCAAAATTCGTACAGCGGTGCGATACGAACATGTCAATTTCCCGGAACGTGCCAGAATCAAACAGCAGATCCAGCCGCTCTCTTGCGGTCAGTTTGCCTTTTTCCCGCTCTTTGGCGATGGCTTTTTCACCACCCATTTTCAGGATCTTTTTTTCCCGCTCCTTCAGATCCTTGATTTTGTCGTCCACAATACCCATTTCTATATCCTTTCTTATCTCATATTGGATGGCTTACCGTGAAAAAAAGATTCCCACCCTTTGCAAAAGGGCGAAGTTATTTTTTCATATTTGAGGGTTAATGCCAGAGTCATTCATGAATGTTTACGAGTTCATCAATGCTATCTTATAGCTATGATGTAGCCAGTTAATTTATGATTTGTCAAGCAAAAAAAGCAGTTGACAGGCTGCCGCTGTCGGCGACAACATCCCATTTTCCACCTGCCGCGACAATTGGGGCAGGCGATGCTGAACTTCCGGGTGATGGTGAAACCGGTCTTTCAGTCCCTCTTCAACCAGTGACCACATCCAGGACAAAGCCTGAGACCTGCGGTTCTGGTCCAGCTCGCTGCTTGAAGTCATGATACTCCGGTGTTTAAGGACAACGGACCAGATATCTTCGATACCTGTCAATTCCCTGGCGCTGCAAGTCAGCACCGGAGGCGACCAGTTGGGAGATGCGGGCCTCAACAGTTGAAGCGCTGTTTCATAGTCTCTTTGAGCCCTTCTGGCTTTTTCGATGTTATCCCCATCAGCCTTGTTGATGGCAACGGCATCGGCCAGCTCCAGAACCCCTTTTTTGATTCCCTGAAGTTCATCGCCGGCCCCAGCCAGCATCAGTACCAGAAAAAAATCCACCATTAGGGACACAGTGGTTTCAGACTGGCCAACCCCGACGGTTTCAACTATGATCACATCAAACCCGGCCGCCTCGCAAACCAGCATGGTTTCACGGGTTTTTCGGGCGACCCCGCCCAGGGTTCCGCTGGAGGGCGATGGCCGAATAAACGCCCGACTGTCCGCACAAAGCCGCTCCATTCGGGTTTTGTCAGCAAGAATACTTCCGCCGCTGCGAGTGCTGCTGGGATCAACGGCCAAAACCGCCACATGATGCCCTTTTTCAACCAGCAGCACTCCCAGACTTTCAATAAAAGAACTTTTCCCTACGCCCGGAACGCCTGTAATCCCCAGGCGCACCGCCTTTCCGGTGTGTGGCAAGAGCCGGTCGAGAATGGCCTGGGCCAAAGACTGATGGCTTGAAAGAGAGCTTTCGATCAAGGTGATGGTTTTGGCCAGAATCCGGCGGTTTCCATTCAGAAGGCCATTGACACTGGTGTCTATATCAACTGTCATCCGTGCTTTTTCTCCAGAACATTCAGCGTCTGATTGGCTGAATCGGTGATGGATGTACCCGGACCAAAAACGCCAACCGCACCTGCCGCAAACAAGAATTCATAGTCCGCCGGCGGAATGACTCCTCCGACCACGACCTTGATATCATCACCGCCACCTGCCTTCAAAGCTGCAATAAGCTGGGGAACCAGGGTCTTATGTCCGGCAGCCAGGCTGGAGACACCCACCAGATGCACGTCATTTTCAATGGCCATTTTCGCGGTTTCTTCGGGCGTCTGGAACATGGGGCTGATATCCACATCGAACCCCAGATCAGCATAAGCTGTCGCTACCACCTTGACCCCTCGGTCATGACCATCCTGCCCCATTTTTGTCATCAGAATTCTCGGTCTTCGGCCTTCCTTGTCGGCAAAATCCTGGGTGCGTTTTCGAAGAGCATCGATAACGGCGGTGTTATTTCCATATTCTGAAGCATAGACACCGGAAATACACTGGGTGGTGGCGACAAATCTGCCAAACACTTTTTCCATGGCGTCAGATACCTCTCCGACGGTAGCTCTGGCCCGAATCGCCAATATGCTGGCTTCCAGAAGATTGCCATCGCCTTCTGCACAGCGAGTGATGTGTTCCAAGGCTTTTTGAACCTCCGCCGCATTTCGTTTGGCTTTAAGTTCCTTGAGACGATCCACTTGTTCGACGCGAACCGCATCCGTGACTTCGCGTACATCTTCAAGGGGTTTTTCCTCGATTTTATATTTGTTCACGCCAACGATCACATCCAGGCCCTGATCAATCCGAGCCTGTTTTCTGGCAGCCGATTCTTCGATGCGAAGCTTGGGCATTCCGGTTTCAATGGCTTTGGCCATTCCGCCCAGTGCCTGGATTTCAGTGATGATCTTGCGGGCTCCACTGATAATGCCATCTGTCAAGGCTTCCACATAATAGGACCCTCCCAGCGGATCCACAACATGACATACCTGTGATTCCTCCTGAACAAGTATCTGGGTATTTCTGGCGATTCGGGCGGAAAAATTGGTGGGAAGCCCCACTGCCTCATCAAAGGAATTGGTGTGCAGGGACTGGGTTCCACCAAGAACTGCAGACATGCACTCCAGGGTGGTGCGGATAATGTTGTTATAAGGATCCTGCTGCGTAAGGCTCCATCCCGAGGTCTGGCAATGGGTTCTCAGCATGAGAGACTGAACATTTTTGGGGTTGAACGGCTTGATCAGCTCATGCCACAGAAACCTGGCGGCCCTCAGCATGGCGATATCCATGAAAAAATTCATGCCAATTCCAAAGAAAAATGACAGTCTCGGAGCGAATGTATCAATATCCATCCCCGTTGCAAGCGCCGCCTTGACATATTCCAGCCCGTCCGCCAGGGTGAAGGCGGTTTGGAGAACCGAGTTGGCGCCCGCTTCCATCATATGATATCCGCTGATGCTGACGGTATTGTACTTGGGCATGTGTTTGGAGCAATAGCCGATAATATCCGATACAATCCGCATGGAAGGCGTCGGCGGATATATATAGGTGTTACGGGTTAAATACTCTTTCAAAATATCGTTCTGGATGGTGCCGGTCAGTTTTTCCTGAGGGACACCCTGTTCTTCGGCAGCCACAATATAACCGGCCAGGATCGGCAGAACCGCGCCATTCATGGTCATGGATACGGACATCTCATCCAGAGGTATCTTATCAAAGAGAATCTTCATATCTTCGACAGAATCCACTGCAACCCCGGCTTTTCCGATATCGCCGACAACCCTTGGATGATCGGAGTCGTATCCTCTGTGGGTGGCCAGATCAAACGCAACGGAAAGCCCTTTTTGTCCGGCTGCAAGATTTTTCCGATAAAATTCATTGGATTCCCTGGCTGTTGAAAATCCGGCATATTGGCGAATGGTCCATGGCCTTCCCGAATACATGGTGGCCATAGGACCCCGGACAAACGGGGCAAGACCGGGAAGGGTATTGACGTGTTCCATTCCTTCAATGTCTTCAGCCGTATAAAGCGGTTTGACCCGAATCCCTTCTGGGGTCATCCAGTCCAGTGTATCCGGCGATTTCCCCTTAAGCTGTTTTGTGGCAAGGTCTGTCCATTTTTGTTTTTGCGGATGATCCGTCAT
>JBAXVB010000037.1:0-21970 GCA_037129415.1 Deltaproteobacteria bacterium
CAACAGGCAATCAAACTTATCCGTGACAGCAATACCATTGAGGATGTTGAACCTGCACTGGAAGGCCGGTTATTGTCCTCACAAGATGAATAATAATTAATACGATAATTGCGTACTTAACTATGATGGAAAGAGTAAGAATCTCTGTAGCCACAAGTAGCGGGTTCCTGCCTTGCCATCGCTTGATCAACCAAACAGTCCAACTTCAGACAACATTTACGTCACCACATAAGGAGAATTTCAGTGCCATTAATACCCATGGTCATTGAACAGAGCAGCCGCGGAGAACGCGCTTACGACATTTATTCACGGCTTCTTAAAGACAGAATCATTTTTCTGGGAACTCCCATTAATGATGAGGTCGCCAATCTGCTGATCGCCCAATTGCTCTTTCTGGAATCGGAAGATCCCGGAAAAGAAATCAATTTCTACATCAACTCCCCTGGCGGATCTGTTACGGCCGGGCTTGCTGTTTATGATACCATGCAGTATATCAAGCCAGATATCACTACCGTGTGCATTGGCCAGGCAGCCAGCATGGGGGCTTTGCTGCTGGCAGCCGGCTCAAAAACCAAACGCTACTCGCTCCCTAATTCCAGAATCATGATCCACCAGCCCATGGGCGGATCTCAGGGGCAGGCATCGGATATCGCCATTCAGGCAAAGGAAATCCTTCGAATGAAGGACAATTTAAACGATATTCTGGCTTTCCATACCGGAAGAGATCTGGAACAGATTCAAAGAGATACAGACCGCGATTTCTTCATGTCCGGCCAAGAATCCAAAGAATATGGAATTATTGATCATGTCATCGCCAATAGGGATGATTTGGATCAACTGGCCAAAACGGAGGCATAAATATGGCAAAAAAAGATGATATAATGGACAACCTCTTCTGCTCTTTCTGCGGAAAAAACCAAAAAGAAGTGGCCAAGTTGATTGCAGGTCCCGCTGTCTATATCTGTGATGAATGTATCCAGTTGTGCAGCGAAATCATTGAAGAAGAAACCGAGCAAAACACATCTTCCCAGCAGCGATCCATGGTACCCAAACAGATCAAGGAAATACTGGATGATTATGTTATTGAGCAGGACCGGGCCAAGAAAATCCTTGCGGTTGCGGTCCACAATCATTACAAACGGCTGGATTCTTTAGTCAGTCAGAATGATGTAGAAATCCAAAAAAGTAATATCCTTCTGATCGGGCCGACCGGAAGCGGGAAAACCCTTCTGGCCCAGACCCTGGCCAGATTTTTAAATGTTCCGTTTACCATCGCTGATGCAACCAGTTTGACAGAAGCCGGATATGTGGGAGAAGATGTCGAAAACATCATTTTGTCTCTGCTCCAAAATGCGGATTACGACTTGGACAAAGCCAAGCGTGGCATTGTTTACATTGACGAGATAGACAAGATTGCTTCTAAATCAGACAATCCTTCCATTACCCGTGATGTATCCGGCGAGGGGGTTCAGCAGGCTCTGCTTAAAATCATTGAGGGAACGACGGCGAGCGTCCCGCCTAAAGGCGGCAGAAAACATCCTCAGCAGGACTTTGTAAAGGTGGACACTTCCAACATCCTTTTTATTTGCGGGGGAACATTCAATGGTCTCGAGAAGATAATCCAGCGCCGGTTAGGATCTAACCTGATGGGCTTCGGCGCCAAGATTATCGAAAAATCAAATCATAATGTCGGCGAATTGTTGAAAATGGTTCGGCCCGAGGATCTAATCAAATTCGGCCTGATTCCCGAGTTTCTGGGCAGACTTCCGGTGGTTGCCACACTGGATGAACTCACCGAAAGCTCGCTGATTCGAATTCTGAAAGAACCTAAAAATGCACTGGTCAAGCAGTTTGCAAAATTGTTCGAGATGGAAGGCGTCAATTTGCGTTTGACCGACAGCGCCCTTTCAGCTATCGCCAGTGAGGCGCTCAAACGGAAATCCGGTGCAAGAGGCCTCAGGGCCATACTGGAAAACTGCCTATTGAACATTATGTATGAAATTCCTTCTCTTGAAGACGTTAAAGAATGCGTTGTCAATGAAGATGTCGTCCTCAATAACGAATCACCGATATTGCTTTATGAACCGGTAAAAAAACAGGCATGATGGTTTCCTTATATAATGATTAATTTAACAAAAAAATTCAGACAAGATGGTCCGCCCCCAGGGATTACCCTGCTGCCGCTGCTGCCCCTGAGAGATATTGTGGTTTTCCCTCACATGGTTGCGCCGCTGTTTGTCGGCAGATCCAAATCTGTCAAGGCTTTGGCGGATGCCATGAACAACGAGAAAAATGTTTTTCTGGCAACTCAAAAAAAAATCGGCGAAGAAAATCCCGATATTAGTGATATCAGCCTCGTTGGCACCATTGGCAAGGTGCTGCAGCTCCTGCGCCTTCCTGATGGGACGGTCAAGGCCTTGGTTGAGGGCAAGTCCAGAGCCCGAATCAGACGATTTATACACCAGGAAGATTTTTTCCAGGTTGAAATTGAACACATTACTGAAAACTTTGTTGAAGATGCCGAATGTCAGGCACTGGGCAGAGCAATTGTTACCGCCTTTCGCGAATACGCAGACGTTGCCAAAAATATCTCCAAAGAACTTCTGAATACCATATCGACTGTCGCCAGCCTTTCCCGGTTGTCCGATACCGTTTCTGCTCATTTTTCGTTCAAGATTGAGGATAAGCAACTCCTGCTGGAAGCAGATTCCCTGAACGGGCGCCTCACGCTTTTACTGAGCCTGATCAAAATGGAAATAGATGCTTATCAGATGGATCAGCGGATCAAGACTCGGGTCAAGGAACAAATGGACAAGACCCAGAAAAGCTATTATCTGAATGAGCAGATGCGCGCCATCAAAAAGGAAATGGGTACCGAAGAGGACGCAGGAGATGAACTCAAGGAGCTTGAAAGTAATATTCAGCAGAAGCAAATGTCCAAGGAAGCCACCGAAAAGGCCATGCATGAATTCAAGAAACTGAAGATGATGGCGCCTATGTCGGCGGAAGCAACTGTGGTTCGAAACTACATTGACTGGATGATCAGCCTTCCCTGGTATGACCAAACTGAAGTTCAGGAAGATCAACTCGAAGCTGAAAAAATTCTGAACGAGGATCATTACGGTCTGGAAAAACCAAAGGAACGCATTCTGGAGTATCTGGCGGTTCAATCCCTTGTGAAAAAAGTGCGTGGCCCGATACTGTGTTTTGTCGGCCCGCCTGGCGTGGGAAAAACATCTCTTGCCAAATCCATCGCCCGTGCAACCGGCAGAAAATATATTCGCCTTTCCCTTGGAGGGGTAAGAGACGAAGCGGAGATCCGTGGTCACCGCAGAACCTATATAGGCGCCATGCCCGGAAAAATCATTCAGTCATTAAAAAAAGCAGGTGTCAACAATCCGGTTTTTTGTCTGGACGAGGTTGACAAGATGAGCATGGACTTCAGAGGAGACCCGTCTGCTGCTCTGTTGGAAGTCCTGGATCCGGAGCAAAATTCATCTTTCAATGACCATTATCTGGATGTGGATTACGATCTGTCGGATATCCTTTTTGTGACTACAGCCAACACCCTTCCGGACATTCCCCTTCCCCTTCAGGACAGAATGGAAATCATTCGTTTGTCTGGCTATACTGAGTATGAGAAATATCGTATTGCCAGAGGTTTTTTAATTGCCAAACAAATTCAGCAAAATGGTCTTGAAGGGAAAACTGTAGAATTTACAAAAAATGCCATTTTATCCCTTATTCAACGCTATACCCGTGAAGCAGGCGTTAGAAATCTTGAGCGGGAGATTGCTTCCATCTGCCGCAAAATTGCGCGTAATATTGTAAAAAACAAATCCACCGACGCCACAACCGTCAATTCGCGCTTGATTCAGAAATATCTTGGCCCACCAAAACATCGACATGGTTTGATTGAGGAAAAGGATCAGATCGGGCTGGTAACCGGGTTGGCATGGACACAGGTAGGTGGCGAATTGCTGAATATTGAGACTCTGATCATGCCGGGTAAAGGAGAGCAGATCGTTACCGGCAAGTTAGGAGATGTCATGAAAGAATCCGCCCAGGCCGCTATCAGTTTCGTCCGATCCCGCGCAGAACACCTGATGATTGACAGGGATTTTCACAAACAGTTTGATATTCACATTCATATTCCGGAAGGGGCTATCCCCAAAGATGGCCCATCCGCTGGAATCTCCATGTGTACTTCCATTGTATCGGCGCTAACCCGCAGGGCTGTTGATCGTCATATCGCCATGACGGGTGAAATTACACTGAGAGGACGGGTCCTTCCGGTCGGTGGTCTTAAAGAAAAGATTTTGGCAGCTCATCGGGGAGGAATTAAAAAAATTATTCTCCCTAAGGAAAATGAAAGAGACTTAAAAGATATTCCGGAAACCATCGCTAAGCAAATGGTATTTATTCTCGTAGATCACATGGATGAAGTGCTTACCCATGCATTGATTTTGACGCCTGGAACTCCATTGTTTAATGGTAATGACATGGCTTTTGACATCATCTCTCAGCAATCTCTGGAATCGCATGAGGCACATCATTTAGTTTGATTTTGTGGTTTGTTTTTTTTCTTGACATTCTTTGTAACTTTCTGTATAAGTTCAATCTCTTTGTGATTGAAGAAAAAGGGCGGGTAGCTCAGCTGGGAGAGCATCGGCCTTACAAGCCGAGGGCCACAGGTTCAAGCCCTGTTCCGCCTACCAGATCATTTGTGCTGGTTCTGGTACGGCAATCCGCAAAGAAACGGGGGCGTAGCTCAGTTGGTTAGAGCGCCGGCCTGTCACGCCGGAGGTCGCGAGTTCGAGCCTCGTCGCTCCCGCCACTCGATTACCAGAGGGGTTACACATTGCTGTAATCCCTTTTTTAATTATGTCTCAAATGAAAGGAAGGCGTCAATGGCAAACATTACCGCTCACTGTGAAGGCTGTATAAAAATTAATGCCAGTGGCGACTGTTCGGTTTATCCCAATCCTGCGTTTATGATGCGGTGGGTGGAAGATAAAAAAATCAAAGTTGGCTGTGCATTCCATGCTGCAAAATTTTCCGATACAGTTTCCAAAGAGAAAGTTCGTGTCGGTCAACAGAAACAAAAGAAAAAATAACCGGATTAACGGTCATGTTTCGTTTTTCATGAAGACGGTGTAGTGGTGCCATGCGAATGTGCGCCTTACACCGGACTATTTTATTTCAGTTTATCTGACTTCTCCTCCAGATTCAGACCCTTCTTTTTTCATTTGAAAGGTTATGAAAACCAATTTTCCTCCCCGTATAGCTGTACTATGCGGCCCCACCGGAGTTGGTAAAACTTCGGTTGCCATTGAAATTGCCTCTGTACTGAATGCTGAAATCATCAGCGCCGATTCCATGCAGGTTTACAGATACATGGACATCGGAACCGCTAAACCATCGGCTCTTGAGCAGGCGCGTATTCCCCACTACATGATCGATATCGTCGATCCTGATGATCCCTTTGATGCCCAGCGTTATGCAGACATGAGTCAGAATATTATCCTTCAGCTTGCAGAACAGGGCATCCCTGTATTGGTCGTAGGTGGAACCGGTTTTTATATTCGCGCCTTGATTCATGGATTGTTTGAGTCCGGTTCATCAAATTTGGAGATACGCAATTGGCTGGCAGAAGAGGCACGTAACAAGGGGACTGCCGAACTCTATCACCGACTACGTGAATGTGATCCAATAGCCGCAACCAGAATTCATGTCAACGACACATATCGGATTGTTAGGGCGCTTGAGATTTATGAAACAACCGGCCAACCCATTTCGTCCTGTCACCAGAAACACCAAATGGCGCCCCCTCTGTTTGACGTTCTAAAAATTGGACTTTCCAGACAAAGAGAAGTATTATACGAGCGGATTAACTATCGGGTGGATTTGATGGTGGAAGAAGGACTGTGCAGTGAAGTCAGATCCCTTCTGAAAAGAGGGTACACATCAGTGTTAAAGCCCCTTCAATCCATAGGATACCGACATATTTTGGATTTTTTTGAAGGATGTCTGAACTGGGATGACACCCTTAAAACGCTGAAACAAGACACACGGCGCTATGCCAAACGGCAACTGACCTGGTTTAATTCTGATTCACAGGTAAAATGGATTGATGCGAACCATATTGATGAAATTTTCGACAATGTTAAGGCGTTTTTGTCTCCCTGAGATGTTACAGTTCCACGATATGATAAAAAGCAAAGTTTATGCATATACTGTTGTCGTTTGTTTGATCGCGATATTTGGGACAGAACTCATCTGCGCCAGCCCTGGTAATTGTTTTGCCGCAAAAATCGCTCCAGCAGAATTTAAATACTTTTTGGAAAGAAGACTGAATATAAAAGATACTGATATATCTGCTCTTTCCCCTTACATTTACTATCATTCCGTGATATCATCTTTTTATGAAAAATGTGATTTCAAACCATTATGGACGATTGATACCGGTCTTACGCCGCAGGCGGAACAGCTCGTCCACTCCATTGAGGAAGCTGATCTGGATGGACTGATATCAGAGGATTATCATTTATCCCGGATAAAAACCTTGATTGATAATTTCAAAGAAGCGCTGCTTCAGAGACAGTCTTTTGATCTTGAAAAACAGGTTGATTTGGATATTTTGCTCACTGACGCATTTTTACTTTTCAGTTCTCATCTTCTCACAGGCAGAGTAATTCCCGGCTCTGTAGATACAACTTGGTTATTTTTCAATCCACCAACCGACATTGCCTTAATTCTGAATTCTAATGCATATTCAAACGGTATAGAATCGTTTCTTGAAGGGCTTCGTCCGGTGCATTCCGCCTATTACCGATTGCGGGATGCGCTTCAACATTATATCTACATTCAGAAGAAAGGCGGCTGGCCTTCTATTCCTCCAGGATCAAGCTTGAAAATCGGCGATGTTCACGATCGGATAGATAAAATCCGAAAGCGCCTGATCGTAACCGAAGATATTGATCCACATTAACATAGTTTCAAACCCACCGAGTTTGACGAATCCTTGATGAAAGGGGTTCAGCGATTTCAGATACGACATGGAATTGAGCCGGACGGTGTGGTGGGCCTCAGTACCCTGATAGCGATGAATGTTCCGGTTGAAGATCGAATACGCCAGATCGAGCTTAATTTGGAACGGTGGCGATGGATCCCCCGTGACCTGGGTTCCCGATATATACTTGTGAACATTGCCGATTACAGTCTTGCGGTTGTGGAGAACCAAGCTACGGTTCTGGAAATGCGGGTGGTTGTAGGAAAGGCTTATCGCCGAACGCCTGTTTTCAGCGAAAAAATGAAATATCTGGTTTTGAATCCATTTTGGACTATCCCGATAAAGATTGCCATTGAGGACAAACTTCCCATTATCCGGAAAAACCCGCTTTATTTAACTCAACATCACATCAAAGTATTTGGAAACTGGGGTGAAGATGCTCCAGAAATCAATCCGGTAACGATCGACTGGTATCGGGTGACTTCCACTAATTTCCCCTACAGGCTTAGGCAGGATCCCGGTCCATCAAATGCTCTGGGCAGAATTAAATTCATGTTTCCCAATAAGTTTTCTGTCTATCTTCATGATACACCCCAACGCGGTTTGTTCAAAAGGGCCTCCAGAGATTTCAGCTCCGGCTGTATCCGTATTGAAAAACCGGTTGAACTGGCAAAATACCTCCTTCAAAATGATCCACAGTGGTCCAGCCAAAAGATCAAGGAAACAATCGAAAGCGGTGTAGCAACAGTGGTTCGCATAAAGGATCCCATCCCGGTACACCTCCTTTACTGGACAGCCTGGGTAACCGAGACGGGCACTGTTCACTTTGGAACTGACATTTACGATCGGGATCCGCCACTTTCAAGGGCTATTAAAGCAAAACTTAAGGATACCTTCCACTATATTTCAGCGGATAATTTACCCGATCTGAGAGCAACAAACTAACTGCATCACCAGCAGCGAATATCCCCAACATCCACATGAACAAAGTTTTCTGAAGGATAATATCCGACCCCGCCTTTTTTCAGCGATACCGCTACCCGTCTGACAGCAGAAATTTTTCGATCCGGTAAGCGAATGTCAACTGCTTTGCCTTGTATATGCAGGCTGTTCTTGGCAACATTTCCACTTTCCCGACAAAGTATGGCGTTGGTTTCAGGAGTTCTGTATCCGGATACTATGTGAAACGGGGACGAGCGGGTTTCCAGCTTGAGGGACATGCCATAAAGGTAGTCGAGAAGATGCGGATCAATATTTTTAATGCTTCCCGTGCGGTGATCTCTGAATAAATAACTAACATCTTTCATTGCTGCTGGTGAATATCGCCCTTTGGCGAAATAGGACACATCCAGTTTTTCACCGGTATGGGGATTAAAAAAATGCAGCGCTTTGGATTGCCCAGCTTTTGCGGTTTTGGCTTTTTGGGGAACTGCGGAAAGAGCAGACACCGGAATCATCCCCAGAAAAGCAGCCAGTACACCCATTTTGAGAAAACCCCTTCTATTAATTTCAAGTTCGCCTTCTTTTTGTGCCTCGGTTAAAAAAGAAAAGATATAACCACCTCCTCAGAAATATTTCAAACTGATACTATCGTATATACTAAATAAAAACACCCGATCTTGTCAACCCAAATCTATTCGTCACATTGCTGTCCATGCGTAAGCGTCAGACACCCCCTCCCGCTGAGAGGGGGTATGAACGCTTACGTCCATGCGCGAGACATGAATTTCCCATATTCCGTATTATTCATTTTATCTGCCACGTCCCAAAAAGACTGCCGGAAGCGTTTTTAAGATAATGGAAATATCCAGCCACAAAGACCAGCGATCTATATAATCCAGGTCCATATCCATCCACCTGTCAAATGGAATATCATTCCGATTGGGCTGGATTTGCCAGGTGCCGGTGATGCCTGGCTTCATGGAAAGTCTTCGGCGCTGCCACAATTCATATTTTTCAACTTCAGATGGCATCGGAGGCCTGGGCCCCACAACGCTCATTTCGCCCCGGATGACATTGATAAACTGAGGCAGTTCATCCAGACTCAGTTTTCTAAGGAAGGTTCCGATATAGGGAATAATGCGAGGATCTTTTTTAATTTTAAACGCCGGACCACTGGCCTCATTAAATTTTGCCAGGCTTTCGAGTTTTTCTGTAGCATCCTGGACCATGGTTCGAAATTTATAGACCGCGAATTTCCTGCCGAACTGGCCGCACCGGATCTGTTTAAAAAAAACAGGTCCTGAAGATGACTGCCTGATTAAACAAGAAATGATGATAAACAGCGGAAAACCAAGAATCAGAACAAGAACTGCCAGAAAAAAGTCCAGGATGGATTTTATTATCAGGGCATCCTGTCTTTCCTGAATAGTACTTAAAACAAGTGACGGTTCCGACAAAAAACGGTCAACCTGGAATGCGTGAGCATTCGGCTGCATAGAGATAAATTTACGGATATACCAGTTAGGGATAATACGAATGGTGATTCCAAAGGTGTTAATGAATGACAGATACCATTCAGAATTTTTGATTTCATTTAATGGCATGGTTATCAGGACTTCATCAATAACCTGGCTAAGCAAAACATTCCGAAGATCATCCAAAGTGCCAATAACACGAACCCCGCAACTCACGATTTTTCCAACATCCTGGCGGTTCAGATCCAAACATCCCACGAATTTGATATTGGTTTCCTTGTTGCCGGTAACCATCTGGATGAGATCCTGGGCTGTAGCCCGACTTCCCAGTACCAGCACATAGTGATTATAGAAATCTTTGCTGCGTTTAGTGGAAATATATTTACGCATCACCCATCTGCTGAGATTAAGCGCTACCATATCCAGAAAATAAAACATAAATAGAAATAACCTGCTGATATCCTTTATTTTTAAAATATACAGACACAGCACCAAAATAACGACGCTGATGGTGACCCCTTTAAAAACTCCCATAAGCATGGGGCCTGACATTTTGGCGTTATAACTGTATTCGTTATTGAGAAAATCCAGAGTCACATACCAGATGACGGTAATCATCATAAATATGGGTATATAATTGGTATTCGCAGCAAGGCCGCCAAAAGCATCATCCGTCAAGTATTTTTTAATCGTGAATGCAATGATAAACGCAAGCAATGTCAACAGCACATCCACCAGAAGTTCAATTCGTTTAAGGAGTTTTCTGTCCGAATTCATAAGGCTTCAGTTTCCAATGCTCTTTTGATACAGGTGGTCATGCTCGCTGTAAACCATATCCCAGTTGAATCGGTCTGAAATCAGACTGATGGCCGCTTGTTTAAAATCATCTAACTGGCCTTCAGTCATGGTTTCAATAATATCCAGACAGGTTGAGATAGCCTGAATATCTCCTACCGGAAATGACAGCCACTGAAGGGTTTCCATCACTTCCCTGTGGGGGCAGATGTCGCTGGTAACGCACATCGCGCCGTAAGACAATGCTTCAAGAAGAGTGATCGGAAGTCCTTCCAGCTCGGATGCGGTAATAAAAGCGCGGGTATTGGAAAACAGCTCCTGCAGAACTGCTCCAAACTGATATCCTGTAAAAATGATGGCGGCATTATTTTCAGCCAGTTTCCTTAACCCGTTCATATACTGTCCGGATGCGGCATTGTCTCCAACAATAACTAATTTGCTTTTTCTGGGCATCAGCAAATATGCTTTTATGATATCTTCCAGGCGTTTTTCCGGAACCATGCGGCCAACACACAGAAAATACCTCCTGGCCGACAAATCCCACTGCTTGATCAGGTGTGGAGATATATGGGGAAGGGGTGTCATACCATTGGGGATATAGACAGTTTCAACCCCATGTTCAGAGTTGAAATAATCTTGAAGTTCACGAGAGACCACAATCCGGTATTGAGCGAATAAAATGGCGCTCAGCTCTCCGAGATAAATTAACCTGGAGGCCCACCACGGCCATTTTTTCCGCTGCCAGTCAAGTCCGTGACAAGTAAAAAAAACCTTCATCCTTGGCCTGAAAACCTGGGGCATCCAACTGAAAAAACAGGGACCGATGCCGTGTATATGAACGATATCTGGATTGGTGAACAAAATATGAACGGTGGATATCAGCGTATGCAGCAAGGCATCGGTATATTTGAAATTCAGGGTTGGCAGGCGCTTGATCTTCATACCTTTGTACCTGGTTATTCCCTTTGAAATATAGTAGCTGCGGGCGTAAATGGTAACGTCATATCCCTTTTCAGCCAGCCTGGAATAAAGGTTTTCACAATGATGTTCGATGCCGCCCCATGTTGCAGGGACACCTCGAAAACCGGTTACGGCAATTTTTGTCATGGCGCACGAAGCGGGCTTAGGGTGAACATGGTTATTTCCAAAGTGCGATGAGTTGGGTGATTGTTTTATCGATGTTGAACTGCTGACAGACATCCTGATAAGCATTTTTGCCATAAGCAGCAGCAATCTGCGGATGATTCAGCAAAAACGAAATAGCTTCTGCAAGTTTTTCCGGGTTGCCAGGAGGAACCAGAAGGCAATTATGTTCGTGCCTTAATACATTGCGGTTTCCGGGGATGTCGGTTGCAACAATGGGCTTTGAACCCGCCATGGCTTCAAGAAGCGCCATGGATGTTCCTTCTGAAATGGATGGCAGTACAAACACATCGGATAATGCCAGAATGTCCGGAACATCGCTCCGGCTTCCAAGAAAAGAAATGACATCCCGAACCTTAAGGGCCAGACTCAGTTGTTCAAGCGACTCCTTCAAGTCTCCATCACCTGCCAGAAGCAGTCTGACATTGTCAACCTGATGAATCAGATGCGGCATGGCGGCGATAAGATAACCATGCCCCTTGGGTGGCATCAGGCGCCCGACCGAAGTGATAAGCCGCTGTCCTGGCAGGGCGCAAAGAGATGGCATAAGTTCAGGATTGGGCTGGGTGCGGTGAATCGCTTCCACATCAATGCCATTGACGATAACCTTTATTTTGGGAGGCGCCAGGCGAAAGACGTTCTTCAATTGCTGCGCCACGTCATCAGACACTGCCACAACGGCAGTTGCAACACGATACAGCAAGCGGGTTGCAGCAATTCTGAGATAATTGCGGATATCTCCAGATTTACGATCAGGCAGAAGCGCAGGATAATGCACGGTGGAAATGATTCGCCTGGCGCCATAAAGCCATCCTGCCATGATGCCTGTAAATTCGGCATCAGAGAGATGGCAATGAACCACATCCACCCGATGCTGCCTGCAAATAGACATAATATCCCGGATGTTGGAATAAAAATATGAGATAAAATTTCCAGGGTAAAAAATGCTGGGCCTTGATCTGTTAAAGCAAAAGACAGACACCCCTCTGGATTCGATCCGGGATTTCAGGGTGAGATCGGGTTGAATGACGCAAACAAGGGTCTGATATGCGGACTTGGGCGTTTTATCCGCCAGAAGTACAATCAGCTCCTGAGCACCGCCAATGTTCAGTGCATCAATTACATGCAGGATCGACTTTTTTTTACCAGGTACGCTGACCATCATCCCATCATTTTGTAAAGATTCTGAGGTATGGGGAACTGTCGATCGTTTAAAATCACCCCGATTGAAGTAATTCCGAATTTCTGGAGCTTATCAATAGCCAGTTTGCTGACTTCCCGGCGGGAGAAACCATATCGGCAGACCAGGGCAGTCATATCCACCAATCTTGCAAATTCAATCATGACAGGGCTGGCGGTTAAAGGCTGACCATCAATAATGGTAATGTCGAAATTTGTTCTGCAATAGTTCATCAGAATTTCGATGGGTTCGCGCGACAGGATGTTGCCGCCGGCATTTTTTGCAATTTTCCCGGATCCCGAAGGCAGCAAATACAGCCCTGGATATTCGGTTTGAACAATCAGCGAGGACAATTCCTTGTTTTCAGCAACAAATGAATACAGTCCAGGCAGATTCCGGATTTTCGGGATGACAGCATGCTCCAGATTTGAATCCACATACAGAATTTTCATACTGTATTCTCTCGATAAAAACATGGACAAGTAAAAGGAAATAAAAGTGTTTCCTTCTTTTCGGGTTGCTCCGCAGACAAGCAGTGTTTCAACATCCTGTTTGGTTTGAATCAGGATATTGGACCAGATATCCGAGAGTTGAGTACTCATTTTGGAAAGAATTCCTGGATAGGACGCAGAAAGCTTGTCTGCTATAATTCGCGGGCTGAACCGGCTTTTCACCGGTTTTGAAAAAGCGGACGGTTGCGGAGCCCGACCCTGGACTTTCTGATGAACAGGCTGCGGTCTATTGGTTTGATAAAACATATCTTCAAAAGATCCGGGATCCGAAGACTTTGTTTGAGGGGTAACAGAATCTGGCGGGACTGAAAGTTTTTGATGCAGCAGTTTATCCGTTTGCGGATAAGCCTGAACACTTCCGCCTTCTTTATGCTTGGAATATGCTTGTTCCCATATCGTCATACATGCGCCTTCGGTTGTTGCGTTATCGTTTAACGACCTGACTGTTGATGCCTTTTTTCTGAAGTTCCTGATACAGAATTTCCGCCTCGGATTTTTTTTCATAGGCACCCAGGTACAGACGAAAACAGTCTCTTCCTTTCTGGATTGTATAAGGGAAATACCCGGATTGCTTTAATTTACCGAACATATTCAAGACATCGGTTTCATTTGAAAATTCACCGACCTGGCAGGCGTAATCGGTTTTTTGAACAGTTGCATTGGGCAGTCTATAACCTTTCAGGATGCTTCGGGCTTCCTCCTCTGTCGAGTACAGCCCAATGTATATTCGCCACCAGACACCCATATCGCCCAAATCCACTTTAACCAGATAAGGGGACAGTCCCAGTTGTCTGATTTCGGAAATTTCCGCAAGGGCACGATCCGACTGCTGATAGCTTGAAGATCTGAGCGAAAAAGGATGATAGGCAAGGGGTTCAACATGTCCAGATGAAACGGCTTCGGTTTTGGAAGATGTCTGAATATCCATTCCACCAGTCGGTTGTGGCTTAGCATCATCCGGCTCTGATGTCATGACCTCGGTTCGGGCTGTGGCGACCTGAATTCCGACGGATGGCTTATCAGTAACTTCTTCACGCAGGGTTGGAACCTGAGCGACAATTTTATCAGGTTGGGCAGGTGAAGTCTGCAATTTTACAGCTTCAGGCGGTTGTTGTGCGAGTTGGTTCGCCAAATTTGTCTGTTCCGTCTGGGATCCGGGTAGGGGGAAAAAAGTTGAAATCTGGGTGTCATTCAAGAAAAGCCTGGACAATACTGCCCCGGAGAGCATCAACAGAATGGCTGTCACGGTAATTATTGCTGCTTTTCTTAGTTTTTTTCCAAAACCCGAAGCCGCTGGACGGGAGTTTTCCGGCTTAACATCATCTGGATCATCCATCAGTGTTGAAAATAATGGTTCTCGATCGGCAACAGGAATATCGTCTGAGATGGAAAAAAAGGTTCCTGCTGCATTTTTTGAATCAAACCTGGTATCGGCTTCTGTTTTGTCTGCGATTTCCGTCAGGCTGCCTTCAACCAGTTTTGTAGCCTCATCCACAACATCCGGCGGAATAGTGGACAATTCCTTTGAGGCCCCAATCAGCAAACAGGTATCGCAGATATTGTTGATCAGACGTGGTACGCCGCCGCTGTAGTCAAAGATTTTTTGAAGCGTTTCTTCGGGAAATGCAGGTATGCCCGTAGCGCCGGATTTGAGGAGCCTAAAAAAAATATAATTTTTGGTTTCCTCAAAACTGAATCTGGTTAAGTGATATCGTCTTTTAATCCGCTGATTGAGTGAGCTTATGGCCGGGGTTTTCAGATCTTTCAAAAAAGAGGGGTGCGCTATAAAAATCATGATGATCGGAAAGACCCCGTTGTGACTGAATGTAGATAAATGTTTCAGCTTGGTCAGGGTTGGCATGTCCAGTTCGTGGGCATCATCAATAATCAGATAAAACCGGATATTTTCAGCATCGGACCTGAAATAATCATAAATCATATCCTGAAGAATCCCCTCATCCTCAGGGACCGGAGAAATTTCCAGCCTTGAGGCAATCCGTCGTAAAATTCCGCCATAGCCTTCATTTGGAGTGGGAATATATTCGGTGGGGCGTTTGGCTTTTTTCTTTAACACCTGAATCAGCCGCAGGCAGAGCAGGGTCTTTCCCATGCCGTATTCGCCGGTCAACACCAGAAACGGCTCCTGGGTATCAATGCCAAAAAGCAGATAAAACCATGCTTCCTTATGAGTGTTGGAGATAAAAATAACATCCGGGTTGGGATGCGTGCTGAAAGGCTCTGTTTTTAAGTGATAGAAGTCTTTAAACATGTTCGAGTGAATTCCTCACTGGCAATTTGATCTTCTGACCTGATTCCATAGCACGTATATACAAGCCATCAGCCAAACCTGCAAACAAAAAAGGAACTGCATTGACAAAAAGAGTGTTTGAAGGCTCGACAAACAGATTGTTGTTCAGGTAAACACACCAGATAGCAACAATTGCAATACGCAGATTACGCCCCATGATGCCCGACTCGGGTAATTTTCCAGTCAGTTGCGCCATTCGTCGCAGGATAAGGATTATAAAGGCCAGATATACTATAATTCCTTCCAACCCCAACTCTGTTGCGATTCCCATCAAGTGATTGTGCTGAAACTGAGTGCCTGCTTCTTCAGCGATAAACGCTGTTCGCCCTTTATACGCACGGGTGGATGCAGGGATGAACTGGGCCAGCCCGATACCCATCAGCGGGCGCTCCGAAAACATAAAATAGGACTTTTCCAGCAAGGCCATGCGGATATTTACTTCATCAACCTGATAGACGCCACCTTCCCTTCTTTCCTTCGAAAGCAGCCGTGGAGAATTAACAATTCCGACAATCAACACCAGAGCCAGGGGGAGCGAAATCAATTTCCATTTTGAAAAAGAAGTTTTATACCATCCCAGGAAAATAATAAGCGTTATAAGCAACCCCAGATACACGGACCGAGTCAGGGTAAAAAAAACAGCCGGGAAAAAAAGCAACAGCGATGCCTGATAAAAGAATCTGGTAAATCCGGTTTTTTTTTCGAGAAGATGCAGGCCACAGATAAAGCCGATCAAAATCCCGACTCCGTTAAAAGCCGCATTCAGAAAAGGCCCCCTGGCGCGTTCCATATGCAAATCCGAAATCGTAATATCGTTGATATATCTTGGAAAAACAAACTGTCGCAGGTCAAAATATTCAAAAGGAGCGATCAGACAAAGATAGATACCGAAAAAAAACAAGGTGTGAAGAATCGGCTGAACCTGATTTTCATCGCGAAGATAGTTTTTGGCATAAACATAAACGACAAAGGGAAATAAATAGCCGGTGATAAACACAAACCATGGGGAGGGGAAATACGGGCTTGTACGAAGAAAACCGGTGCGCATCATTGAAATAATACAGATCAAAACAAAAACCATCATTGTCATTTCAATGGTAATGCTACTTCTAAGGTTCACTTTTCCGTTAAACAGCCCTGCACCAAGAAATGCCAGTACCACAATGAACAATAGCCGCTCAATGGTAATATCAAATACCCCACCCATCCGCAGAATAAAGAAATGTGGCCCCATAACTGCGCTGGCGACCAGCCAACATGCCATAAGAATAGCCGGAAGCTTGGAGACATCGCCTTCCGCATTATGGCTTTTCTGCTGTTTTCCCCGAAACCACAGGAAAATAACGACGGCAGAGATAACAACAATCAGAATAAGGGGGAGTATATCCATAAATTACTTGAGTAGCTTTCGTGTCCTTCGTGGTTAAAAGAAAAATCACTGTCAAATTTTCTTGTCAACACGCTGTCATGGTTGTTTAAACACTGGGAATTGACCCCAGAACCGGAACATTCAAATGTGTTTCAATGTCATACAGCGTTTTGATGCTGTGATCAAAATGATCGACAGTCAAGGCACCAGCGATTCCCAGAAAAATTCCCGAAATCAGTCCACCGACCGCTATCAGGATTCGATTGGGCTTAAACGGTTTTGCTGAAACCACGGGTTTATCAATCAATGTCAGGAACTGTTTTTCCTGATTCAGGGACTGCGCCATCCTGGCCTGTTCCAGTTGTGCCATGGCTCGGGAATAGGCATCCTTGGCAAGATTGTATTCCTGCTTCAGATTTTCATAGCCTGCCTTTTCCCTGGCGGTTGTCTGGATTCGCTCCTTAAGGTCACGGATAATCTTTTCGATCTGCCTGATTCTGGCTTCAATACTTTGAGCACTGATTTTTTGCGCACTAACAGATCGAGCCAATTCTTTTTTCAGGGAATCCACACTTAGATTCAGCTCTTGTTCAACCTGTTTAAGGGGCTCATAATTCTCCTTGAACTGGGGCCTCATTTCATTCAATTGTATCTGCAGTTGAGATACTTTGGTTTTAAAAACTGTGATGGAACGACCGGTAACCTCCATTTCCAGAGGAACAACAGGTATTCCTTTTTTATTAACCTCCCGTTCCAGGGATTCAATGTACATGTTAAGACCGGCCAGCTCAACCTGAAGTTCGTGTAAATTTCGCAAAAACTGACTTAACAGCATGTTGGGGCCAAGCTCCACATTTGATTTTCCGGGATCCAGGTTCATAATTTCAAGTAAAGCCAACGCCTGTTTGATTTCAAAATCACGAAGCTTGTTTTCCTTATCAAACATAACTTTATTCAATTTTTGGGTTTGTTCAACAAAAAATGAGTGCGAATAATCGGTCTTTGACCGGCTGATTTCAAGATATGTATCCAGATACCCCTGGGTAACGGCGCCTGCAACCTGTGCAGCCCTTGCTGGATCAGGATCAATATAATCCACGTTAAACACGTTGGAGCCCTCGAAGGTTTCTCCGCTGGGAGGTGTTACATCCAAATTCGTTCGAATTTTATTAATCAGCTCGGCCGGCGCAGGCTGCTTTGTTCCGGGATTCAAAATCTGAAACACTTTTTCCAGTACCCGGTTGGACAGAATCAGTTCTTTTTGATCCTGGAGATATCGTCTCATCCGGTTCCGGTAGTCAATAGAGTTTTCCTGCTGTAAAGGGTCAAATCCTTGCGGAATAACCAGGGAAAATTTGGCTGTGGAACGGTAGATGGACGGAAGCGTTACAGCGGTGACTGTCGAAAGGATAAAAACAGTCAGAAACACCATAATGATCAGCTTCATCCGATCGAATAAAATGAATACAAATTCACGGAATATGTTCTGCATGATAAAATCGTCCTATTGAAGAACTGCGACCCTGTCCAGTTGGTAAGTGACGCCCAGACTGGTCGTAAAAGGCAATACAGCCCAAATACCTTTTGTAAAGATTCTCTCGATGGTATCATTTCTCTCATCGATCCGGGTTTTGGGGACATAAATAATATCCCCCGGTTTTAATTTGATATTGGTCAAGGCAACGCCTGTTCTTAAAGCTGTCTTGATATCCACTTTAAAGGAAATAGGTCTTTCCAGTCCTTCGTTTCGGAATATTGCTATTTCTTCCAGTTCGCCGCTTTTTTTAAAGCCACCTGAAAGCGTCAAGGCATTAAGAACATTGGGCACGGAAGCAATGTCGTAGGCTCCAGGTCTTTCAACTTCGCCAAGAACATAAAGTTTGGGATGATGTATTTCCAGAAGAATCAGCGTGATATTGAGGTTTCTAACCTGTTTGGCATAACTTTCATTAATTGTTTTTTCTACCTGGGCCACTGTAAACCCCTGTACCTGCATTCCACCGATCAGTGGGAAGGAAATGCGCCCATCGGGAGAAACCGGGGCGATCTTGCTCTGCCCTCTGGCTGCAGTGGTGATGGCTTTCTTCAACTCGGCAACTTTCACATTGAATTCTTCAAGCGCAACAGTAACAGCAGGTTGCAAAAGATATTTTTTGTATTCACGATTTAATTCAGCAGCAAGTTCCATGGGGGTCTTGGATTCAGCGTTTAAATCGCCGATGAGCGGGGCTGTAATTTTCCCATCGGATCGAACCAGCACGGATGAACTGTACTGAGGGTGATAGGGAAGATTGATGCTGATTCTGTCCTGGACTTCCAGCCGATAATCATCAGGCGTTTTTTCATATTTCAGATGGTAAACTATTTCAAGCACATCTCCTGGTCCCATCCGGTACTCGGGAATATAGGGAACTGCGATATTGTTGATGACCTGATAATCCGGATGCAGAGCAGCTTTTTCGGGTGTAACTGTAAGCTGAGTTTCAAGTTGCCTCAACTGGTTGACATCCTCGGCGGTTTTGATGGAGGCATCAAACCTGGAAAGACCATCCGAATTGTGGGAACATGACGGAAAAGACATAAGATAAATCAGAAATATCCCGTAACAGAAAAACGTCCGGATGCGGTGTATCGTAAACGACATCATCAGGGAACCTCGCACAAAAGAATAAAAGAACTGTCAGTCTGTGTGTTATTAAGAAAATACTAACGAACAGATATTAACACAGATGATATTTTTTTGCAGTAATTTCATTAAAAGTCAAGCGCTTTGTATTATGGAGATGTTAAGACAATGAGTTGTGAATGTTCAATCCAGTTGAATCTCTTGCCGCCAGTTTTCAGTTTCTTCCCATTCGGGTTGGACTGATTTTTCAAACAGGCAGTTGTTAATGACCAGCCAGTCCATCTCCGTTCGCATAAAGCACTGATAGGCATCCCGTGGCGAACAGACAATTGGCTCTCCGCGAACATTAAAACTGGTGTTTACCACAAGGCTGAAACCCGTCAGTTGTTTAAACGCCTGAATCAGTTCCCAGTATCTTTTATTGGTTTCTTTGTGAACAGTTTGAATCCTGGCTGAAAAGTCAATGTGCGTGATAGTCGGAATATCTGAACGGTTACTGCTGCGGAAATGACGGATCATGTTTTATGCGAGTGAATCGCTCTTCATGGGCGGCCGCAATTATTTCCTGCCCATGAATCACAACCGCAGCACTGTAATGATAAAAAGCGGATATTCCCAGAAAACAGTTTTCGATCATTGGGTTACCGGAGAAGCTTTTGAGGCATTCAGATAGCCATGAGTGTTCAGATACTGATATATGCTTTGCGCATAAACATCGGTTACCATATCTCCCGGATGTCCGTCTGCGGGATTTGCCCACAGTTTCCGGTTGGGGAGATGATGTAGCTCCTTATAGACATCCGGATACAGATTTACATAGTCAATATTGGCATTTTTCAGCAAGGGAATAATTTGTTCAAACCGCTGTTGTAACCATGTATGGTGATTTTCCGGGGTTATTACAAAGAGCATTCGCTTATGGTGGGCATCGCAATATTCAGACATATTTTTCAACAAGACCTGATATTGTTTAAGATTGTTTTCTGAATACACTTTATTCAGCCAGTTGGTATAACCATAGTCAAAGAATGAATTAAAAAAAACATTGACCAAATCGACAAAAAATGAAATTGCGTTGGGGAATAAATACCTGCTGATGGGTTGGACAAAGAGCCTGTCTATGATTCCACCGCCATAAATAAAAAGCTTTATGTTACTTTCATCCATAACCGGATCATTTACGACAAAACCCACCAGAAGAAGATCGAAATCATGGTCAACGCCATAGGATTTCAGAAAACGATATTCGTCGAGCGTTGACCAGCCAGGTTTTCCCCAATTAAGAATTTCGGACCTGATTCCGTTTTGGTTCAGCATATACTCTAATTTATGCGTCCAGATCACCCGATCATCAACACCGACACCCCAGATAAAGGAGTCTCCCAAAACAGCTATGCGGGTGACACCGGGGGATTTACGGGGGGAATGTTCTTTATCGTTAAACCCATAAGAATTCAATTTGGCCTTGTCTTGATGGATTTGATTGATCTGGTTGTTAAGCATTTTTTGCTTGTAGGGTATCCATATTGGCGAATCTGTTTCCAGATTGGAAGGGACATGATTTAATCCGATTTCCAGCACCCAGAATGAAAAGAAAATCGAGCAGATAACAATTAGTAAATTTTGCAGAATGGTTTTTTTATATCGGAAAATTAAAAGCCCCAGAAATATCAGAAAAATATCAACGATGGCCAGAAAAATCTGTTTTTCCGTTTCGGCAAACTTGACTTGTCCCTGAGATATTACTTTGATGGTCCATTCGTTCAAAACAACACCGGATATAATCAGGGAAATGCCCAAAATTTTATACAAACGATTCATTGAATAGCCTGTTTTGAGATGTTCAGTTCCATGAGGCTGTTTTATCGCATTAAAACAAGGTATAAATAAATGGTGTCAGCGCGGACCCGCTGGAGAAAACTATCAATCCGCCAAACATCAGCATAATCAGGATGATCGGAAGCAGCCAGTATTTTTTTCGCACCTGCATAAATCCCCAGATATCTTTAATAATATCCATTATATTTTCCTCTGTTAAAAAGGTGTTGTCAAATCATTCGCCACAAATGTATGATTTCTTATAAAAAAAACAGAATCAGTTCCTTTTTTCCATTTTTTTCGCATCATTGGATCAAAACCCAAACATCTTCGGACCAGGCTGACCGGTGTTATGATGCCAATAAAAATAAAAGATAGAACGATTCGGTTGGAAATTTTCCCCAGGAAAAGAGAAAAATAATACCAGATCACAGCCGCAGGCAGAAAGATCATTGGGATCGTCATTGCTGCGATCAGTATTCCAGCAGCAGGAAGAATCAGAACCAGATTGTTCTTCCAGTGAGCTGTAAGAAGCAGTACAAGGACAATAACCAATCCGGTGTCTCTGGAATAGTTCTGTGTTGGGTGAAATATGCGTTTCATGGAATCATGTTCCGGGAAGTATTCTTTCGGGTGAACAAACAGGGTAAAACCGCCATAATGCTGACAGTCGATTCTTTTTTCAGAGCAGATCACCATCTTATGCTATTGTCCGGCATTTGGGGACCACTACACTTTTTTTCATGTGAGAAACAGCTTATGAAACTGTGATGATTCTTCTTTTATTGCA